>JAYSCT010000007.1:0-56708 GCA_041914785.1 Roseateles sp.
AACATGGTCCCGTTCATCGACGTGATGCTGGTGCTGCTGATCATCTTCATGGTCAGCGCGCCGCTGATCACCACCGGCCTCGTGGACCTGCCCAGCGTGGGCAAGAGCAAGCAGCAGCCCGAGCACGTCATCCAGGTCATCGTCGGCACCGACGAGCGGCTGAAGATCAAGGTCGACCAGCTGGAGCCCGAGAGCATCCCGGCGAACCGGCTGGCCGAGCGCGTGAAGAAGGCGCAGGGCAGCAACGCCAGCAACCCGGTCGTCATCTCCGCCGACAAGAACGTCAAGTACGAGGCCGTCGTGCAGGTGATGGACACGCTGCAGCGCGCCGGCGTGCAGCGCGTGGGCCTGGCCGTGAAGAGCGGCGCCGCCGCGAAGTGACATGACGGCTGCCGCGACGTTGCGCCCCCCCGAGGTCGCCGGCATCGGCCGCGGACTGCTGTTCGCGCTGATCGCGCACGGCCTGCTGATCCTCGCGCTCAGCTACGGCCTGCACTGGCGCAGCGACTCGGAGCCGGCCTTCGAGGCCGAGCTGTGGTCGTCCATTCCTCAGGTCGCCGCGCCGCGCGAGGAAGCGCCGCCGGAACCCGAGCCCGAGGCGCCCAAGCCCGACCTGAAGGCCCGGCAGCAGGCCGCCGAGGAAGCCGCCGCCGAGCAGCGCGAGGCGGAGATCGCCATCGCCAAGGAAAAGAAGCGCAAGGAAGAGAAGGCCCGCGAAGAAGCCGCGGCCAAGCTCGAACGCCTGGAAAAAGAGAAGGCGGCCAAGGAGAAGGAAGCCAAGGACAAGCTGGCCAAGGAGAAGGCCGCCAAGGACGAGGCCGACCGCAAGAAGGACAAGGCAGCCAAGGACGCCAAGGAGGCGAAGGAAGCCCGGGAGGCCGACGCCAAGCGCGAGGCGCAGCGCCAGGAGTTCCTGCGCCGCATCCAAGGCATGGCCGGCGGCACGCCGGGGTCCACCGGCAACGCGGCGCAGAACGCCGCGCCGTCTGCCGGCTGGGTGGGCCGCGTGAAGGGCAAGATCCGCCCGCTGATCATCTATGCGGAAGACAGCGCGTCCAACCCGACCACCGAAGTCCAGGTCGCACTGGCGCCGGACGGCCGCATCCTCGGCAGCAAGATCCTCAAGCCCAGCGCCGACCCCGACTGGGACCGCGCCGTGCTGCGCGCCGTCGAGAAGGCCGAGACGCTGCCGCGTGACACCGACGGCCGCGTGCCGGCGGTGCTGATCCTGAGCTTCAGGCCGCGCGAGTAGCCAGCCAGCGGTCCACCGACCAGCGCCCCGCGCCCCACAGCGCGATGACGACGGCCAGCACGCCCCACAGCGTGTGCTGCGCCTCGGCGGCCGGCGAGAAGTCGTCGGCCGACAGCGACAGCGCCGCCATCAGGTTCACGACGAACAGCCCCGCGCCGGCGAAGCGCCCGGCCAGGCCCAGCACCAGCAGCACCGGCAGCACGAGCTCGCCGGCCGTGCCCAGGTAGGCCGCCAGCACCGGCGGCAGCAGCGGCACCTGGTAGACGTCGTTGAACAAGGCCAGCGTGGACGACCAGTCGCGCAGCTTGGTCAGGCCCGACAGGAAGAACACCTGCGCCACGTACAGCCGCGCCGCCAGCAGCGCGACGGACTGCAGGTGGCTGACGGCCGCATCCAGCGGCGCCGGCAGGCGGCTGGGCGGCACGCCCGGGTCGATGAAGGAGCGCAGCGCGGCGGAGATCAGAGCGTTCATGGCGGAGGTGTCCGGTTCGGAGGTGCAGACCTGGCCCCTTGCAGCCAGGCGTTCTGCAGCGCGGCTTGCAGCCAGGCGCCGAAGTCGAAGTCGGTCTCGGGCGCCGAACCTTTCACCAGCGCGTCGGCAAGATTCACGCCGTCCAGCAGCGCCTGCATGAACGCGGCCTCCGCCGGCGGCAGCGGCTGCGACACCGCGCGCCAGCCCTGGCGCCACACCAGCACCGGCCCGCCGTGCTGCGCCAGCACCGCGACACCGGGGCGCAGTTGCAGCCACAGCTGCTCGGGCGGCGTGGTGGCCAACAGCGCGAGGGAGTCGGCGTCCAGCGCCGCATCGGCCGCGCGTTCGGCCCGGTGCGAGGCCCAGTCCAGCCGGGCCAGGTCGGGCAGGCCCGAGTCTTCGCCGGCGCGTTCGATGAGGAAGGCCGCCAGCGCCCCGCCCCACTGCGCCAGGTCACCGCTCTCGGGCGGATGGTGACGCCAGAACGTCCAGGCCAGCGACGCGAACTCGTCCTCGCCCAGCGCGTCGCGCAGGCGGCCGAACGCCACGGCCAGCGCCTGGGCCGACAAGGCCCTCAGGTTGTTGCGGTAGGCCGCGAGGCCGCGTTCGGCACCGGTCAGCCCGGCCGGCGCTTCGGCACGGCCCAGCAGCGCGTCGACGAAGGCCTGCTGCTGCGTCAGCATGCCGCCGCCCTCGCCCGGCCAGCCTCGTCCAGCAGCACGTCCAGCTCCGGCACGGCCGTGTCCCATTCGATGAGCGTCGGTGTGGGACCGAAGCGCCGGATCGCATGCGCGTAGACCTGCCAGACCTCGTCGCGCACGCGGCTGCCGTGGTCGTCGATGACGAGTCCGTCGGTCTGCTCGCAGTGCCCGGCCACGTGGATCTCGCCGACGCTGCCGGGCCGGATCGCATCCACCCAGCGCATCGCCTCGCGCGCGGCGGCCTCGGGAGCCAGCCCGTCGTTGCGCGCGTTGACGACCAGGTTGTTGACGTCCAGCAGCAGGCCGCAGCCGCTGCGCTGCGTCAGCAGGTTGAAGAACTCGGGCTCGGCCAGCGTGTCTCCCGCCCAGCCGGCATAGGCGCTGATGTTCTCCACCAGCACGGGCCAGCGCAGGCGCTGCTGCACCTGCTCGACGTGCCGGGCCATCAGCGCCAGCGATTCGTCGTTGAACGGGATGGGCAGCAGGTCCGCCGCGTGCAGCCCCGAGCCGACGCGGGCGAAGCAGGCGTGGTCCGACACCCAGCGCGGCTGCACGCGCTCGACGAGCCGAGCCAGGCGCGCCAGGTGCTGCTCGTCCAGCCCGGCCGCCGAACCCAGCGCCAGGCCCACACCGTGCAGGCTGACGTCATAGGCCTCGCGGCCGGCGTCCAGCACGGCCAGCGTGAGGCCGCCGTCGGCGAAGAAGTTCTCCGAATGGACCTCGATGAAGCCCAGCGCGGGGCGCCGGGCCAGCAAGGTCTCGTAATGGGGCTGGCGCCAGCCGATGCCGACGCAGGCTTCAGGCGCCGTGCCCACGCTTACTTCTTGGCGGCCGGCTTGGTCGAGCCGCCTTCCTTCTCGCACGTGCCCTTGGCAACGTACTTCCATTCGTTGGCGTCCTTGTCGGTCTTGGCCTGGCCGGCGCAGGAGTGGCTGCCGTTGGCCGAGGCGCAGTCGTTCTGGCCGGCCTTGGCGATGCCATAGCACTTTTCCTTGCCGGCGTCGGCGGCCTGGGCCTGGGCGACAAGGCCCAGCGACAGTGCGGCGGCCAGGGCGGAGGACACGAGGGCGGGGTTCTTCATGGGGGAGCTCCAGTCAAAGAGGGTGGTTCAAAAAGCGGCCGATGATGCGGCGGCGAACACGAAGTCGCAAGACGGCGCCAAGTCCTTACACTGCGCGCCGCCATGACCGCGTCGCCCGACCACTGCCGCCAGATCGAAGCGCTGCGCCCCGTGCTGATGAAGTACGCGCGGCTGCAGTTGCGCAACGACGCGTGGGCGGAGGATGCCGTGTCCGAAACGCTGCTGGCGGCGCTGGAGAAGCCGCAGGCCTTCGGCGGCCACAGCCAGCTCAAGACCTGGCTCATCGGCATCCTCAAGCACAAGCTGGTCGACCAGATCCGCCGCAACAGCCGCGAGCTGTCGACCAGCGCCTCCACCGACGACGGCGAGGATCTGGACGACCTGCTGTTCGCCGCCGACGGCCACTGGCGCGAGACGCAGCACGACTGGGGCAACCCCGAGGACGCGCTGCGGCAGCTGGACTTCATGAAGGTGCTGGAGGCCTGCGTGGACAAGCTGCCGGGCCAGCAGGGGCGGCTTTTCATGATGCGCGAGTGGCTGGAGCTGGAGTCGGACGAGATCTGTAAGGAATTGGCGATCACGCCGACCAACCTGTGGGTCATGCTGCACCGCGCCCGCCTAAGGCTGCGGGAATGCCTGCAGACGGGCTGGTTCGGCACGACGCGGAGCACCACTTGATCAAGCTGATGATCACCTGCCGTGAGGCAACCAAGATCCTGCTGGGCGGCGAGGACCGCACCCTGCCGCTGGCCGAGCGGCTGTCGCTGCGGCTGCACCAGCGCGCGTGCGGCAACTGCCGGCGCTTTGCGCGCCAGGTGGCGCTGATGCGCCAGGCCAGCGCGCGCTGGCGCCACTACAGCGAAGACTGATCAGCTGGTGGGCGCGCCCTCGTCCGGCGCGGCCGGGGCCGACGGCGGCGCCAGCGCGACGGCCAGCGCGAGCCGGATGGCATCCACCTGCACCGCCAGCCCCATGCTGGGCACCGCGGGCTGGGTGCGGGCGGCCTGCTCCGGCAGCGCCGGCAGATGGATGAAGCCGCTGGGCACCCCCTTGCCCGCCAGCCGGTACTGCAGCTCGAAGAACAGCTGGTTGCAGACGAAGGCACCCGCCGACAGCGACAGCCCCGCCGGCACACCCGCCGCCCGCAGCGCGTCGCGCATGGGCTTGATGGGCAACGTCGAGAAGTAGGCCGCGGGCGCGCCGGCGCGCACCGGCACGTCCTGCGGGCGCTGGCCGGCGTTGTCGGCGATGCGCGCATCGATGAGGTTGACGGCCACGCGCTCGATGGACACCTCGCTGCGGCCGCTGGCCTGGCCCAGCGCGATGACGAGCCCGGGTTGCAGCTCGTCCAGCGCCCGCGCCAGCGCCTCGGGCGCGCCGTCAAACGTGGTGGGCAGGCAGCGCGCCTGCACCAGCGCGCCGGCGATGAGCTGGCCGTGCAGCGCGCGCGCCACTTCCCAGGACGGATTGATCGCCTCGCCGCCAAAGGGCTCGAAGCCGGTGAGCAGGATGTTCATGCGGCCATTGTCCGGAATGCCGCCGATCCGTGCCGTTTTTGGGCCCGGCACCCCGTCGCCGGGCCTCCATAATCAGCCGCCATGACCGACCCGTCCGAGCCACTGCCCTGGCCCCATGGCGACGCCACGGCCAGTGCCGAGCCGCCACCGGGCTTCCTCTGGCCCAGCCCTCCCTACGCGGCTTACCCGACGCCGCAGCCGCAGACCGGCGCCGAGGCCTGCGAGATCCTGGGCCTGAACAACAGCCGCAGCAACGGCCAGCTGCTGGCGCTGGACGCCGTCGAGCGCACCGTGCGCATCAACGTGCCGCCGGCGCGCAACAGCATGCCGCTGAAATTCAGCCAGTTCCGCGCCATCAAGCTGCTGCGCGCCATCGCCGTGCCGCCGCGCGACGACAGCGATCTGGCCGCGCCGCTCAGCGTCGACCAGCGCCCGCGCAGCGACTTCCGCCTCGTCTTCAACGGCGGCGACGAGCTCAAGGGCGTCACCATCAGCCACCAGCACGACAAGCTGGGCCTGTTCCTTTTTCCGCCGCTGTCCGACAGCGACGACTCGGTGCGCCGCGTCTTCATCCCGCGCGAGGTGCTGGCGCATTTCGAGGTCGGCGAGCGCATCGGCGACCTGCTGCTCAAGGAGCAGCTCGTCACGCAGGAGCAGCTCGCGGCCGCCGCCGTCGAGCAGACCGGCCTGCGCCAGAAGCGCGTCGGCGACATCCTCGTCGAGCAGCAGATCGTCACGGCCGAGCAGTTGCTGCGCGCCATCGAACAGCAGGCCAAGATGCCCATGGTGCGCATCGGCGAGGCGCTGCTGGCGCTGGAGCTGGTGACGCCCGAGCAGCTGGAGGTGGCACTGGTGCAGCAGCGCGACGACCGCTCGGTGCCGCTGGGCGAGCTGCTGGTGCGCAAGGGCGTCATCAGCCGGGCGCAGCTGCAGTCGGCGCTGGCGCGCAAGATGGGCTACCCGGTCGTCGACGTGGAAAACTTCGCCATCGAGCCCGACGCCGTGCGCAAGCTGCCGTTCGCCGTCGCCAAGCGGCTGGAGATGCTGCCGCTGGTGCTGCGCGAGGGCCGCCTCATCGTCGCGATGGAAGACCCGACGCGCCGCGAGGCCATCGACGAGGTCGAGTTCATCACGCAGCTCAAGGTCGTGCCCACGCTGACCCGGCTGGGCACGCTGCAGTTCGCCATCCCGACCACCTTCGACCGCTTCGGCAGCGAGGCCATCTCGCGCAGCAGCATCGACCCGCTGCCCGACCTCACGCCCGACTTCACGCTGGAGAGCTCCAACAAGCTCATCGAGAGCCTGGAGCGCGACAGCAGCGAGCGCTCGTCGCGCGAGGACGAGCCGGCCATCGAGCAGAGCGACAACTCGCTGGTGCGCCTCATCAACACGATGATCAGCGAGGCGCACGCCCAGGGCGTGTCCGACATCCACATCGAGACCTACCCGGGCCGCGAGAAGCTCAAGATCCGCTTCCGCCGCGACGGCGTGCTTCAGCCCTACCTGGAGCTGCCGCACACCTACCGCAACGCGATGATCGCGCGCATCAAGATCATGTGCGACCTCGACATCTCCGAGCGCCGCAAGCCGCAGGACGGAAAGATCAACTTCGCGCGCTTCTCGTCGCAGCACCGGCTGGAGCTGCGCGTGGCGACCATCCCGACCAACAACGGGCTAGAGGACGTCGTCATGCGGCTGCTGGCCTCCAGCCGGCCCATCCCGCTGGACCGCATCGGCCTCACGCCGGCCAACCGCCGGGCGCTGGAGACGGCCGTGTCGCGCCCCTACGGCATGGTGCTGTGCGTGGGCCCCACGGGCTCGGGCAAGACGACGACGCTGCACTCGGCGCTCAGCCACATCAACACCGCCGAGCGCAAGATCTGGACGGCCGAAGACCCCATCGAGATCACGCAGGCCGGGCTGCGCCAGGTGCAGGTCAACCCGCGCATCGACTGGACCTTCGCGAAGGCGCTGCGTGCCTTCCTGCGCGCCGACCCCGACGTCATCATGGTCGGCGAGATCCGCGACCAGGAAACCGCCGAGATCGCCATCGAGGCGTCGCTGACGGGCCACCTGGTGCTGTCCACGCTGCACACCAACAGCGCCGCCGAGACCATCACGCGGCTGCTGGACATGGGCATGGACCCGTTCAACTTCGCCGACTCGCTGCTGGCCGTGCTGGCGCAGCGGCTGGTGCGGCGCGCCTGCACCAGCTGCCAGACCCACGAGCCGCTGGGCGAGGCCGAGCTGGGCGAGCTGCTGGACGACTACCTGCACGTCTTCCCCGCCGATGCCCGCCCCGACCGCGCCGCGCTGGCCGCCGAGTGGGCGACGCAGCACGGCAAGGGCGGCCGGCTGATGAAGTTCCACAGCCCCGGTTGCCCGGCCTGTGGCCACAGCGGCTTCAAGGGCCGCGCCGGCCTGCACGAGCTGCTGACCGTCTCCAAGACGCTGCGCCGCATGGTGCAGACGGGCGCCCGCGCCGAGGAGCTGTTCAACGCCGCGCTGGCCGAGGGCATGCGCTCGCTGCGCCAGGACGGCATCGTCAAGGTGCTGCAGGGCATCACGACGCTCGCCGAAGTCCACGCCACCAGCAACACATGACCGAAGAAACCGCTGCCGCCCCCCGCCCCAAGCTGCGCCTGGGCGACGTGCTCGTCGAGCAGCAACTGATCTCGGCCGACCAGCTGACGCAGGCGCTGGAGCTGCAGCGGGCCACCGGCAAGAAGCTGGGCCGCCTGCTCATCGAGGCCAACCTCATCACCGAGGAGGCGCTGGCCCACGTGCTGGCCCGCCAGCTGCGCGCGCCGTTCGTCAACCTGAAAACCTTCCCGCTGAAGACCGAGCTGGTGCGGCTGCTGCCCGAGACGCCAGCACGGCGCTTCCGCGCGCTGGTGCTGGAGGAGCGCGGCGACACGCTGCTGGTGGCCATGGCCGACCCGCTGGACCTGTTCGGCTTCGACGAGCTGGCCAAGATCCTGAAGCGCCGCCTGGCCATGGCGGTGGTGGCCGACAGCCAGCTCGCCGCCGTCTTCGACAAGCACTACCGCCGCAGCGACGAGATCTCCGGCCTGGCCAAGGCGCTGGAGAAGGACATCGGCGACGCGGTGGACTTCGGCACGCTGCAAGCCAGCGTGGGTCAGGAGGGTGCGCCGGTCGTGCGGCTGCTGCAGAGCGTGTTCGAGGACGCCACGCGCGCCGGCGCGTCCGACGTGCACATCGAGCCGCAGGAAGGCGAGCTGCTGATCCGCAACCGCGTCGACGGCCTGTTGCAGACGCTGACGCAGGCCGACAAGCGCATCGCACCGGCGCTGGCGCAGCGGCTCAAGCTGATGGCCGGCCTGGACATCTCCGAGAAGCGCCTGCCGCAGGACGGCCGCTTCACGCTGCGCCTCTCCGACCGCACGCTGGACGTGCGCCTGTCCACGATGCCCAGCCAGTACGGCGAGTCGGTCGTCATGCGGCTGCTGGGCCAGGGCTCGGCGCTGCGCCGGCTGGACCAGATCGGCATGCCCGACGACATGCTCAGGCGCTTCCGCGAGCTGCTGGCGCGCGACTCCGGGATGATCCTCGTCACCGGCCCCACCGGCTCCGGCAAGACGTCGACGTTGTACGCCGCGCTGGCCGAGCTGGACGCCGAGAAGCTCAAAATCATCACGGCCGAGGACCCCATCGAGTACCGGCTGCCGGGCCTCACGCAGGTGCAGGTCAACGACAAGATTGACCTGGACTTCGCCAAGGTGCTGCGCGCCGCGCTGCGGCAGGACCCCGACGTCATCCTCGTCGGCGAGATGCGCGACGCCGAGACCGCCGAGATCGGCCTGCGCGCCGCCATCACGGGCCACCTGCTGCTGTCCACGCTGCACACCAAGGACACCGTCTCCACGCCGTTCCGGCTGCTGGACATGGGCGCGCCGCCCTTCATGGTGGCCACGTCGCTGCAGGCGGTGTTGGCGCAACGGCTGCTGCGCGGCGTCTGCAAGCACTGCGCCGAGCCGCACCATGCGACGCCACAGGAACAGGCCTGGGTCAACGAGGTGCTGTCGCTGAACGGCGAGGCGCCGGCGCCGGTGGCCAGCGTCAAGGGCCGCGGCTGCGCGGAATGCCATGGCACCGGCACGCAGGGCCGGCGCGGCATCTACGAGATGCTGGAGCTGGACCCCGACATGGCGCTGGCCATCCAGAAGAGCGACGCCGGCGCCTTCCTGGCCGCGGCGCGCCGGTCGCTGAAGGGCAAGACGCTGGCCGACCGCAGCCTGGCGCTGGTGCGCGAGGGCAAGACGTCGCTCGCCGAAGCCGTTCGCATCAGCGTCGACGCTGAATGAGCAACTTCGCGTTCAAGGGCCGCAACGGCCGCGGCGAGCTGGTCGAAGGCATCGTCGATGCCGTCAGCAGCGACGCCGTCGCCGCGCAGCTGATGGCCGGTGGCGTCGTGCCGGTCAGCATCGAGCCGACGCAGGACGCCGTCAGTGCGGCCACCGGCGGCGGCTGGCTGCAGGCGCTGCTGGCCCGGCCCATCACCGGCGAGGACACGCTGGTGCTGACCCGCCAGCTCTACACGCTGCAGAAGGCCGGCGTGCCCATCCTGCGATCGCTGGCCGGGCTGGAGGCGTCCACCAGCCACCCCGGCATTGTCCGCCTGCTGCAGGACGTGCGCGCGAGCCTGGACCAGGGCCGCGAGCTGGCCACCGCCTTCGCCCGCCATCCGGCCGTGTTCAGCGCCTTCTACATCGCGATGACGCGCGTGGGCGAGCTGACGGGCCGGCTGACCGAGGTGTTCCAGCGCCTGTCCGAGCACCTGGAGTTCGAGCTGGACATCCGCGCCCGCATCAAGCAGGCGCTGCGCTATCCCAGCATGGTCATCATCGCGATGGCCATCGCGCTGGTCATCATCAACCTCTTCGTGCTGCCCAAGTTCGCCGAGGTCTTCGCGCACTTCAAGACCGAGCTGCCGCTGATGACCCGCGTGCTGCTGGGCTTCTCAAGCTGGACGGTCACCTGGTGGCCGCTGGTGCTGGCGGCCGCCATCGGTGCGGTGTTCGCGTGGCGCAACTGGATCGCCACGGCCGGCGGCCGCTACGCCTGGGACCGCTTCAAGCTGCGCCTGCCCATCGCCGGCGACATCGTGCTGAAGGCCACCCTCGCCCGCTTCGCGCGCAGCTTCGCGCTGGCCAGCAGCTCGGGCGTGCCCATCAGCCAGGCCATGACGGTGGTGGCGCAGACGGTGGACAACGCCTACATCGGCGCCCGCATCGAGCAGATGCGCGACGGCGTGGAGCGCGGCGAGAGCATCTCGCGCTGCGCGACCGGCACCGGCGTCTTCACGCCCATCGTGCTGCAAATGATTGCGGTGGGCGAGGAGACCGGCGAGCTGGACACGCTGATGACCGAGATCGCGCAGATGTACGAGCGCGAGACCGACTACGCGATCAAGGGCCTGTCCGCCGCCATCGAGCCCATCCTGCTGGCCATCATCGGCGCGCTGGTGCTGGTGCTGGCGCTGGGCGTGTTCCTGCCGCTGTGGAACCTCGGCCAGGCGGCCATGGGGCGCTGACGCCACAGCCGGCCCGTGAAGCTTGCAACGATTTGCAGTCGCGTTGCGGTGGCGGCTCGCCAGCCGTGCGCAATTCACTTCCGCAACGCCGCCGGCTGTCCGATAGTCCAGGCACTCCCGGATGACCGCGCTCCGCGCAGGAAGGACCCCTCCATGAACAAGTCTCAACAAGCTGGCTTCACGCTCATCGAACTGGTGATGGTCATCGTCATCCTGGGCGTGCTGGCGGCCGTCGCGCTGCCCAAGTTCGTCGGCGTGGACGACGACGCCAAGCAGGCCGCCGTGAATGGCGTGGCCGGCGCGCTGAGCTCCGCCTCGGCCATCAACTACGCCAGCCGCAAGGCCAAGGGCGAGACCGGCAGCGCCTCCACGAACAAGACCGTGGCGATCACCACCTGCGCCAGCGTCGCCAACGCGCTGCAGGGTGGCCTGCCCAGCGGCTACACGATCACCGAGCCGGCGACCGGCAGCCCCATCACCGCGGACGCCACCATCACCAACTGCGTCGTGACGGGCAACGGCAAGACCGCCAACTTCACGGCCACCGGCATCTCCTGATGCGCGAGGCCTGGCCACGCACCTCGCGTGGCTTCACGTTGATCGAGCTCATCCTCGTCATCGTGATCACAGCCGCCCTGGCGGTGTTCGCCCTGCCGAAGGTGGTGGACACGACGCTGTGGCGGCTGCGTTCGTTTGGCGACGACCTCGTCGCCCGCCACCACGCGATGCTGCGGCTGGCGCTGCAGCAGCGCCGGCCCATCGTCGCCACGATCACCGGCACCGGCGTCAGCTGGGCCTACGCGGGCGGCGCCAGCCTCGGCAGCCTGCCCTGCCCCGCCACCGATTCGCCCTGCATCGCCGAAGGCGGCAGCCGCACCGTCACGTTCAACAGCGCCAACAGCGGCGCCACCGCCACCAGCACGGCCGCCGGCCTGACCGTCACGGTCGCCTCCGGCAGCTACAGCCAGGCCTACCGCATCGAGACGGACACGGGCCTGATCTACGCCCTTCCTTGACGCTTCGGCGGCACGCTGCCTGGGCTAGCATGACCCGCATGCACCTCCCCCGCCGGGCCCAGGGCCTCACGCTGATCGAGCTGCTGCTGTTCATCGCCGTCGTCGGCATCGCGCTGGCGGCGATGCTGCGGGTCTTCACGACCGCCACCGCGGGCAGCGCCGACCCCGCCATCCGCCGCCAGCAGCTGGCCATCGCCGAATCGCTGCTGCGCGAGGTGCAGCTGATGCCCTTCACCTGGTGCGATCCGGACGACCCCAACGCCACCACCGCGACGAGCGTCGCCGGCTGCACCACACCCGAGGCCTTGGGCCCCGAGGCCGGCGAAACGCGCTACGGCGCGGCGCTGATGGACAACGTCAACGACTACGCCGGCTTCTCCATGGACGGCATCAACGACATCACCAACACGCCGGTCGCGGGCCTGGCCGGCTACAAGGCCTCGGTCAGCGTGGCCGCGGCGGCGCTGGACAATGTGCCCGCCACCGAGGCGCTCAAGATCACGGTGACCGTCACCGCCCCCGACAACAAGCCCGAGAACGCCATCAGCCTGCAGGGCTGGCGCACCCGCTATGCACCCAACGCGGCGGACTGAGCGCGGCTTCACCCTGATCGAGGCGGTGATGACCATCGCCATCACCGGCGTCGTCATCGCCATGGTGTCGGTGTTCATCGTGCCGGCCACGACCGCCTATTTCGACAGCGCCGCCCGCGCCCAGCTCAGCGACCAGGCCGACACCGCGCTGCGCCGCATCGCCCGCGACCTGGCGCTGGCGCTGCCCAACAGCGCCCGCGTGTCGGCCAGCGGCCGCAGCCTGGAGCTGATCCCCGTCAGCGGCGCGGCGCGCTACGCGGTGAACTCGGGCGACCCGCTGCAGTTCGGCACGGCTGACAACAGCTTCTCCATCGTCGGCCCGCCACTCACGCTCAGCCACGCCAGCCAGCAGCTCGCCTGGTACAACCTCGGCGCCGGCACGCCCGATGCCGACGCCTATACGCAGAGCAACGTGCGCGTGGCCACCAGCCCGGCCGGCAGCGCGGCGGCCGTGACCATGAACAACGCCGGCCTGCCCAATGCGCTGCAGGCCCCGCCCTACCGCGTCTACGCCATCGAGCCGCCGGTGACATACCGCTGCGACCTCGGCGCCACGCCGGGCCAGCTGGTGCGGCACAGCGGCTACGGCTTCGTCGCCTCGCAGCCCGAGCCGCCAACCGGCGGCAGCACGGCCGTGCTGGCCCGCAATGTGTCGGCCTGCAGCTTCAGCTTCGACGCCGCGGCCGTGTCGGCGCGCTACGCCCTGGTCACGCTGCGCCTGACGCTGCAGAGCCAGGGCGAGACCGTGTCGCTGTACCAGACCGTCCACGTGGACAACCTGCCATGACCCGGGCGCGCGGCTTCACGATGATGTCCATGCTCTTCATCCTCGTCGCGCTGGCGGCGCTCGGGGCAGGCCTGGCGTCGCTGAGCCAGCGCCAGCAGCTGGGCTCCGCCGGCGAACTGGCGGCGGCCAAGGCCTACCAGGCGGCGCTGACCGGGCTGGAATGGGGCAGCTACCAGGTGCTGCGCGCCGGCGGCCAGCCGGCCTGCTTCGCCAGCAAGAGCATCGCGCTGGCCGACGGCCTCGCGGGCTACACCGTCACCGTCGGCTGCGTGCGCACGCCGTCGGCCGGCAACGTGGTCGACGGGGACACCGGCCTGGCCTTCTATGCCCTCGTCGCCACGGCGTGCAACATCCCGGCCGCCGGCGCCTGCCCCAATGCCGCCAGCGGCGAGCCGGCCTACGTCGAGCGCCAGGTCAGCCGCACGCTCAGCATCCCGGTGGTGGTGCCATGAAGTGGCTGCGCCTGGCACTCGTGCTGCTGATGCTCGCGCTGCTCGGCGCGCGGGCGCAGGCCGCCTCCAGCTACACCTTCCGCAGTGACAGCTTCGCCTGGGAGACGGCCGCCAACACGCTGACCTGGGACCGCAGCTGCACCAGCTACCCCAACGACGACGACAAGGCCACCATCGCCTTCACCGGCGGTTTCAAGTTCCGCTTCGCCGGCGTGGACTACACCACCGTGCGGGTGCTGACCAACGGCGGCCTGCAGTTCGGCAGCGACACCGGCTTCCACCGCAGCTTCACCAACACGGCCCTGCCGGCCGGCACGCCCGCGGCCGGCGGCAGCGGCTGCGTGGTGGCGGCCACCACCAACGTCATCCTGGCCTACTGGACCGACCTGGACCCCGGCCGCGCGGGCAGCGGCGGCGTGACCTGGGAGCAAAAGGGCAGCGCGCCCAACCGCTACGTGGTCGTGTCGTGGAACGGCGTCTACCAGTACAACACCAGCACGCCCTATACCTTCCAGATCATCCTGTACGAGAGCGCCAGCGGTGTGAACGGCGAGTTCAAGTTCCAGTACGGCAACGCCAACGCCACCGGTTCCGCGGCCACCATCGGCGTGCAGATCGACAGCAACGACTTCACGCAGTACAGCTACAACAGCGGCTACAACGCCAACGGCAGCGCCATCCGCTGGTTCGTGCCCAGCGGCACGCCCACCCGCCGCGCCGAGTACCGCTTCGACGAGTGGAACTACAGCGGCCGCGTCGGCGAGGTGGCCGACAGCAGCGGCAACAGCAACAACGGCGTGCGCGTGGGCAGTGCCGCCACGTCGGCGACGGCGCGGGTTTGCCGCTCGCTCAGCATCCCGGCGAACACCAACGCGACCAGCGATGCCGTGGACACGCTGCTCGACGTCAACTCCGGCATCGGTGACAAGGGCGCGGTGACGCTCTGGTACGCCGGCAACACGGCCTGGAACGTCGCCGCCGCCATGCTGCTGGACGCCACGACGTCGACCGCCAGGCCCTTCTTCCTCGTGCGCCAGGCCGACGGCTCGCTGCGCTTCACGCTGGCCGACGGCAACGGCACGCTGCTGTCGGCCGTGACGCCGGCGCAGTCGGTCACCGGCGGCAACTGGCGCCACATCGCCATCACCTGGAAGCTCGCCGCCGGCACCAGCCAGAGCGTCATCCGCATCTACATCAACGGCAGCCAGGTCGCCGCCACGACCGGCACCACCACCGGCAGCCTCGACAACAGCATCGGCACGCTGTTCGTCGGCGACAACCGCGGCAGCCCCGCACCCACCAACGGCACGCTGAACTCGGCCAACGGCCTGATCGACGAACTGCGGGTCTACAACTACGAGATCAGCGCGCTGGAGCTGACGGCCGACATGGCCGCCATCACGCGCACCTGCCTGCCGCCGCTGGACCACTACGAGCTGTCCGTGCCGGCCAGCAGCCTGACCTGCGCGCCCACGACGGTGACCATCAAGGCCTGCTCCAGCAACGCCGGCACCTGCAGCGTCGAAACCTCCGTCAACGGCACGGCCGTGCTCAGCACCAGCAGCGGCTCTCTCAGCCCCACCGTCATCAACTTCTCCAGCGGCGTGGCCACCGCCACGCTCAGCAACCCCGGCGGCGCCGACAACAGCAACGTCACCGTGACGCTGGGCGGCGAGTCCACCGTGGCCGCCAACCCGCGGCGCTGCTGCCTCAACGGCGCCAACTGCGTCGTCGCCGATGCCTGCGTGACGACCTTCAACCAGGCCGGCTTCCTGATCGCCTCCAGCGCCGGCGGCATCGAGGCCGCCATCGCGCCGCAGACCGCCGGCACGACGTCCGTCAACACCTACTACCTGCGCGCTGTCAAGAAGGGCGCCTCCACGCAGGCCTGCGAGGCCGCCGTGACCGGCAACCGCACCATCAAGTGGGCCTACCGGTGCAACGACCCGGCCACCTGCAGCGCCAGCGACCTGATGAGCCTAACCACCGGCTCGGTCACGACGACGATCAAGCGCAACAACAGCGCGGCCTCGCCGCTGGCGTATGCGGACGTGCCCATGAGCTTCGACGCCAACGGCAACGCCCCGTTCAGGCTGACCTTCTCCGATGTGGGCCTGGCCACGCTGGCCGCCACCTTCACCACGACCGCGTCGTCCGGCGCCACCGGCGGCGACGTGCTGGCGCTGGCCGGCAACACCGCCTTCGTCACCAAGCCGGCCGGCTTCTCCGTCACGCAGATCACCACGCCCGCCGGCGGGGCCAACCCCGGCACGGCGGCCACGCCAGGCGCCTTCGTGCAGGCCGGCAAGCCCTTCAGCGCCCGCATCACGGCGCTGACCGCCGGCGGCGCGGCGACGCCCAACTTCGGCAAGGAGGCCGCCCCCCAAGGCGTGCTTCTCACGCCCGCGCTGGTGGCCCCGGCCGGGGGCGCGCTCGGGGCGCTGGACAACGCCACCGTCGCCGGCAGCGCCTTCAGCAACGGCGTGGCCAGCGTCACCAACCTCGCCTACCGGGAGGTGGGCCTGATGACGCTCAAGGGCAGCATGGCCGGCGCGGACTACCTGGGCGCGGGGGACGTCACCGGCAGCGCCGCCAGCGAAACCATCGGCCGCTTCACGCCCGCCGGCTTCACCGCGACGCCGGTGTCCGCCGCGCACCGCAGCGCGCAGGCCTGCAGCCCGGCCTCGGTCTTCACCTACCTGGACGAGAACTTCGCGCTCAAGTTCGACCTCACCGCCGTCAACGCCCAAGGCGAGGTGACGAGGAACTACGCCGGCACCAGCTACGCCCGCATGAACCTGGCCACCGTCAACTTCAACCTCGCCGGCGTGGACACCACCGGCGGCGTGACGACACGGCTGGCAGCGGCGCGCATCAGCGTGGCGGGGGTGGCCGGTGCGTGGCCGGACGTTGGCGACCCCGCGGCCGGCAAGGCCACCGTGACGGTCACCGCCGCCGCGCTGCGCGCCGCCGCGCCGGATGGCCCCTTCGCCAACACGAAGTTCGGCATCGCGCCAGTCGATGCCGACGGCGCGGGCATGGCCACGTTTGACCTCGACACCGACGCCGTCGCGGGCGCCGACCGCGCCAACGTGGTGGTCGGGCAAATCCCCCTGCGATGGGGCCGCTTGCGCCTCCAAAATGCACTGGGCGCCGCCAACCGGGCGCTCAGGCTGCCGCTGACGGCCCAATACTGGGACAGTGCCACCGCCGCCTTCAAGACCAACGACCTGGATGCCTGCACCCGCGTGACCGCCGCCAATCTCAGCTTCGGCAACCTCCGCAAGACGCTCACCACCCTCGCGGCGGCGGATGCGGTGTTCAACCCGGCCACGGTGACCGTCAACCCCACCCAGCCCACCTTCCTCACGCTGCCGGCGCCCAGCGGCGGCAAGCTGGGCAGCCTGGACGTCGCCATCGCGCTGGGCAGCACGGCCGCCGACAGCTCCTGCCTCAAGACGGCCTCGGCCTGGGCGCCCACGGTGGCCGCCAGCGCCGGCGCCAATCTCGCCGGCCTGCGCGGCGCCTGGTGCGGCGCCGCCGCCAGCAGCGACCCCAGCGCCCGGGCCACCTGGGGGCTGTACCGCGGCAGCGACGGCGTGGTGTTCCAGCGGGAGAACTATTGATGCGCTTTCCCTGGTCCGCCCGTCGCAGCGCCCAGCGCCTGCTGCTGCGCCGCGTCGATGGCCAGCACGCCTTCGTCCTCACCGACGGGCCGCCGGGCGAACAGCCGGCCCGGCTGCTGCGCTGGGGCCTGCTGCCCGAGGCAAGACCCGTCCCCGCCGGCGAGGCCATCGCGCTGCTGGACCCGGCCGACTACCAGATCCTCAAGGTCGACACGCCCAACGTGCCGCAGGAGGAACTCAAATCCGCCGCCCGCTGGCAGATCAAGGAGCTGGTGGACGTGAACATCGCCGAGCTGACGCTGGACGTGATGCACGTGGGCGGCGACGTCGACCGGCCCAACACCGCCAGCGCCCGCCAGCTGTTCGTCGTCGCCGCGCGCAACAGCGCCATCAAGTCGCTCACCGACGGTGCCGCCGCCATCCATGAGCGGGTCGGCATCGTCGACATCTGGGAGACGGCGCTGCGCAACCTGCTGGCCGCCCGCGCGCGCGCCGACGACCTCGCCGCGCGCGCCTGCGCCGCCGTGCTGATCGACGAGCGCCACTGCCTGCTGGTGGTGTGCGCGGGCGACGAGCTGTTCTACACGCGCCGCCTGGAGGGCGACGCTGGCCTGCTGGCGCGGGCGCGCGGCGAGCAGGCGGAGGCACCGGCGGCCGACCTGCCGCTGGGCTTCGAGTACCAGCCCGGCGGCGCCTTCGACGCCGGCCCGGCGCAAGAGTCGCCGCTGGTGGTCGAGCTGCAGCGCTCCATCGACGTCTGGGAGCGCAGTTGGCCCGACCTGCCGCTGGCCCGGCTCTACGTCGTCACCACCGACCACGGCGCCGAGGTGGCCGCCCTGATCCAGCGCGAGCTGGGCCAGCGCACGCTGGCGCTGGACCCGCTGGCCGCGTTCGCGCCCGACGCGCCGCCGCCCGAAGGCGAGCCGGCCGCCGCGCTGGCCGCCTGCCTGCCCCTGCTGGGCGCCGCGCTGCGCACCGAGACGAAGAAGCTCTGACCATGCAGCCCCCACGTTCACTCCGTTCACTGCCCCCCGAGGGGGCGCCAGCGCCTTTCGGGCGGCCGGGCAGGCTGATCGTCCAGCCCCCACGTTCACTCCGTTCACTGCCCCCCAAGGGGGCGTCAGCGCCTTTCGGGCGGCCGGGCAGGCTGATCGTCCAGCCCCCACGTTCACTTCGTTCACTGCCCCCCGAGGGGGCGCCAGCGCCTTTCGGGCGGCCGGGCAGGCGCTGATGGCCCAGCAGATCAACCTCCTCACCCCCATCCTGCTGAAGCCGCGGCGCTACTTCTCCGCGCTGACGCTGCTGCAGGCCACCGGGCTGCTGGTGGCCGCCGGCGCGGTGGCCGCGCTGTGGCTGCAGCAGCGCGAACGCCAGGCCGCGGCCGATTACCAGGCCCAGCTCGATCGCATCGCCGCCGAGCGCCAGCAGCTCACCGTGGCGCGCGCGGCGCTGCCGCCCCCGCAAAGCGCCGCCGCGGTACAGCAGCAGTTGCTGCCGCTGGCCGCCGGCAACGCCGACCGCCGCGCGCTGCTGCAGGCGATGGGCGGCGGCCTGGGGCAGCGGCATTCCGACCTGCTCGCGCTGGTTGCCCGCAGCCTGCCGCAGGCCGCCTGGTTGACCGAACTGCACCACGCGCCCGGCCGCGTCGAGCTGGTGGGAGGCACCCTGGACACCGCACCGCTGCGGCCCTGGCTGGACCAGCTCGCCGCGCATCCGCTGCTGTCCGGGCAGGATCTCTCGTCGCTGCACGTCGAGCGTGCGGGCGCGCCGGGCCATGACGGCGGCAGCCCGCTGCTGGAGCGCACCAGCCCGCTGGCGCAGCTGGGCGTGCCGGTGTGGGGGTTCCGGGCGGTCACGACGCCCGCTAGGCCACCGGCCAGCGCCTCGGGGGCCTCGCGATGAAGCCGATCAGCCTCGCGCCGCTGCGCGCGCGCTGGGAGCGCCAGGCCCGGCGCATCGACGCGCTGAGCCTGCGCGAGCGCGCCATCCTGTTCCTTGGCATCGTAGCCGTGCTCGCGGCGCTGTTCGACACGCTGGTGCTCAGCCCCCTGGCCGCACGCGCGCGGCTGCGGACCGACGCGCTGGCCGGCCAGCAGGCCGAGCTCGCCCAGCTGCGGGCCCAGTTCGTCGCGGCCAGCCAGGACGCCAGCGACCCCACCGCGGCGTTGCGCGCGCAGCTGCAAGCCGCCCAGGCGGAGCGCGCGCAGCTCGACGCCCAGCTGCGCCAGCTCGGCTCGGGCGCCGGCGAAAGCCTGTCCGCCGTGCTGCAGCGGCTGCTGTCCCAGCAGCCCGGCCTGGTGCTGGAGCGGCTGGTGCTGCTGGACGAACCGCCCCTCGCCGTGCAGCCCGCGGCGTCGGCGCCCGCGGCCGTGCCGGGCGTGCGCTGGCAGGGCGTGGAGCTGCAGGTGCAAGGCGGCTACCGCGAGGTGCAGCGCTACCTGCAGGCACTGGAGCGTGAGCTGCCCGCGCTGCGCTGGGGCGAGATGCACCTGAACGCCGGCAGCGCCGGCGAGCCGCCGCGCCTGCGCGCCCAGCTCTTCCTGCTGAAGGTGCCGTCATGAAGCCCATCGCCCTGCTGCTGGCCGCGGCCGCGTCGTCCGCGGCACTCGCCCAGGACACCGCCCGCGACCCCACGCTGCTGCCGCCCGCGCTGCGCAGCGCGCTGGCCGCGGCGCAGGCGGCGTCATCGCCCGCGTCGGCCGCCGAGCCGGCCCGCGAAGGCATCCGCCACGTCGTGTTCACCAACGGCCGCGCCTACGTCGTGCAGCGCGGGCGCCGCTACGGCGTCGGCGAGCAGCTGGACGGCGCGCGCATCGAGCGCATCAGCGAGCAGGCCGTGTGGCTGCGCGAGGCCGGCCAGGTGCGGCGCGAGCCGCTGTATGGCGGCGTCGAGAAGCGCCCGCCCGCGCCGCCGCCGGCCGCCAGAAAAACCAAGGAGAAGCAGCCATGAAGGCCCCCCGTCGTCCCCGTCTGCTGCTGCTCAGCGCGGCCGTCGCGCTGCTGGCCGGCTGCGCCGACAAGCCGCTGCGCGTGGCCCAGCCCAGCCAGTCGCTGCGCGAGGAGCTGCAGGCGCAGCGCCCGGCCACGCCCGGCCCCGCGGCCCCGGCCGCCACGGCGCCCGAGGTGCAGGCCACGCCCGTGCCGCCGCCCGCACCGGCACTGCCGCCAGAGCCGCGCTTCGACCTCATCGTCAACGGCGCGCCGGCGCGCGACGTGTTCCTGTCGCTGGTGACGGACACGCGCTACAGCATGCTGGTGCACCCGGCCGTGACGGGCACGCTGTCGGTCACGCTGAAGGGCGTCACGCTGCGCGAGTCGCTGGACGCGATTCGCGAGGTCTACGGCTTCGACTACGCCATCGACGGCCGCCGCATCACCGTCTTCCCGCCCACGCTGCAGACGCGCGTGTTCTCCATCAACGCGCTGGCGCTGCAGCGCAGCGGCCGCAGCGAGGTGCGCGTCAGCTCCGGCGCCGCGCCCGCCAACAGCCAGGGCAGCGGCAGTGCCGGCAGCACGGGCACGTCCGGCACGACGACCACCGTGCAGCAGCAGGAGAGCAGCCAGCTCAGCACCAAGGTCACGAGCGACTTCTGGGCCGAGACGGCCGCCGCGCTGCGCGCGCTGGTGGGCGGCGGCGAGGGCCGCACCGTCATCACCAGCCCGCAGACCGGCACGCTCGCCGTGCGCGCCATGCCCGAGGAACTGCGCCACGTGGAGGCCTGGCTGAAGGCCACGCGCGTGGCGGTGGAGCGCCAGGTCATGCTGGAAGCCAAGATCGTCGAGGTGGAGCTGCGCGAGGGCTACCAAAGCGGCATCGACTGGTCGCGCGTGGGCGACCGCGGCGCCATCGGCCAGACCAGCGCCAACCCGTCCATCCCGAGCGGTGTCAACGGCATCATCAACCCGCTGGTCAGCAACACGCGCGGGCTGCCCACGCTGTCCACCGGCACGCAAAGCCCCAGCTGGCCCGACCTCATCCCGCTGCCGTCGGCCGGTGGCGGCACGTTCGGCCTGGCGCTGGCGCGCGGCGGTTTCCAAGCGCTGCTGAGCTTCATCGAGAGCCACGGCGACACGCAGATCCTGTCCAGCCCGCGCATCGCGACGCTGAACAACCAGAAGGCCGTGCTCAAGGTCGGCACCGACGACTACTTCATCACCGGCATCAGCGGCAGCAACAGCGGCACGACGACCGGCAACACGGGCACGACGACCAACCAGATCCCGACGCTGACGCTGACGCCGTTCTTCAGCGGCATCGCGCTGGACGTGACGCCGCAGATCGATGCAGCCGACACGATCACGCTGCACATCCACCCATCCGTGTCCAACGTGACCGAGAAGGTCAAGCAGGTGGACCTGGGCGAGGTGGGCAATTTCCGCCTGCCGCTGGCCAGCGCCAGCATCAACGAGACCGACACGGTGGTGCGCATCCCCGACGGCCACATCGTCGCCATCGGCGGGCTGATGCAGATGGAGGCGACGCGCCGCGGCTCCGGCCTGCCAGGCGCGGACAGCAATCCCATCACGTCGCTGCTGTTCGGCAACCGCGCCAACAACGGCCGCAAGCGCGAGCTGGTGGTGCTGATCAAGCCCAGCATCATCCGCAGCGCGGAGGACTGGGAGCAGCACAACCGGCTGGTCAGCGAGTCGCTGAGCGACACCGAGAGCCGCTCGCGGCGCGTGATCCGGCTGGACGGCGCGGCCGCCCCCGCGCCGAAGTAGCGCGCCGGCGCTTCAGCGCTTCAACGCGACTGGGCTGGCAGCGCGCCGGGCAGGTGCGTGGCGCCGGCCCAGCCCAGCAGCTTGCGCACGTCGGCCGGCACCGGCAGCGGCTGCACGCCGTCCGGCACGCGGGCCAGCTCGAAGCGGCGCAGCTCGGGGCTGCTGAACACCGCGCCGTCGGGCGTGGCGAGCGCCCTGCCCTTGGCTTCCACGCCCGGCACGGCCTGGCGGAACTCATCCAGCGTCGCGAAATTCTGCTGGCACGGCGTGCCGGGAACGGGTGCCCAGCTCACCAGCGGCTGGCTGCCCGCGGGGCGGATGTAGACGTTGCCGTCGACACGCGTCGTGATCGGCGCGGTGACCTTGCCGCAGGTGACCGGCGCCTGCTCGAAGCGCAGCAGCGGGCCTTTCACGCCGGCGTCGGCCACCAGCAGGTTGCCTTCGAACACATGGCCCACGCGTTCGTGGACGTCCGGCCCGGTCTGCGGGTGCCAGCCAAAGTGGTCGCCCTGCGCGCTGCGCTCGTTGCGGTCGATGAGCACGGGCGAATTCACGAAGGTGTTGTGGTGCAGCTTCGCGCCCGAGCTGTTCAGAATGCGCGCGCCCTGCTGGTTGTTGACGAACACATTGCCCGCCACGGTCAGGCCCTTGGAGATCTCGAAGAAGACCCCGGCCATCGTGCCTTCGACATGGTTGTTGACGAAGACACCATCCTTGTTGCCGACGTCCCACCAGACGCCGTTGGAATACGGCTGCTCGATGACGAGGTTGTCGCGCACGACGACGCGGTGCGACTGGTTGAAGATCTTCACGGCGGCCGGGTAGTAGCCCGTCAGCCGCTCCACGTTGTTGCGGCGGATCAGGTTGCGCTCCAGCAGCACGTCGGACGAGCCGATGACGTAGATGCCCTCGGTGCTGGTGTCGCTGATCAGCGAGTTGCGGATGACGAGCTTGTCGCCGCGGAAGAAGCCGGCCACGCGCGAGCAGTGCGTGATGGTGACGTTCTCCAGCAGCGTGCCGACGACCTCCTTGCCGTGCTCGCTCTCGGGCGACGGGCCGACGGGATCGTCGGTGGGCTCCTCGGACACCTTGGTCGCGGGCTTCTTGCCCTCGATGTCGATGGCCCGATAGGCGTACTGCGTGAACGTGATGCCGCGGATCTGCGGGCCGAGGCGGTCGGACGCCTTGCCGTGCACCTCGCGCGACGGGCGGTGCAGCGCGACGTCATGCGCCGTGATCTCCACGAGCCGGCCGGCGGGGTTGGCGCCGATGTAGACATGGCCCTTGGCGTAGTCGATGTAGTAGCTCTTCGCCGTCACCTCACCGGGCCAGCCGGCGGACTGCAGCGCCTCGCCGTCGATGAACACCATGTCGTTGTTGAAGCGGTGCAGCGGCGTCAGCATGGCCTCGCGGTCGGCATGCCACCAGCCCAGCGGCGCCGCGGGGAACAGCGTGGCCCAGGTCGTGCGCCAGACGTTGTTGGGCAGCGCCTGCCACTCGCCCGCGACGCGCGTGCCCTTGAGCACCGGCACCTCGTCCAGGTAGGGCTGGATCGTGATGCCCTGGTTCAGCTGCAGGCCGCCGGTGCGGTAGGTGCCGCCGCGCATGACGATGGCGTCGCCGGTGACGACGCGGGCGATGGCGGACTCGATCGTCGTGGGCTCGCTGATCGATGCGCCAGCCGAGTCGGCCTTGCCGTCGGGCGCGACGAAGTAGACGTGCGCCGCCTTGGGCACCGCGTAGCGCTGCGGCACGGGGCCGTAGGGGCCGCCGGACGGCTGCGCCCAGGCCGGGGCCGCGGCCTGCAGGGCCAGCAGGCCCACAGCGGCGGCCCAGCGGCCCAGGGTCGCCAACGGCGAACGGGAAGAGTTCGGGGAAGTCATGCGGTCTCCATCTGCGCCAAACGGTAGCGCTACCAATCGTTGTGGCCGCACGCTACCACGGCTTGCCGCCGCCGCCCTTCCCCGCGGGCATCCACGCGGGCATCAACGCGTTTTCGGCCCCACCAGCCCCAGCGCCAGCGCGATGCCCACCAGCACGATGGCGCCGCCCGCCACCATCTGCGCCGTGACGGCCTCGCCGAGGAACAGCGCGCCCCACAGCATGGCGAACACCGGGATCAGGAAAGTGACGGACACCGCGTTCGTCGGCCCCACGCGGCTCATCAGGCGGAAGTACATGATGTAGGCCAGCGCCGTGCACAGCCCCGCCAGCGCCAGCGCCGCGCCCCACGCGGTGGCGCCCGGCAGCGCCGCGGGCCACAGCCACGCGGCCGGCAGCGCCAGCATCAGCGCGGCCGAGAACTGGCTGCCGGTGGCCACGGCCAGCGGCGAGACGCCGGACAGGTAGCGCCTGGTGGCATTGGCGGCCACGCCGTAGCAGAGCGTGGCGCCCGCGCAGGCCAGCACGGCGAAAAAGCCGGAATGGTCGGCACCTGGCTTGAAACTGGCCTTGTCCCAGGCCAGGAAGGCCACGCCGGCAAAACCGATGACCAGGCCCAGCGCGCGCCACGGCGTGAGGCCCTGGCGCAGCCAGACGAAGGCGACGACGGCCGTCCACAGCGGCGTCGTCGCGTTGACGATGCTGGACAGCCCGGCGTGATGGACAGCGCCGCGAAGGAGAACAACGCGAACGGGATGGCGCTGTTCAGCGCGCCGACCAGCAGTAGGCCCTTCCAGTGCGTGCGCAGTTCGGCCAGCTGGCCGCGCGATGCCAACAGCGGGATCAGCATGGCGCTGGCCAGCCCGACGCGCACGAAGGCCAGCGCGACGGGCCCGAACTCGTGCGCGCCCAGGCGCATGAACAGGAAGGACGCGCCCCACAGCGCCGCGAGCAGCACCAGCTCGCCGAGGTCGAACGGCTTCATGCGGTCATCACCTCGACAGTCGCCTCCAGGCTCAGCAAGGCCTGCTTGCGCGCCAGCCCGCCGGCATAGCCGGTCAGCGAGCCATCGGCGCCGACGACGCGGTGGCAGGGCACCAGCACCGAGATCGGGTTGCGGCCCACGGCGGCGCCCAGCGCGCGGGCGGCGCTGGCGCGGCCCAGCCGCTGCGCCAGCCGTCCGTAGGTGTCCGGCGCGCCGGGCGGGATGTCCAGCAACGCCCGCCAGACTTCGCGCTGGAAGGCCGTGCCGGCCGGGTCCAGCGGCGGCAGCGTGAACGGCTGGCCGCTGAAATAGGCCGCCAGCGCCGTGGCGGTGGCCGTCAGCACCGGGTCGCGGCCATCGTCCTCGGGCACGGCCAGCGGGCCGGGGTGGTGTTTCTGGCCGTCGAACCACAGGCCCGACAGGCCGGCGGCGCTGCGGGCGGCCGTCAGCGGGCCCAGCGGCGTGTCGATGCGGCGTTGCAGGATGTGGTGGGTCATGCATGTCTCCAGAGGTGCAGCACGGCGTAGCTGCGGAAGGGGCGGTAGCGCTCGGCGGCGTCGAGGTAGGCCTTGGGCGACACCGGCGGGCCGTCGCCGCTGAGCGCCTTGCGCAGCACGACGTCGCCGGGCGGGAAGGCGTCGGGCCAGCTCCAGCCGCGCATCAGCATGTAGCCGGCCGTCCAGGGGCCGATGCCGGGGATCTGCGTCAGCTCGGCCGCGGCGGCCTCAGGCGAGCCCTCGCGGCGCGCGAACGCGAGCGCCGGCCAGGCCTGCGCCAGCGCGATGAGGCTGTCGGCACGGCGGCCGATGATGCCCAGCGACGCGATGTCGTCGCGTGTCGCGGCGGCGATGCGCTCGGGCGTCGGGAACAGGCGCTGGCAGCCGTCAGGCGCGTCGGCCAGTGGCTCGCCGAAGCGCTCGACGAAGCGGCCCGCCAGCGTGCGCGCGGCGGCCACGGTGACCTGCTGGCCCAGCACGGCACGCACGGTCAGCTCGAAGCGGTCCAGGCAGCCCGGCAGGCGCTGGCCCGGCACGCCGGTGTCCCCCAGCGCGGCGGCGATGGCGTCGGGATCGGCGTCCAGGTCCAGCCAGCGGCGCAACAGCGGCAGCAGCGAGCCCACCGCCGGCCACAGCGTGGGCGACAGCTCCACGGCCACCTCGCCCGGCCGCTGGAAGCCCACGCGCAGCCAGCCGGCGTGGCGCTGGCCGGCGTGCGTCAGCGCCAGCGAGCGCGTGATGGCGCCGGCCTCCACCCGCTCGACGCCGGCGACGGCACGCGGCGCCAGGAAGGCCAGCACGCCGGCGACGTCGTAGGGCTCCCGGTAGCCCAGCCGCAGCCGCGACGTGGGCGCGTGGCCGCTGCCTTCGCGCCCGGCGCGGCGCAGCGCCGTGGGCTGCATCCGGTAGTGCTCCAGGAAGGCCGCGTTGAAGCGCCGCAGGCTCGCGAAGCCAGCGGCGTAGGCGACGTCCTGGACCGGCAGCGCGCTGTCGGTCAGCAAGGCCTTGGCCAGCAGCAGCCGGCGCGTCTGCAGGTACTGCAGCGGCGACACGCCATGCTCGGCCAGGAAGATGCGGCGCAGGTGGCGGCTCGTGATGCCCAGGTGGGCGGCCAGGCCCTCGACGCTGGCCTCGGCGTCGTCGCAGGCGTCCAGCCACGCCGCGGCCTGCGCGGCCAGCGTGCGCGACGCGTCCATCGTCGTCCACGGCAGCGCGCGCGGCGCCAGCTCAGGCCGGCACTTCATGCAGGGGCGAAAGCGCTCGGCCTCGGCCTGGGCCGCCGTCGAGAAGAAGCGGCAGTTCTCGCGCCGCGGCAGGCGCACGCGGCAGACGGGGCGGCAATAGATGCCGGTGGACGTGACGCCCACGTAGAGCCGCCCGTCGAAGCGCGCGTCATGCGCCTGCAGCGCGGCGTAGGCGGCGTCGGGAGGCAGGGGGTCGGTCAACATGCGGCCAGTCTAGGCGGCGCTCCTGCCAGGGACTGGCAGTTTCCGGACATGCCCCTGGGGCCGGTCGGCGGGTTCTAGTCGGCGAACATCGCCTCGGGGTGGCTCTTGCGGAGCTGGGCGACGACGCCGCTGTCCACGAGATGCTGGTAGGCCGCGACGACGCGGCGCACGCGGTCCTCGCTCATGGACGACCCGGCCGCGGCGTAGAAGTCGAAGCCCTGGTTCACGGGCGTGATGCGCAGGCCCTCGCCGCCGGGCCGGGCGTCCATCGCTCGCAGCACCGGCTCCGGCCCGAGGACCGCGTCGACGATGCCGCGCTCCAGCAGGGCCAGCAGTTCGACGAAGTCCTTGCCCTCGACGACCTGGGTGACGCCGGCCGGCTCCAGTAGGCTGCGCCCCACCGACGCCCGCAGCGCGCCGATGCGCAGCGCCTTCAGCGCCGACAGCTCCCCGGCCACCGGCCCGAGCGCCGGCCGCGTGAACACCGCGAAGCGGAAGCGCCCCACGGGGAACAGCCAACGGAACTGCGCCTCGCGGTCGGGTGAGCGCGTCACGACGAGCGCGCCCTCCGCCTGGCCGACCTGCAGCATGCGCCAGGCCCGCGCCCAGGGGTAGATGTGCAGCACGACCTCCAGCTGGGCCTGCTTGAAGACCCGCTGGAACAGCTGGAAGGCATAGCCCTCGGGCCCCTTGGCGCCGCGCGACAGATAGGGCGGGATGTCGTGGCCCACCCAGACCGCGGCGCCGGCCCGCGCGGTGCCGCCCAGGCCCGAGAGCAGGCTGGCCAGAGTCAGGGGAACGGCGCGACGTGACAGCATGAGCGGCAATGCAAGGCGAGGCCCGACTCTAGCCGCACGGCGGGGCCTCTACATCGCCTTGAACAGGTGCACGTAGGCCCGGCTGACGGGCAGTTCACGGTCGCGGCCGCGCACGCGCACGAACAGCCGGCTCTGGTCGTCGCGCCGCGTGCCGGCGAGATGGTCCAGGTTGACGATGGTGGAGCGGTGGATCTGCCAGAAGCGGTCGGGGTCCAGCTGGCCGGCGAGCTCGAAGATGGGCGTGCGGATGAGGTGCTCTGCCGTGGCGGTCTGCACGATGGTGTACTTGTCGTCGGCGTGGAAGAACAGCACGTCCTCCACCGGCACCTGGTGCATCAGCTCGCCCTGCGCGGCGCGGATGTAGCGCAGCCGTGCCGCGGCCGGCGCGGTGGGCAGCAGGCGCTTCAGCGTTTCGGCCAGCGCGCCGTCGCCCTGGGCGGGCGCCGCGCGCAGCCGTGCCACGCAGGCCGCGAGCCGCTCGGCCTTCAGCGGCTTGAGCAGGTAGTCCACCGCGCGGGCCTCGAAGGCGTCGACCGCGTACTGGTCATAGGCCGTCACGAAGACGACCCGCGTCGGGCCCTCCACGCCCTGGGCCACCTCCAGCCCGGTCAGGCCGGGCATCTGGATGTCCAGGAAGGCGACGTCGGGCTGCAGTGCGGCAATGGCCTGCGCGGCCTCGACGCCGTGCGCCGCGACCTTGACGATCTGCAGCTCCGGCCAGGCCTGCGCAAGCTGGGCCTTGAGGTACTGGGCGAGGTGGGGTTCGTCGTCGGCGATGAGGGCGGTGGTCATGTCGGCAGGCTGTTCAAGGGAAGTTGGAGTCGGGCGCGCGTGCCGCCGCCGTCGCGCGGCTGCAGTTCCAGCGTCGCGAAGACGCCCCAGCGGGCGGCCAGGCGGGAGCGGATGTTGGCCAGCGCGACGCCGTTGCCGGCGCGGCGCTGGCCGCCGGATCGCTGGCCGTCCAGCCCCTGGCCGTCGTCCTCGACGTCGATGACCAGCGCCTGCGGCCCGCGCCGCGCGCTGACGACGATCTCGCCGCCGCCGATCTTGGGCTCCAGCCCGTGGTGGATGGCGTTCTCCACCAGCGGCTGCAGCAGCAGCGGCGGCAGCTCGACGCCGGCCAGCTCGTCGGGCAGCGACAGCCGCACGCGCAGCCGCTCGCCCATGCGCAACTGCATGAGGCCCAGGTAGGCCTCCAGCATGGCGAACTCCTGGGCCAGCGTCGTCGCCTCGCCGCGCAGCTGGCCCAGGCTGGCGCGCAGGTAGTCGGTGAAGCGCTCCAGCATCAGCTTGGCGCGCTCGGGGTCGAAATCGATGAGGCTCTGCACATTGGCCAGCGTGTTGAACAGGAAATGCGGCTCGATCTGCCCCTGCAGCAGCCGCAGCTGGGCCTCGGTGACGCGGGCCTGCAGCTGCTCCTGCTTCCAGCGCGCGCGGTAACGCACGCCGACGACGACGGACACGAGCGCCGAGATGCCCAGGAACTGGCCCCAGAAGGCCGGCTGCAGCAAGGCCCGCCGCCAGCCCTGCGCGAACCACAGCGTGTCCACCATCGCCAGGCCGAGGGTGACGCCGATGGCCGAGCAGAGCACCGACAGCCCCGTGTAGAACAGGCCGGAGCGCCAGTCCTGCCAGCCGACGATGGTGTCGATCCAGCGCTGCGGCGCCAGCTTCTCGAAGCCGCGGAAGATCGCGAAGAAGCAGCCCGTCACGCAGGCGCTGACGAAGACATGGCCCGGGACATCGTGCAGCCACCAGCGCGCCGTGCCCAGCTGCCGGCCCTGCACGCCATGGATGACGGCAAAGAACAGACCGAAGCCGAGCAGCCACATCAGGTAGATCAGCAGCCGGATGCGCATCCGGTCGGGCCGGTGCTTCATCAGCGTGCGCTGGTGGCGCAGCGCCTGCGCGAACTCCTCGGAAAACCTCATCGTCATGGGCCGCGAGTGTAGAAAGCCCCGGCGGCATGCCCCTTGCATGAGTGACGGATCGACAGCCGGCGCGATGGATGGCAAGTCACACCCCGTGCCTACAATCCGCCGCGATTTCAAAACCCAGTATTCAAGAGGGAATTCATGCAGGTCAACGCATCCATCTTCAAGGCCTATGACATCCGCGGCGTCGTCGGCACGACCTTGGACGAGGCGCTCGCCGAACATCTGGGCAAGTCCTTCGGCACCGAGGCCAAGGCGCTGGGCGAGAAGGCCGTGGCCGTGGGCCGTGACGGGCGCCTGTCGGGCCCGGGCCTCGTCGCCGCGCTGATCCGTGGCATCGCATCCACGGGCCTCGACGTCGTCGACATCGGCGCCGTGACGACGCCGATGCTGTACTACGTCGCCGCCACCCGCGGCAAGCATGGCTGCAACTCCGGCATCATGGTCACGGGCAGCCACAACCCGAAAGACTACAACGGCTTCAAGATGGTGCTCAAGGGTGCCGCCGTCTACGGCGAGCAGATCCAGGGCCTGAAGCGCCGCATCGAGGCCGAGGACTACGCCACCGGCAAGGGCCGCGTGGGCCAGATGGACATCGTGCCCGAATACACGGCCCGCGTCGTCAAGGACTGCAAGCTGGCCCGCCCGATGAAGATCGTCGTCGACAGCGGCAACGGCATCCCCGGCGCCTCGGCCCCGGCCATCCTGCGCGCGCTGGGCTGCGAGGTCATCGACATCTTCTCCAAGGTGGACGGCGACTTCCCCAACCACCACCCCGATCCCAGCCGCCCCGAGAACCTGGAAGACCTGAAAAAGATCGTCCACGCGACCGACGCCGAGCTGGGCCTGGCCTTCGACGGCGACGGCGACCGCCTCGGCATCGTCACGAAGGACGGCGAGATGATCATGCCGGACCGCCAGATCATGCTGCTGGCCGCCGACATCCTGAAGCGCCAGCCCGGCGCCGAGATCATCTTCGACGTCAAGTGCACGCAGCGCCTGGCGCCGTGGATCAAGGAACACGGCGGCAAGCCGCTGATGTGGATGACGGGCCACTCGCTGGCCAAGGCCAAGCTGAAGGAAACCGGCGCGCCGCTGGCCGGCGAGCTGTCGGGCCACATCTTCTTCAGCGAGCGCTGGTACGGCTTCGACGACGCGATGTACACGGCCGGCCGCATGCTGGAGATCCTGAGCCGCGACGCCGACCCCAGCGCCACGCTGAAGGGCCTGCCCAACAGCTTCAACACGCCCGAGATCAACGTGCCCTGCGCCGAAGGCGAGCACCACGAGGTCGTCAAGAAGCTCAAGGAGCTGGTCACGCTGGGCGACCTGCCGGGCGTGCTGGAGATCAACACCATCGATGGCATGCGCTTCGAGTACGCGGACGGCTTCGGGCTGATCCGCCCGTCCAACACGACGCCGGTGCTGGTGCTGCGCTTCGAGGGTCATACGCCCGAGGCGCTGGAGCGCATCCAGCACGACGTGCTGGCGCAGCTCAAGCGTGTGAAGCCCGACGCGAAGTTCGCCGCTGGGCATTGAGGCCCCTCGCCCAGGCTCGCTGCGCTGAACGCGAGCGAGTCTGGTCGGTCCCCCGAGGGGACGGCGATGCTCGCGGCGTTGAGCCGCAAGCACATCGCCAAGTCGGGCCGGCTTGGGAGCGGCCCGGCGCTCGGCCCGAAAAACAAATCACAGGGAGAACGACATGCCATTGATCGGAGGCCTGCACATCCTGATCGCGCTGCTGTGCGCGGTGCATGCCGTGCGCAGGGGCCAGCCGATGTACTGGCTGTTCATCCTGTTCGCGTTCCCGCTGCTGGGCAGCCTGGTGTACTTCTTCGCCGTCTACCTGCCCAACTCGCGGTTGGAGCGTGGCGCGTTCAAGGCCGTGTCGGCCGCCGCGCGGGCCATGGACCCCGGCCGCGACGTGCGCGAGGCGCGAGCCGCCTATGACGTGTCGCCGTCTGCGCAGAACCAGATGCGGCTGGCCGAGGCGCTGCTGAACGCGGGCGAGGCCAAGGAGTCTGCCGAGCTGTACGAAGGCGCGCTGAAGGGCCCGTTCGCCAACGACCCCGACCTGCGCTTCGGCGCCGTGCGTGCCTATGCCGACTGCCAGCGCTTCGACGCCGCGCTCAGCCATCTGCAGGTGCTCAAGGCCGACCGGCCCGAGTACCGGCCCGACCAGGTCCTGCTGCTGCTGGCCCGCTGCCTGGCCGGCACCGGCCGCCAGGCCGAGGCGCGCGAGAGCTTCGAGGCGGCCGTGCGCCGGTTCGGCAGCTTCGAGGCCCACGCGGAATATGCGATCTGGGCGCTGGCCAGCGGCGATGCAGCCACCGCCGCGCGGCTGCAGACCGAGATCGATCGCCAGGTGCAGTTGTGGAACCCCGTCAGCCGCGAGCTGAACGCCCCGGTCCTGCGCCGCCTGAAGGCCGCGCAAGACCTGGCGCGCAAAGGTGGCTGATGCCCGAAGGCCTCGCGCTGGCCCTCTACGCGGCCGTGCTGCGGCTGTTGACGCCCGCCTACCTGCTGCGCCTGTGGCGCCGTGGCGCCAAGGAGGCCGCGTACCGCCACGCGCTGGGCGAGCGGCTGGGCTTCTACGCCGGAACGGCCCCCCCGGGCCGGCTGTGGATACACGCCGTGTCCCTCGGCGAGACGCGCGCCGCCAGCGCCCTCATCGACGCGCTGCGGGCCCGCGACCCGACGCTCAAGTTCCTGCTGACGCACTCCACCGCCACCGGCCGCGAAGCGGCACAGGCGCTGTTGCGCGACGGTGACGCGCTGACCTGGCTGCCCTACGACACGCCCGGCGCCGTGCGCCGCTTCCTGCGCCACTGGCAGCCGCGGCTGGGCGTGCTGATGGAGACCGAGGTCTGGCCTGTGCTGCAGCGCGAGGCCGAACGCGCCGGCCTGCGCATGGTGCTGGCCAACGCCCGGCTGTCCGAGAAGAGCCTGCGCCAGGGCCGGCGATTCGGTGCGCTGCTGCGCCCCGCCGCACGGCGCATGACGCTGGCGCTGGCGCAGACCGAGGCCGATGCGGCCCGCATCCGCGCGATGGGCACGGCCCGCGTCGAGGTGGCCGGCAACCTGAAGTACGACATCGCCGTGGGCCCGGCGCTCATCGACCGCGGCCGCAGCTGGGCCGCCCTGCTCGGCCGGCCCGTGCTGATGCTGGCCGTCAGCCGCGAGGGCGAAGAGCAGGCGCTGCTGGACGAGTGGGCGAAGCGGCCGGCGCCGCGCCCGCTGCTGGCCATCGTGCCGCGGCACCCGCAGCGCTTCGACGAGATCGCCGGCCTCATTGAGGCCGGCGGCTTCACGCTGGCGCGGCGCAGCAGCTGGGGTGACGAGCCGCCCGCCGACGCGCTGGCCGCCGACGTCTGGCTGGGCGACTCCATGCGCGAGATGCCGCTGTACTACGGCCTGGCCAGCGTCGCGCTGCTGGGCGGCAGCTTCGAGCCGCTGGGCGGCCAGAACCTCATCGAGGCCGCCGCCTGCGGCTGCCCGGTGCTGGCGGGGCCGCACACATTCAACTTCGCGGAAGCCGCCGAGCTGGCCATCGCCGCGGGCGCGGCCGAGCGCTGCGCATCGCTCGCGGCGGCGGTGGCGCGCGGTGACGCGCTGTGCCAGGCCGAGCCGGCGCGCGCAGGGATGAGCGCGAACGCGCTGGCCTTTTCGGCCACGCACCGCGGCGCGGCCGGCCGCATGGCCGACGCGCTGCTGACATTGCCCCAGACGCGCGCCTGAGGCCCGCCCGGGTCAGGGCTTGTTGTCGGCGGGCTGGGTGAAGGCCTGGACCGTCGCCTTCAGGTCGGCCACCGTCTGCGCCAGTTCGTTGTTGCTGAGCACGTCAACCGCCGAGCGGGCTTCCAGCGGACCCAGGTTGGTGACGGTGTCGACCGCCTTGGCCACGACGGCAATGCCCAGCTCGTTCATGGCCTGCTGGTGGGCCACGGCGTTCTGCTGCGCCAGGTTGGTGTTGGCCACCAGGTTCGCGTAGGCCAGGGTGGCAAGCATCGCCGGCTGTTCTCCGGCAGCCTTCACGTTGCCGCTGTTCACGGCATTCACGTCTTCTTCGTTCAGGGGCATGGCAGGGCTCCTTGCGTCAGAGGGTGGAAGCGGCGCGGGACCGGCCGCGCGGGGGACCGCCTGGACCTGGGCCAGCACGTGGTTGAAGTCGGCGACCAGCCGGGCGATGGCTTCGCTGCCGGCGGCCAATCCCGCCTGGTCGAGCAGTGCGACAGCCCGCGCGACGAAGGCCAGCCGCAGCAGGTTCGTGGCCTGCTGCTGGGCCACGGCGTCCTGCTGACCGAGCTGGCGATAGAACAGCTGCTGCGCCTCGGCGGCTGCGGTGCTGTCGGTCATGGGGGCCTCCTTGCTGCGGATGTCAGGCGTACACCCTTCAAAACGGAAATGGCGGCCCAAAGCCGCCATGTCCCGGTGGATCGCCCGTCGCGGGGCGGCCCGCGCGTCAGCCGCCCCAGCCCCCGCCCAGCGCCTTGACGAGCTGCGCCGTCGCCGCCCACTGCGCGCCGCGCAGCTGGGCCAGCGCCCGCTCGGTGGCCAGTGGCGTGCGTTCGGCCTCGGTCACGTCCAGGTAGCTGACGGCGCCCTTGTCATAGCGGCTCTTGGCCACCGCCAGCGCCTGGCTGCTGGAGGCCAGCGTGCGGGTCTGCGCATCGACGACCGCGGTGCGGCCCTGCAGTTCGGCCAGTGCGTCGTCCACCTCGCGCAGCGCCTGCAGCATGCGGCCGCGGAACGCAGCCAGCGATTCATCGACGGACGCCTTGGACGCCGCCAGGTTGGCCTGGTTGCGCCCGCCCTCGAACAGCGGCAGCGAGATGCTGGGGCCGACGTTGTAGAGCCGCGCGGGCGCCGAGATCAGCGCGCCCAGGTCTTCGCTGGAGTAGCCGAAGCTGCCCGTCAGCTTGATGGATGGGTAGAACGCCGCCTCGGCGATGCCCACCTGCGCGGTCGCGGCATGCAGCTGCGCGAGGCTTTGCGCCAGGTCGGGCCGGCGCTGCAGCAGCTCCGACGGCAGGCCGGCGCGGATCGCGGGCGGCGTGGTGAGCGGGGCCGCGGTGAGCTTCAGGTCGGCGGCCGCCTGGCCGGTCAGCGCGGCCAGCTGGTTCAGCACCAGCGCCTGGCGCCGCGGCAGGTCGGCCACGTCGGCATCGGCGGCGGCCAGCTCGGCACGCACGCGTTCCAGGTCCTGCGTCGTCGAGGAGCCGGCGTCGAAGCGCGTCTGCGCGACCTGGAAGGCCTTGGCGCGGCTGTCGCGCAGCCGTTGCAGCGCGGCGGCCTCATCGGCCAGCGCACGCCATTGCCAGTAGGCAGCGGCGACATCGGCCGTCAGCGCGACGCGGGCCGCGGCGGCGTCCAGCGTCGTCGCGTCCAGCTGCGCCTGCGCGGCCTCCTGCTGGCGCTTCACGCGGCCCCACAGGTCCAGCTCCCAGCCGACGCTGGCCGACAGCCCGAAGCTCTCGCCCTCGAACGTGACGGCGCGGCCGTTCAGCACCGGCGTCGTCGTCGCCTTGGCCGACGTGCGCAGGCCGCCGGCACTGGCGCCGACGTCCACGCGCGGCAGCTCGTCGGCCTTCGTCGAGCCGAACACGGCGCGGGCCCGCTCCATGCGCGCGGCCGCCGCGGCCAGCGTCGGGCTGGCCTGCAGCGCCTGCGCCTGCAGCGCGTTGAGCTGCGCATCGCCAAACATCAGCCACCAGTCGCGCTGCAGTTCGGCGCCGGCCGCCGGGCTGGCGGCGCGGTAGGCGGCCGGCGCTTTCGCGGCGGGCGCCTGGTAGTTGGGGCCCAGCGTCGTGCAGGCAGCCAGCGCGGCCGCGGCGACGAGGGTAAGAACAGTCTTGAGTTGGATCATGGTCGATCTCCCGAATTCAATGCGCGGCTTCGGCGCCAGCCGCGCCGCCCATCACCTTCTTGCTCATCCACACGATGAGCACGCAGCTGAGCAGCGCGATGCCGAGGATGAGGAAGGCGTCGTTGTAGGCCATCACGAAGCTGTCACGCCGCACGACGTTGTCCAGCGCCTTCATGGCCATGTCCTGCGCCGTGGCGGCGTCGAAGCCCCTGGCGGCGAAGTTGGCCGCCAGCGCGTCCAGCCGCGCCTGCGTGGCGGTGTCGTACAGCGTGACCGACTCGCCGATGCGGGCGCTGTGCAGGTGCTCGCGGTTGGTCAGCAGCGTGGCCAGCGTCGCGATGCCCACCGAGCCGCCGAGGTTGCGCATCATGTTGAACATGCCGGACGCGCTGGGCAGCAGCTGGGGCGGGATGCCGTTCACCGCGAAGTTGGTCAGCGTGATCATGATGAGCGGCTGGCCCAGCGCGCGCACCACCTGCGCGGCGATGAGCTCGGGGCCCGCCGTGTCGGCGCTCATGTGCGTGTTCATGAAGCAGGACAGCGCGAACAGGCCCAGGCCCACGCTCATCATCACGCGGTTGTCCAGCTTGGTGGACAGCTTGGCCGCGAACGGCATGATGAACAGCTGCGGCAGGCCCATCCACATGATGACCAGGCCGATCTGCATCGGCGTGTACTGCGCGATCTGGCCCAGGTACAGCGGCAGGATGAAGGCCGAGCCGTAGAGGCCCATGCCGGTCGCGAACGCGATGACGCCGGCGATCAGGAAGCTGGGGCGGCCCAGGATGTGCAGGTCGATGAAGGTGTTCCTGCGCGTCAAGCCGCGCCAGGCCCAGCCATAGAGGCCGCCCACGGCCAGCACGGCAGCGGTGATGATGAACGGGCTCTGGAACCAGTCCTTGGCGTTGCCCTCCTCCAGCATCGCGGTCAGCGAGCCCAGGCCCAGCGCCATGAAGAAGATGCCCCACCAGTCCACGTCGCGCAGCAGCTTGAGGTTCATGGGCTCCTTGTCCAGCCCATAGCCCACGCCCAGCATCAGCAGCACGCCCGGCACCCAGTTGATGTAGAAGATGCTGGGCCAGCCGTACAGCTCGGTCAGGTAGCCGCCGATGGTGGGGCCCAGCGTGGGCGCCAGCGTGGCCGTCATGCCGAACAGCGCCAGGCCGATGGGCCGCTTCTTCAGCGGCAGCTTGCGCGTGACCAGCGTCATCGCCATCGGGATCATGACGCCGCCCGTGAAGCCCTGCGCCGCCCGGAACGCGATCATGCTCTCCAGGCTCCAGGCCATGCCGCACAGCGTGCTGAACAGCAGGAACAGCGCGACGTTGACGATCAGGTAGCGGCGCGTGGAGAACACCACCGAAAGGAAGCCCGCCAGCGGGATGACGACGATCTCGGCCACGAGGTAGGCGCTGGAGATCCAGGAGCCCTCTTCCTGCGTGGCCGACAGCGCGCCGAGGATGTCGCGCAGCGATGAGTTGGTGATGGCAATGTCCAGCACCGCCATGAAGGCGCCCAGCAGGCTGGCCAGCACGGCGATCCAGGTGCGGCCACTGACCTTCTGGTCGGGCGGCGGCGGGAGGTAGTTTTCGTTGCCCATGCCGGCCCCGGCTTACTCGCCGATTTCCACTTCAACCATGACGGACAGCCCCGGCACCAGGCGCGAGGCCGCCTCGCCCAGCGCCTTCAGGCTCTCGGGCTCGAAGACGACCTTGACCGGCACGCGCTGCACGATCTTCGTGAAGTTGCCGGTCGCGTTGTCCGGCGGCAGCAGCGCGAAGCTGGCGCCCGAGGCCGGTGCGAAGCTGTCCACGCGGGCCAGCAGGTCCTGGCCCGGGAAGGCGTCCACCTTCACGTGCACCTTCTGGCCCGGCTTCATCCGGGCGAGCTGGGTTTCCTTGAAGTTGGCGACGATCCAGGTCTCAGGCTCGACGATGGCGGCCAGCTGCTGGCCTGCCTGCACGCGCTGACCCACCTCCACCGTGCGCTTGCCGATGCGGCCGTCGCTGGCCGCCTTCAGCTCCACATAGCCGAGCTGGTTCTGCGCGTCCTTGAGCTGCGCCTGCGTGGCGGCCTTCTGCGCGTTGGCCGACTGGCGCGCGCTCTCGGCGGCGGCCACGGCCTCCTTGGCGGCACTGGCGCTGGCCTTGCGGGCGGCCAGGTCGGCGCGGGCCACGTCGCGGGCGGCCAGCGCCGCGTCCAGCTCCTGCTTGCTGGTGGCGCGCAGCTCGGCGCCGAACAGCGCCTGGCTGCGCTTGGCCTCCAGCTCGGTGCGGGCCAGCACCGCCTCGGCCTGGGCGACCTGAGAGCCGGTGGCCGCGGCCTGGGCCCTGGCCTGCGCGATCTGCGCAGCGCTGGTGGCGATGGCCGCGTCGGCCTGCGCGATCTGCGCCTTCAGCCGCTCCACCTGCACGGCGGCGTCGGCCGGGTCCAGCCGCAACAGCACGTCGCCGGCCTTCACGACCGCGTTGTCCTGCATGCGCATCTCGGTGACGACGCCGGCCACGCGCGTGGCGACCGGGTGGATGCGGCCGGCGATGAAGGCGTTCTCGGTCTCGACGAGATGCTGGCTGCGCCACCACATGCGGCCGCCCAGGCCGATGCCGCCGATCAGCAGCAGCGCGCCGACGATGAGCAGCGGCACGGGCGGGCCGCTCTTCTTGCCACTCTGGGCGGCGGGCTTGGGCGCGGCGGCGTTGTCTTGCGGAGCGTTCATGACATGTTTCCTTGGGCGGGATCGTTAGGGTTGTTGTCGGGGGCTGAGGCGGCCCATGCCGCCGGTCTGGAAGCGTTGCAGCGCGGCCACCACCTGGCCCTCGTCGCTCATCGCAAACGGGCCGTGGCGCACCAGCGGCTCGCGCAGCGGCCGGCCGCTGAAGCAGGCCAGGCGCAGCGGGTCGATGGCGGTGAGGCGCGCGCCGCCGCCTTCGGGCAGGCTGAGTGCCCGGCCGGCCGACAGCGGCAGCCCGCCGCCCTGCCCGCGGCCGGCGATGGCGACGGCGAAGCCCTGCTCGCCGTCGTCCAGCACCAGCTCGAAGGAGGCGCCGGCATCGATGTCGACGATGGACAGCGCCGTCGGCCACGGCAGTGCCAGGCCCGCGGTGCCGCCGAACACCTGCACCGCCCGCCAGCCGGGGCCGGCGCGGTGCGGCATCTGCTCCGGCGCCAGCGCCATGACGGCCGGCGCGCGCAGCTTCTGGTCGGCCGGCAGGTTCACGAAGATCTGCAGGCCATGCGCCTCGCGGCCGTGCTCGGCCGGGAATTCGTCGTGCATGACGCCGCGGCCGGCCAGCGTCCAGTGCAGGCCGCCGGGCGCCACGGCATATTCGCCGCCCAGCGAATCGCGGCTGACCACGCCAGTGGCCGAGTCGTCGAACAGGTAGGTCACTGCCGAGAAGCCCGCGTGCGGGTGCGGCGCGAACACCGCCTCGCGCATGCGGAAGTGGTCCACCATGATGAACGGGTCCAGCAGCGCCAGGGGCTCGCGCCAGCCCTCGGCCTCGAAACCGGCACCGATGCGGTGGCGTTGCGGCTGCAGAAGACGAGCGGTTGACATGATGGCCGCGACTGTAGAGAGTTCCATTTCCGGCGCATAGACGCAAAACTCAAACGCACCGCTCCAGAAACGAAACGCAATAAAACAAGACATGAAGATCGACGACCTCCTGCTGCTGGCCCAGGTGCACAAGGCGGGCTCGCTGTCCGAGGCCTCGCGCCAGCTCGGGCTTCCGAAGGCCACGCTGAGCCGACGGCTCACGGCGCTGGAGACCTCGGTGGGCGCGAGGCTGTTCGTGCCCGGCGCGGCGCGCATGACGCTGACCGAGCTGGGCGAGCAGCTCGCCGAACGCGCCGCGCGGCATGACGACGACATCGCCGAGACGCGCCACTGGCTGGCCTCGCGCGACGCGACGCCGCAAGGCAAGGTGCGCGTGTCGGTACCGTCGGAGTTCGCGATGCTGGTGCTGGCCGACAGCTTTGCGCGCTTCGTGCGCCGCTACCCGAAGGTGGAGCTGGAGCTGGACACCACGCCGCGCCGCGTGGACCTGTTCAACGAGCCCTACGACGTGGCCGTGCGCATGGGCCCGGTGGACGAACCCGACCTCATCGCGCGCCAGTTCATGCTGCTGGAACGCGGCCTGTACGCCAGCCCCGTCTACCTGCAGGCCCGCCCCGCGCCGCAGACGCCGGCCGACCTGGCCGACCATGACTTCGTCGTGCTGACGCAGGGCAAGGGCATGTACCGCAAGCTGCTGAACGGCAAGCAGACGGCCGAGGTGCAGATGCGCGGGCCGCTGGAGGCCAACTCGATTGGCCTGGTGCTGTCACTGACGCGCGCCGGCGGCGGCATCGCCAGCTTCCCGTTCGGCATGGTGGCCGCCGACGTGGCCGCCGGCACGCTGGTGCCGGTGCTGCCGGAGTGGCGCTACGAGCCGCTGCCGGTGCACCTGCTGACGGCCAGCCGGCGGCTGATGCCGGCCAAGACGCGGGCCTTCATCGACCACCTGTTCGAGACGGTGCCCGAGTGGGCCAAGACAGCCCTGCTCAGCCTGCAAGCAAGGCTCGCAGACCCGCCTCGTCCAGCACCGTGACACCCAGCGTGCGCGCCTTCTCCAGCTTGCTGCCGGCCTCCTCGCCGGCGATGACGTAGCTGGTCTTCTTGGACACCGAGCCGCTGACCTTGCCGCCAGCGTCCTCGATCAGCGCCTGCGCCTCGTCGCGGGACAGCGTGGGCAGCGTGCCGGTCAGCACCAGCGTCTTGCCCAGCAGCGGGCGCGGCCGGTCGTCGCCCTCGCCTTCGCTTTCCTTCGGCTGAACGCCGGCCGCCAGCAGCTGCTCGACCACCTCGACGTTGTGCGGCTGCGCGAAGAAGGTGTGGACGCTGGCCGCGACGATGGGGCCCACGTCGGGCACCTCCAGCAGTTGCTCGACGCTGGCGCCCATCACCTTGTCCAGCGTGCCGAAATGGCGCGCCAGGTCCTTGGCGGTCGTCTCGCCCACCTGGCGGATGCCCAGCGAGAACAGGAAGCGCGCCAGCGTCGGCGTCTTGCTCTTCTCCAGCGCGTCGACGAGGTTCTGCGCACTCTTCTCGGCCATGCGGTCCAGTGCGGCCAGCTTGGCGACGCCGAGCTTGTAGAGGCCAGGCAGGCTCAGCACGATGCCGCTGTCCACCAACTGCTCCACCAGCTTGTCGCCCAGGCCCTCGATGTCCATCGCGCGGCGGCCGGCGAAGTGCAGCATGGCCTGCTTGCGCTGCGCCGGGCAGAACACGCCGCCGGTGCAGCGGTAGTCCATGCCGCCGCGCTCGCGGGCGGCCTCGCTGTTGCACACGGGGCAGGCGCGCGGCATGTGGAAGTTGGGCACGTAGCGCGCTCGCTCGCCCGGCACGCGGCCGACGACCTCGGGGATCACGTCGCCGGCGCGGCGGATGATGACCTGGTCGCCCACGCGCACGCCCTTGCGGCGCATCTCGAACAGGTTGTGCAGCGTCGCGTTGCTGACCGTCGTGCCGCCGACGAACACCGGGTCGAGCCGCGCCACCGGCGTCAGCTTGCCGGTGCGGCCCACCTGGATGTCGATGGCCAGCAGCGTCGTGACCTGCTCCTGCGCCGGGTACTTGTGCGCGACGGCCCAGCGCGGTTCGCGGGTCTTGAAGCCCAGCCGCGCCTGCAGCTCGCGCGAGTTGACCTTGTAGACGACGCCGTCGATGTCAAACGGCAATGCGTCCCGCTTGGCGGCCATGGCCTGGTGGAACTGAATCAGCCCGCTCGGTCCAATGGCCACCACGCGGTCGCCGTTGACCGGCAACCCAAAGCCGGCGAGCGCATCCAGCAGGCCGGCGTGTGTGGCCGGGATGTCCCAGCCCTGCACTTCGCCCAGGCCGTAGGCGTAGAAGCACAGCGGCCGCTGGCGCACCAGCGCCGGGTCCAGTTGCCGGATGGCGCCGGCCGCCGTGTTGCGCGGGTTCACGAAGGTCTTGTCGCCGCGCTCGCGCTGGCGCTCGTTGAGCTTCTCGAAGTCGTCGCGGCGCATGTAGACCTCGCCGCGCACCTCCAGCACGGCCGGCGCGTCTCCCTGGAGGCGCAGCGGGATCTGGCCGATGGTGCGCACGTTCTGCGTGACGTCCTCCCCCGTCTCGCCGTCGCCGCGCGTGGCGGCCTGCACCAGCACGCCCTGCTCGTAGCGCAGGCTCATGGCCAGGCCGTCGAATTTCAGCTCGGCGGCGTATTCCACCGGCGGATCAGCCTCGGTCAAGCCCAGCTCGCGGCGCACGCGGGCGTCGAACGCGATGGCGCCGCCCTCGGTGGTGTCGGTCTCGGTCGTGATGGACAGCATGGGCACCACGTGGCGCACCGGCGTCAGCCCGGGCAGCACCGCGCCGATGACGCGCTGGGTGGGCGAATCGGCCGTCAGCAGCTCGGGGTGCGCAGCCTCCAGGGCCTGCAGCTCGGCGAACAGCTTGTCGTACTCGGCGTCCGGCAGTGCGGGCGCGTCGAGCACGTAGTAGAGGTGGGCGTGGTGGTTGAGCTGGGCGCGCAACTCGGCGGCGCGTTGGGCGGGCGTGGCGGAGGCGTCGGTCATGCCGTCATTGTCGCGGGCCGCGGCGACGAGAATCGGCAACATGGCCACGTCCCCCATGCTCCACGCCGGCCCGGCGGTCGGGTTCGACCAGCCCTTCGAGATGCTGCTGGCCTGCCACGAGCGCGTGCAGCGCAGCCTGGACCTGCTGCTGCGCCTGCAGGCCCACGCGGCCCGGCATGGCGCCGACACGCAGGCCCGCGACGCCGCGCGCGATGTGCTGCGCTACTTCGACCTGGCCGGCCCCAAGCACCACGAGGACGAGGAGCGCCACGTGCTGCCGCGGCTGCGCGCCGCCGGGCGGGTGGCGCTGGCGCAGCGGCTGGCCGACGACCATGCCGAGATGACGCGACAGTGGGCCGCGCTGCGCCCCGCCCTGGCCGGCCTCGCCGCGGGCGAGGCGACGCCGCTGGAGGCCGACGCCTGCCGGGCCTATGCCGCGCTGTACGCCGAGCACATGCGTGCCGAGGAAGGCGAGGCCTTCCCGCTCGCGGCGCAGGGGCTGGCCGACGATGCACTGGCGGCGATGGGCAGCGAGATGGCGGCCCGGCGCCGCGGATGACGTCCGGGGCCTAGTCAGCGAAGCGTTCGCGGATCTGCCGGCGCGCGGCGTCGTCGCCCAGCAGCGCCTCCACGCAGGCGCCGTCGATGAGCCCGCGAGCCGCCTGGCTGCGCAGCTCCTCGGCGCAGCGCGCCTCGTCCCACGGCTGCTTGTAGGGCCGGGTGGACGACAGCGCGTCGTACATGTCGGCCACGGCGACGATGCGGGCAGGCACCGGGATCTCGGCCATCTGCAGGCCGCGCGGATAGCCGCTGCCGTCGCCGCGTTCGTGGTGGCCCGCCACGACGTCGCGCATGATGTTGGCCGCCGTGTCGCCCTGCAGGCCGAGGTCGGCCACGATGTGGTCGATGAGCTGCTCGCCGATGGCCACGTGCTGCTGCATCAGCCGCCACTCGTCGGCATCGAGCTTGCCGGGCTTGAGCAGGATCGCATCGGGAATGCCCACCTTGCCGATGTCGTGCAGCGGCGCGAACAGGTGCAGGTACTCGATGGTCTCGTCGGTCAGGCCGTAGCGGTCGGCCACGCCGTGCGCGATGAGGCGCGAGTACTTGGCCATGCGCTCCAGGTGCCGGCCGGTCTCCACGTCGCGGATGCGGGCCAGGCCGGTGGCGATGTCGACCGCGCCGATCAGGTGGTGCACGGCCGACAGCCGCAGCAGGTAGAGCTGCGAAATGATGTCGGCGAACTGGTCCAGCACGCCGCGCACCGGCGGCGTGAAGGCGGCGGGCTGCGTCGAGTCGAAGAACAGGAAGGCCGACAGCTCCGCACCGCGGAAGATGGGCAGCGTGTAGCTGCTGCGGTAGTGCTGCGACTTGAGCCAGCCGGTGTGCGTGCTGGCGGCGTGGAAGGCCTCGTCGATGTCGTCCACCACGCGGGCCGTGCGGCCGTCGCGCAGCGCGATGAGCGAGGGGACGTCGCTCAACCGGGCCTCGTGGCGCTGCAGCGTGGGGCCGCCCTCGTTGCTGCTGGCAAAGGTCTTGAGCAGGTCGGTCTCGGGGTCGTACAGCGCCAGCGCGATGCGGCCGATGGACGGGTAGCGCGCCAGCAGGATGCTGTGCAGGCTGCGGATGCGCTCGCCGAGGCCCGAGCGCTCGATCTCCGCGCGGTTGAGCACCTGTTCCGATGTCCTCATCACGCTCCCCTTCGTCGCGACCGGGCCATGTTAGGGGCCGGGTCGGGCGCCGGGGGGCGTCACCAGCGCCCTTCGACACCGATACGACAGCTGCGCGGCAATTCTTCCCAGGCGACCAGGCTGGACTTGGCGGCGAGCCGCGTGTTCGTGACGTTATCGACGCCGGCGCGCAGGGTCAGGCCATGCCCCAGCGCGACGCTGGCCTGCAGGTTGGCCAGCGTGACCCGAGGCACGGCCTGCGGCGGCTGGCCCGCCACCGTGGCGGCCAGGCGCAGGCCGCTCTGCGTCGTCACGTCGCCACCGGCCTGCCAGGCGCCCTGCCGCCAGTCGGCCCGCAGGCCCCAGGTGGTGCGGGCGCGCTTTTCCAGCCACACGCCGCGGCCGTCGTGGGCGCTCAGCAGGCCGGCCTGGGCCTGCAGCGTCCAGCCGCCGCTGCGCCAGCCGGCGGCAGCCTCCAGCCCCTGGAGCACGGCCGTGTCGATGTTGCGGAACTGATAGGTGCCGCTGGCCGGCGTGCCGCTGAGCAGCACGGGCACGATGAGGTGGCGGATGCGGTTGCGGAACAGCGTGACGGAGGCGCCGGCCTGCGAAGCGTCCCAGGCCACCGTGGCCTCGGCGTTGTCGTTGGTTTCCGGCTTCAGGCCGGCCTGGCCGACGTAGGTATTGGGGCCCTCGTCTTCGCGGTAGTCGGGGTTGATCTGCTTGAGCGTGGGCGCCTTGAAGCCGTGGCCCACGCCGCCCTTGACGACCCAGCCGGCCACCGGCTTCCAGACGGCGTACAGCCGCGGGCTGAACTCCGTGCCGAAGCGGCTGGCGTGGTCGGCGCGCGCACCGGCGGTCAGGCTCAGCGCCGGCGTCAGGCGGGCTTCGTCCTGCAGGTACACGCCGGTGTGCGTGGCGCTGGCCTGGCCGCCGGGCAGGCCGGCGTTGGTCAGCCGCTCGTCGCGCAGCTCGAAGCCGCTCGTCAGCAGCTGGGCGGTGCCCATGGGCGCGCTGGCCTGGCCCTCCAGCACGCGGTCGGTCAGCGAGTTGGGGCGCAGCGAGGCGACGCCGTGGGTCTTCACATTGCTGACCGCGAGGCGGTTCTCGTAGACGCGCAGCAGCGTCTCGCGGCCGGCGCCCCAGTCGGCGTCCCACTGCAGCGCGGTGTGGTCGCGCACGAGGTGGTGCCGGCTCTGGTGGTAGCGCTTCTGGCCCGAGCGCTCGCGGGCGTCCAGCCAGCGCTGCTCGCCGCCGTGGCGAGCGTCCAGCGCAAGGCGTTGGCCGGGGGCGGCGCGCCACTGCAGCTTGAGGGCAGCCTCGCGCGGCTGGCGCCCCTCGACGGCGGTGATGCGCGCATCGGCCGCCGTCGGCGTGGCCTCGCGCCGCGCGTCGCTCAGTGCCAGGCCGAAGTCCACCGCGCTGCCGAAGCTGCCGCGCAGCGCCGCGCCCAGCCGGTGGCCGCTGCCGCCGCCCTGGCCGCGGCGCCCCTCGGTGAAGGCGCGTGCCTGCAGTTCGCCCGTCAGCGGTTCGGTGATGACGTTGATGACGCCGCCCAGCGCCTCGGCGCCGTACAGCACCGACATGGGCCCGCGCACGACCTCGATGCGGGCGATGTCCACGGCGCCGGTCCAGTCGAGCTGGAAGTCCGACGAGCCGACCAGCCCGTCGCTGGCCGAGATGCGCTGGCCGTCCACCAGCACGAGCACGTGGCGCGGGTCCATGCCGCGCAGCGACAGCGACTTGCGCCCGCCGGTGGGGCGGCCGAAGGCGGTGACGCCGGGCTCCACGCGCAGCGCCTGCAACAGGTTGTCGGTGCCGCGCTGGGCCACGGTCTCGGCGTCGACGACGGTGATGGCCGCTGGCGCGTCGGCCAGCGGCATGGCGTGGCGCGTGGCGCTGACGACGACGCGCGGCAGCGCCTCGTGGGCTTCGTCGGCCAGCGCCGCGCCGCCGGCCAGGGACAGCAGCGCCAGCGCCGACAGGGGCAGGCGGGGAAGGTGCAGTGGGGTGGTCATGGCCCGCAGCATTGCGCCGGCCGATGTGACCGACCTTGACCGAGTTCAAGACGCACGGCGCCCGCCGCGCGCGGCTTGACCCACGTCAACACGCCCGCAACGAGGGCGAAAACTTGAACCCGGTCAAGGAAGCCGCACACGGCTGCTTCGAGCATGGCGCCATTCCCACTGCAAGGAGTTCCGATGAGATCCGCCCTTCCCCACCTTCCGCGCGTCGCGCTGCTGGCCGCCAGCCTGCTGTTCGCCTGGCCGCTCGCCGCGATGGCGCAGGCCCCGGCCGATGGCGTCAAGAAGGACGTGCTGCCCGCCGAGGTGAAGTACCACTCCGGCCCCTCGCCCGTGGGCGCCGTGCCCATGGTGGAGAGCCGCAACCCCAAGGCGCCGGCGATGACGCAGGCCGAGTTCGACGTGGCCCGCCGCATCTACTTCGAGCGCTGCGCCGGCTGCCACGGCGTGCTGCGCAAGGGCGCCACCGGCAAGCCGCTGACGCCCGACATCACCATTGGCAAAGGCACCGACTACCTGAAGGTGTTCATCGCCTACGGCAGCCCGGCCGGCATGCCCAACTGGCAGACCAGCGGCGAGATGACCGAGGAACAGGTCGACATCATGGCCCGCTACATCCAGCACGAGCCGCCGACGCCGCCCGAGTTCTCGATGGCGGACATGTTGGCGACGTGGAAGGTCATCGTGCCGCCCGAGGCGCGGCCGAAGAAGAAGGAGAACAACTACAACATCGCCAACATCTTCAGCACCACGCTGCGCGACACGGGCGAGGTGGCGCTGATCGACGGCGACACGAAGAAGATCATCAACATCGTCAAGACCGGCTACGCGGTGCACATCTCGCGCACGTCGGCGTCCGGGCGCTACCTCTACGTGATCGGGCGCGACGCCAAGATCAACATGATCGACCTGTGGATGGCCACCCCCGACAACGTCGCCGAGGTGCGCGTGGGGCTGGAAGCGCGCTCGGTGGACACGAGCAAGTTCAAGGGGTTCGAGGACAAGCTGGCCATCGCCGGCAGCTACTGGCCGCCGCAGTACACGATCATGAAGGGCGACACGCTGGAGCCGCTGAAGATCGTCTCCACCCGCGGCAACACGGTGGACAAGCAGGAGTACCACCCCGAGCCCCGCGTGGCCTCCATCGTGGCCAGCCACTACAAGCCCGAGTTCGTCGTCAACGTGAAGGAGACCGGCCAGACGCTGCTGGTGGACTACAGCAACGTGGACGCGCTGAAGGTGACCACCATCGGCACCGCGCGCTTCCTGCACGACGGCGGGCTGGACGCCTCGCACCGCTACTTCATGGTGGCGGCCAACCAGAGCAACAAGATCGCGGCTGTCGACCTGAAGGAAGGCAAGCTGGCCAAGCTCATCGACGTGGGCAAGATCCCGCACCCGGGCCGCGGCGCCAACTTCGTGCATCCGGTCTACGGCCCGGTCTGGAGCACCGGCCACCTGGGCGACGACACGATCTCGCTGATCGGCACGGACCCCGACAAGCACCCGGCCCAGGCCTTCAAGGTGGTGGCCACGCTGAAGGGCCAGGGCGGCGGCTCGCTGTTCCTGAAGAGCCACCCCAAGAGCCGGCACCTGTACGTGGACACGCCGCTCAACCCCGATCCGGCGGTGGCGCAATCGGTGGCGGTGTTCGACGTGAAGGCGCTGGACAAGGGCTACACGGTGCTGCCCATCGCGCAGTGGGCGGGCCTGACCGACGACGGCGCCAAGCGCGTCGTGCAGCCGGAGTTCAACAAGGCGGGTGACGAGGTGTGGTTCTCGGTCTGGTCGGCCAAGGACAAGCAGTCGGCACTCGTCGTGGTGGACGACAAGACGCTGAAGCTGAAGGCCGTCATCAAGGACCCGCGCCTGATCACGCCCACCGGCCACTTCAACGTCAACAACACCCAGCAAGACATCTACTGAGGTCGCACCATGAGAAAGACGCTGCTCATCACCGCGCTGCTGGCCCTGGCCGGCGCGGCGCAGGCCGGCCCCGACGAGGCCCTGACCAAGGCCGGCTGCGTGGCCTGCCACGCGCAGGACAAGAAGCTCGTCGGCCCGGCGTTCAAGGACATCGCCGCCAAGTACCGCGGCCAGAAGGACGCCGTGGCACAGCTCGCCGACAAGGTGCGCAAGGGCGGCAAGGGCGTGTGGGGGCCCATCCCGATGCCGCCCAACGGCGCCGACAAGATCGCCGATGCCGACCTGAAGGCGGCGCTGGAGTGGGTGTTGGCGCTGTGAGGCGCTGACTACGCCCCGGCCACGTGGCGCGCGAGCGCCGCGGGGTCGGGCAGGTGGATGTCGCGCCGGTCGACGCGCAGCAGGCCGGCGCTTTCCAGCTCGTGCAGCACGCGGGAGAAGTACTCGGGCGTCAGCGACAGCAGCGACGCCACCGTCGCCTTGGCCGCCGGCAGGCTCACCACCGCGGGCCCCGGCTCGTCGGGGTTCACGTCGCGCAGCAGATAGCCCACCACGCGCTGCAGCCCCGACTGCAGCGCGCTGGCCTGCACGTCCTGCACCAGGCCATGCAGCCGGCGCGACAGGCCGGCCAGCATGCCCATCGCGAACGCCGCGTCACGCTGCACCTCCTGCAGCAGCGCCTGCCGCGGCACCTGCACGAGCAGCGTGTCCTGCAGGGCCTGGGCATGCACCGGGCAAGGCCGCTCCATGAACACCAACGCCTCGGCAAAGCTCTGGCCGGGGCCGACGAGTTCGATGACCTTCTCGTGACCGTTGGGCGCCGTCATGTACAGCCGCACTTGGCCGCGGGCCACGATGAACACCGCGTCGCAGCGCGAACCGGCCCACAGCACCGGCTCGCCGCGGGCGGCGCTCGCCAGCCGGCACGTGGCCGCCAGGCGCAACAGCGCGGCCTCGTCCACATCGACGAACAGGGGCTGGCTGCGCAGGAACTGGGGGATGTGAAAGGGTGCAAGCATGGCGGCGTCGGGTCGGGCCCACATGCTGCGGCCCACCACGCGCGGCCTCGTTGATCGGCATCAACACAAGCGCTGGCACGCGCGCTGGCGAACGCTTGATCGCCACCACCACCGCATCAATGCGCCAGGCAAGTTGTAAAACTACAAATCCAACGAATACCGCAAACGACCCAGCAACAACAAATTCAGGTTGTAAACAGTCGTCTTCTAGGGAGTATGCGCGATGACTAGTAGTTTTCCTACGTTCAATTTGATGACTGCTGTCTAGAGTTCGCCCACTTGTCGGCAAGCCCGGCAAGGCGGCCAGGGCATGCAGTCGATCGGCCGGCCACAGCCGCCCCGCCTGGAGGGCGGCACCCACACACCGGAGACAACCATGCACACGCTACCCCCGAGCCGTCGGCTCGCCCACGCCCTGACGGCCACTGCCGCCGCGACTCTTGCCGCCCTCACCTCGCCGGCACAGGCGCTGAACCCCAACTCGACGTCCGTGCAGATGTTCGAGTGGAGCTGGCCCGACATCGCCACCGAATGCACGCAGTGGCTGGGCCCCAAGGGCTTCGGCGGCGTGCAGATCTCGCCGCCGCACGCGTCCAAGAACGCCAACGGCTGGTGGGGCGTCTACCAGCCGGTGAACTACAAGAACCTCACCAGCCGCATGGGCACACCCGCGCAGCTGCAAAGCATGATCAACACCTGCCACGCCGCTGGCGTGCGCGTGTATGCGGACATCGTCGTCAACCAGATGGCCGACGGCAGCGGCACGGCGACGGACGGCTCGACCTGGAACGCCGGCACGCTGAGCTACCCCTTCTTCAGCGCCAGCGACTTCCACGCCAACTGCAACATCACCGACGACGACTACAAGACCACGGCCGGCCGCTGGGCCGTTCAGAACTGCCGCATGGGCGGCCTGCCCGACCTCGCCACCGAGAGCAGCTACGTCAAGGGCCAGATTGCAGACTACCTGAAGGCCCTGCTGGGCATGGGCATCGACGGCTTCCGCATCGACGCAGCCAAGCACATGCCGGCCGGTGCCTGGGTGGACATCATGAACACGGTGAAGCAGTCCTTCCCGACGACGCTGCAGGGCGAGCCGATCTGGGTCACGCAGGAAATCATCAACGACGGGGAGGTGGACCGGCCGAGCTACTTCCCCATCGGCACGCTGAACGAATTCCAGTTCACGTATGCGATGCGCGACGTCTTCCGCGGCAACAACGGGCTGACGCTGTCCAGCATCCCCGGCATCATGGGCACCTGGGGCAACTGGGGCGGCAGCTGGGGCTTCATCCAGCCGCAGAACGCGACTGTCTTCGTCACCAACTGGGACACCGAGCGTGACACCGGCTCGTCCCTCAACATCAACAACGCCAACGGCAACGATGGCGCCAACCAGCGCTACACGCTGGCCAACATCTTCATGCTGGCGCAGGGCTACGGCGAGAGCCAGCTCTACGCCGGCTTCAAGTTCAGCAACAGCGGCGCCGACCGCCCCAACACCAGCCCCTACAGCGGCGGCGTGCCGCAGATCAACGTGGTCTGGGACTTCGCGCACCGCTGGACGCCGCTGGCCAACATGGTGGGCTTCCGCAACGCCGCCATCGGCCAGGCCCAGCAGAACTGGACGGTGGGCGACAACGGCAACCAGGTCGCCTTCAGCCGCGGCAACGTCGGCTTCGTCGCGCTGAACAACAGCGGCAGCGCCTGGACCCGCACCTTCGCCACCGGCCTGCCCCAGGGCACCTACTGCAACGTCATCAACGGCACCAAGAACGTCGGCGGCACCGCCTGCACGGCCGACAGCGTGACGGTGGACGCCAGCGGCAACGCCAGCTTCACCGTACCCGCCAACAACAGTGGCGGCAACCCGGCCGTGGCCATCTACACGGGGCAAAGGGTGACCGGCGGCGGCAACAACTGTTCGGTGACCTTCACGATCGCCAATGCGAACACGACGTTCGGCCAGAACCTGCGTGTCGTCGGCAACGTCACCGGCCTGGGCGCCTGGGCGCCCGGCTCGGGCTTCGCGCTGGCCATCCAGGGCTCGGGCGCCAACGTGCCCTGGACCGGCACCGTCAGCCTGCCGGCCGGCGCCGCCATCCAGTACAAGTATGTGAAGTGGAACGGCTCGTCGGCCGTGTGGGAGAGCAACCAGGCCACCAGCAGCGGCAACCGCGAGTTCACGAGCTGCGCAAGCGGGTCGCAGGCGCGCAGCGACGGCAACTTCAAGTTTTGATCGGAGCGGCGGGCGCCACCGCGGTGATCATCACCTGATCCACCCGGTAGGCGTCCACGTCCACCACCTCGAAGCGCCAGCCTTCCCACTCGACAACGTCGGTGCGCCGCGGAATGCGGCGCAGCATCGCCATCAGGAAGCCGGCCAACGTGTCGTACGTGCCAGCGCGCGGCCAGCCCCCGATGCCCAGCGCCCGCTCGACATCGGGAATGGGCGTGATGCCATCAGCCAGATACGACCCGTCCTCGCGCCGCACGATCTGTTCCTCATCGTGCGGGGCCACCAACGCGCCCATCACCGTGCTCATCACGTCGTTCAGCGTGACGACGCCGACGACGAGGCTGTACTCGTTGACGATGACGGCGAAGTCCTCGTGCGCGTCGCGGAACTGCGTCAGCATCTCCGACAGCGTCAGCCGGTCCGGCACGATGAGCACCTTCTTGACCAGCACGCCGCCGTCCTCGCGCAGCGACAGCTGCTCGCCGCGCAGCACGCGCTGGAACAGGTCGGTCGCGTCCACATAGCCGACGATCTGGTCGATGTCGCCGTCGCAGACGAGGTAGGTCGAGTGCGGCGTGTCGGCGATGCGGTTGCGGATCAGCGCATCGTCGTCGTCGCGCGAGAAGAACACGATGCGCTCGCGGTTGGTCATCACCGTCTCGACGGTGCGCGTGTCCAGCTCGAACACGTTCTCGATGACCTGCTGCTCCTCGTCGGCGACGACGCCGGCCTGGTAGCCCGCCTCGGTCAGCGCCAGGATGTCGCGGTGGCTGATGGTCTCGTCGCGCTTGGCCGGCAGGCCCAGCAGCCGGATCAGCCCCTCGGTGATGCTGCTGAAGAACCAGGCCAGCGGCTTCAGCAGCCGGCACAGCAGCAGCATGGGGCCCACCAGCGCCATCGCGACGCGCTCGGGCTCGTTCATGGACAGCCGCTTGGGCACCAGGTCGGCCATCACGATGAACAGCGCCGTGATGCTGGCGAACGAGGCCGCGAAGCCCAGCGTGGCCGCCAGCTCGGGCGCCACCGCCAGCCGCAGCGCCGCCTCGAAATGAGGCGTGAACGCCCCCTCGCCGACGATGCCGGCCAGGATGGCCACCGTGTTGACGCCGATCTGCACGACGGTGAAGTAGTCGCCCGGGTGCGACTGCACGGCCAGCACGCGGGCCGCGCGGGCGTCGCCGCCGTCGGCGCGCTGCTGCAGGTTGAGCCGCCGCGATGCCGCGAGCGACAGCTCGGCCATCGAGAAGAAGGCGCTGGCGGCGATCAGGAGGGCAATCAGCAGCAGGCTGAAGCTCAAGCGGGCTCCGCAGGGTTGGGGCGTTTCAGTTTAGCGGCGCCCCGCGGCCGCCGATCAACTGAACAGCCGCCGTGCCGCCGGCGAGCCGGCCGCCAGATCGCGCTCGGCCAGCGCCTCGTAGAGCTTCTTCAGCTCGACGTCGATGGCCGCGAACGCGTGCAGGCCCAGCACCTGGCCGCGGTCGTCGCAGACCTCGGCCTCCAGGTCGCGCGCGAGCGCACGCGCTGCCTCCTGCCAGGCCGCGAAGGGCTCGGCCTCGGCCGGCGTCTGCGGCACGTCCAGCGCCAGCGTCAGCTCGCGCAGCGACAGCGCCTCGGGGTCCTCAGCGAGCGCGGCCTGGGCGTCGAACTGCAGCGTCAGCACCGGCGGCGCGCCCTCCTCCACCGACGGCAGCACCAGCCGCCCCGGCAGCGCGCCGGCCACGAAGCCATGCCGCGCGGCGGACTGCTGCACGAAGCCCGGCGTCCACGCCGCGGCCCGGGCGCGCAGCAGCAGCGCGAGCTGCGCGTCATGGCTGGCGGCGAACTGGTCCAGCTCGCGCGCGCGGGCCACGACGTCCAGCATGTCGGGGAACTGCACGAAGCCGCCGATGCCGTCGGCAAAGGCCTGGATCTTCTGCACGAACTCCGAGTACTCGATCTCGGTCATCGCGCCGCTGCGGTTGGCCATCTTCAGGCCGGCCTGGAACTCGCCGTACCGCCGCCCCGGCGCCGGCAGTTCCCAGTCGCCGGTCTCCGCGTTCAGGCCCTCGATCTGGAACGGCTTGGTGCCGGCGCGGCGGCTGCCGGGCTGGTGCTGCAGCGCCAGCTCGCCGGACACGGGCGCCTCGACGGTGATGGTGGCGATGGCATCGATCAGCGCGTCGATGCGGGCCGACGGCCGGCGCACCGGCCGGGCCACGGCGGGCAGGTTCACGTCCAGGGCATCCGGCTCGACCACGGCGTCGGTCTCGGCCGCTGCCGGCGGTGCATCGAAGCTGGGCTCCTCCATGGGCGGCAGCGCGCGCTTGGGGCCGGCCTTGCGCGCCGTCCAGGCGCCGTGGGCCACCACACCGGCGAGCACGACGCCCCCGGCCATCGCGAGAAGTTCAGTCAGGGTGACGCTCATCTATTGATCCATTCTGCATTCGGGCCGAGCGCAGGGCCGCTCCCAGGCCGGCCCGCTTTGGCGATGCGCCTGCCGGTCAATCCGGCGGCCATCGCCGTCCCCGCGGGGGCTTCGGTCGGACACGAGCAGTCCTGTGGACTGATCGCGCCTACCGAAGAGCGGCCGCTCTGTCGGCTGCGCGGTCTGCAAGACCGACCGGGCTTGCCCGCGTTCAGCGCGGCAAGACCGGGCGAGGGGCTCACGTCTCGGCCATGGCCAGCGCCTTGTCCATGTCCACCGCGACGATGCGCGAGACGCCCTGCTCCTGCATCGTCACCCCAATCAGTTGTTCAGCCATTTCCATCGCGATCTTGTTGTGCGAGATGAAGAGGAATTGCGTGCCGCTGCTCATCTTGCTGACCAGCTTGGCGTAGCGCTCGGTGTTGGCGTCGTCCAGCGGCGCGTCCACCTCGTCCAGCAGGCAGAACGGCGCCGGGTTCAGCTGGAAGATCGCGAACACCAGCGCGATCGCCGTCAGCGCCTTCTCGCCGCCGGACAGCAGGTGGATGGTGCTGTTCTTCTTGCCCGGCGGCTGCGCCATGACCTGCACGCCGGCATCCAGGATTTCCTCGCCCGTCATCACCAGCCGCGCCTGCCCGCCGCCGAACAGCTCGGGGAACATGCGGCCGAAGTGCTCGTTGACCTGGTTGAAGGTGGAGCCCAACAGGTCGCGCGTTTCCAGGTCGATCTTGTGGATCGCGTCTTCCAGCGTCTTGATGGCCGCGTTCAGGTCGGTGCACTGCGAGTCGAGGAAGGTCTTGCGCTCGCGCGCGGCCGTCAACTCGTCCAGCGCAGCGAGGTTGACGGCGCCCAAAGCGGCGATCTCGCGGTTGATGCGGTCGATCTCGCCCTGCAGGCCGTAGAGCTTCACGCCGCCTTCCTCGATGGACCGAGCCAGTGCGTCCAGGTCCACCGCGGCGGCTTCCAGCTGTTCGCGGTACTGCGCGCCGCCCAGTTGCGCGGCCTGTTCTTCCAGCTGCAGCTTGGTGATGGCCTCGCGCAGCGGGTCCAGGCTGCGCTCGAAGGTCAGGCGCTGCTCGTCGGCCTTGCGCAGGCGCAGGGACAGATCGTCGTAGCTCGCGCGCACCGCGGCCAGCTGCCCCTCGCGCTCGACCTTCAGCGCCAACGCGTCCTGCAGGCCGGCTTCCGCGGCGGCATCGTTGAAGCCATCCAGCTCGGCCTGCAGGCTGGCGGCGGACGTGGCGACGGTGGCGATCTGCGCCTGCGCCGTCTCGATGCCGCGCTGCAGCTCGCCGCGGCGGGCGGCCAGCGTCTGCGTGGCAAAGCGGGCCTCCTGCGCGCGGCGCTCCAGCGTGCGCAGCTGCTCGCGCGCATCGGCCAGCTTGCGCTCGGCAGCGATGACGCCGTCCTCCAGCTCGGCATGGCGCTGCTGCGCGTCGCCCAGCTGGATGTCCAGCTCCTCGAAGCGCGCCTCGCCCACCGCACGGCGCTCCTGCAGCGCCTCCTGCTGCTCGGTGATCTCGGCCAGCTCGGCATCGAGCGCGCTGCGGCGCTGCTGGCTGGCTTCGGCCTGCTGCGTCAGGCGCAGCAGCTCGACCTGCAACTGGTGCGCGCGCGTCTGCGTCTCGCTGGCCTCACGGCGCAGCGCGCTGAGGCGGCCGTTGGCATCGTTGAACTGGTGCTCCAGCCGCGTGAGCGTGATGCGGGCCTCGTCGGCGACGAGGTTTTGCGCGCGCTGCGCGGTCGTCAGCTGCTCGATCTCCTGCGCGCGGGCCAGCAGGCCGGCCTGCTCGGAGTCGGGCGCGTAGAACGTGACCGAGAACTGGCCCACCGCATGGCCTTGCGGCGTCAGGATCAGCTCGCCATGCGTCAGCCGGTCGCGTGCGGCGAGCGCCTCGTCCAGCGTCGGCGCGGTGTAGACGCCCTCCAGCCAGTCGTTCAGCAGCGCCACCAGGCCGGCATCGTCCAGCTTGAGCAGGGACGTCAGCGTGGGCAGCGTCTCGTGCGTGTTGGCGATGGCGCCTGACGGTGTCGAATAGAAAGCCAGCCGGGCTGGCGGCGCGTCCTGCTCGAAGGCGCGCACCGTCTCCAGCCGCCCCACGCTCAGGGCGCCCATGCGCTCGCGCAGCGCGGCCTCCAGCGCGTTCTCCCAGCTGGGGGTGATGTGCAGCCGGGTCCACAGGCCTTGCAGCCCGTCCAGGCCATGCTTGGCGAGCCAGGGCTTGAGCTTGCCCTCGGTCTGCACCTTCTCCTGCAACGCCTTCAGCGCCTCCAGTCGGGCGGTCAACTCCGACTGGCGGGCCAGCTGCGCATTGGCGTCCTGTTGTGCGGCGCGGCGCTGCTCTTCCAGCTGAGGCAGCTGCTCGGCCAGCTCCTGCAGCCGGGCTTCGGCGAGGTCGCGGGCCTCGTCGGCTGTGGCGGCGCGCTCGCGCAGCGCGGCCAGCGCGTCATGGTCCGGCGCGCCCAGCGCACGCGACTCGGCCGTGAGCCGGTCCTCGCGTTGGCGCAGCGCCTTGACCTGCTCGTCCACGCTGCGGCTCTCGGCGGCCAGCACCTGGATCTGCTGCTGCACCTGGGCCACCAGCGCGCGCTGCTCGTTGGCACGGGCCTGCGCGGCCCGCACGGCGTCCTCGCTGTTGGGCAGCTGCGCCTGCTGCTCCTCGGCCTGCGCGGCCAGGATCTCGCTCTGCTCGTCAGCGCCGGCAATCTGCTCGGCGATGCCCTCCAGCTCGGCCGTCGACTCCTCGACGCGCGCACGCCACTGCTGGTCCTGCGCATGCAGCTCGGCGAGCCGTGCCTGGGCGCGGTTGCGGCTCTCGACGACGAAGCGGATGCGCTCCTCCAGCCGGCTCACTTCCAGCTGCGCCTCGGCATAACGGCCTTGCGACGCGTGCAGCTCGTCGCCCGCGGCGTAGTGCTGCTGGCGCACCTCCTCCAGCTCGGCCTCCACGGCGCGCAGCTCGGCGGTGCGGGCCTCCAGCGCCGTCTGCGCGTCGGCATGGGCCAGCTTCACGCGCGTGGCCTCGTTGCCGGCGTCGCGCAGCTTCAGCCACCAGAGCTGGTGCAGCTTCAGCGTGCCGGCGTCCTGCAGTTGCCGATAGCTGGCCGCCACCTCGGCCTGGCGCTCAAGCTTCTCGAGGTTGGCGTTCAGCTCGCGCAGGATGTCGTCGACGCGGGTCAGGTTCTCGCGCGTGTCCTTGAGCCGGTTCTCGGTCTCGCGGCGGCGTTCCTTGTACTTGGAGACACCCGCAGCCTCTTCGAGGAACAGCCGCATCTCCTCGGGCTTGCTCTCGATGATGCGCGAGATGGTGCCCTGGCCGATGATGGCGTAGGCGCGCGGGCCCAGGCCCGTGCCGAGGAACACGTCCTGCACGTCGCGGCGACGCACCGGCTGGTTGTTGATGAAGTAGCTGCTCGTGCCGTCGCGCGTCAGCACGCGCTTGACGGCAATCTCGGTGAACTGGTTCCACGGCCCGCCGGCGCGCGCTGAACTGTTGTCGAACACCAGCTCCACGCTGGAGCGCCCCGCCGGCTTGCGGTTGCCCGAGCCGTTGAAGATGACGTCCTGCATGGACTCGCCACGCAGCTCGCTCGCCTTGCTCTCGCCCAGCACCCAGCGCACGGCGTCCATGATGTTGGACTTGCCGC
>JAYSCT010000008.1:0-54907 GCA_041914785.1 Roseateles sp.
CAACCGCGTCGGCGGCGCGCTGATCGTCGTCGACCCGGCCAGCCACCGCACCAGCGGCGCGCTGCTGGTGGACGTGCAGCCAGCGGCTGCCGCCGAAGAAGACTGGTGACGGCGATGGGCGCCGCGGCGGGCCGTGTGATCTTCGTCAGCGCCGGCCCCGGCGCGGCAGACCTCATCACGGTCCGCGGCGCCCGCGCGCTGGCCACAGCCGACGTCGTGCTGGCCGACGCGCTGGCCGCCCCGGCACTGCAGGACCTCGCGCCCAACGCACGCTGGACCTATGTCGGCAAGCGCGGCTTCGAGCATTCGGCCAAGCAGGCCGAGATCAACGCGCTGCTGGTGCAGGCGGCGCGAGAGCATGCCGTCGTCGTGCGCCTCAAGGGGGGCGACGCCAGCGTCTTCGGCCGCCTGGAAGAGGAACTGCAGGCGCTGGCCGACGCGGGCATCGCCAGCGAAGTCATCCCCGGCGTCACGGCCGCCTCGGCCGCTGCCGCACTGACGCAGCGCCCGCTGACCCGGCGCGGCCGCGGCCGCAACGTCAGCCTCACGACGGCCATGACGGCCGAAGGCGAGCTGCGCGCGGCGCTGTCGGCCGACACCGAAGTCTTCTACATGGCCGGCCGGCAGCTCGACACGCTGGGCCCCAAGCTCATCGCCGCCGGCTGGGCTGCCGACACGCCCGCGCTGGTCGTCAGCCGCGCCGGCTGCCCCGACGCGCTGACCAGCGAGCACGCGCTGGCCGACCTTGCCAACGCCGCACCTTTGCACGGCGGCCGGCCGGCCGTTCTCATCGTCGGCACGGGCGCCCTGCCGGCGTCCAATAAAATCATCGTTTCGCCTGAACAGGCGCCCCTTACCTCTCAGAGCCGCTCATGACCCACGTCGTCACCGAAGCCTGCATCCGCTGCAAATACACCGACTGCGTCGACGTCTGCCCGGTCGACTGCTTCCGCGAAGGCCCGAACTTCCTGACCATCGACCCGGACGAATGCATCGACTGCGCCGTCTGCATCCCCGAGTGCCCGGTCAACGCGATCATGCCGGAGGAGGATGTGCCGGGCGATCAGATCCACATGATCAAGATCAACGCGGACCTGGCCAAGAACTGGCCCAGCATCACCAAGCGCAAGCCCGCCCTGCCCGACGCCGACGAGTGGAAGGACAAGACGGGCAAGCTGAACGAACTGATCCGCTGAACTCCGGCGCGCCGCGCCGTCTTCGCATGCAAGACCAAGCCTCTCCGCGCCCGGACGCCATCGAGACCGACGCCGTCATCGTCGGCGCCGGGCCCGTGGGCCTGTTCCAGGTCTTCGAGCTGGGCCTGCTGGAGATCAAGGCCCACATCGTCGACAGCCTGGCCTACCCCGGTGGCCAGTGCATCGAGCTGTACCCCGACAAGCCCATCTACGACATCCCGGCCGTGCCCCTGTGCACCGGCAAGGAGCTGACGGACAACCTGCTCAAGCAGATCGAGCCTTTCGGCGCGACCTTTCACCTGGGCCAGGAAGTCACCGCCGTGCAGAAGCAGGCCGATGGCCGCTTCTTCGTCGAGACCAGCAAGGGCACGCAGTTCCTGACGAAGACGGTGTTCATCGCCGGCGGCGTGGGCAGCTTCCAGCCGCGCACGCTGAAGGTCGAGGGCGTCGAGCCCTACGAGGGCACGCAGGTCCACTACCGCGTCAAGGCGCCGGACCAGTTCGCCGGCAAGCACCTGCTCATCATCGGCGGCGGTGACTCCGCGCTGGACTGGGCGCTGAACTTCTGCGCCGGGCATGAAGACGGCAACCCGCACAAGGCCGAGAGCGTCATCCTCGTGCACCGCCGCGACGGCTTCCGGGCCGCGCCGGCCAGCGTGGCCAAGATGCAGGCGCTGTGCGACGCGCAGGAGATGCAGTTCGTCGTCGGGCAGACAGTGGGCATCGAGGAACACGATGGCCAGCTGACCGGCCTGAAGATCGCCGGCAACGACGGCATCACGCGCGTCGTGCCCTGCGATCAGGTGCTGGCCTTCTTCGGCCTCAGCCCCAAGCTCGGCCCCATCGCCGAATGGGGGCTGGCGCTGGAGCGCAAGCAGGTCGTCGTCGACACCGAGAAGTTCGAGACCAGCGTGCCGGGCATCTTCGCCGTCGGCGACGTGAACACCTACCCGGGCAAGAAGAAGCTCATCCTGAGCGGCTTCCACGAGGCCGCGCTGGCCGCCTTCGGCGCCGCGCCCTACGTGTTCCCGGACAAGCGCGTGCACCTGCAGTACACGACGACCAGCCCCAAGCTGCACAAGGTCCTCGGCGTCGAATCGCCCGTCTTCGACTGACTGGATTGGGCTTGCGAAATGACGCCACAGCGGCGTTGCACGGGCTTGCCGTGGCGATGCCACTGTCAGCGCCCGTGCGCCTTGCTGTGATGCCATTGCGCAAGCCTGGCAACGGCCACGAATAGAATCCACTTCGCGCACCGCCCTGTGTGGCGCGCCTTCGCTAGGGGTGTTGATGGCCTGGCGCCATCGACTGAGACAGTCCCTTTGAACCTGATTGAGGTAATCCTCGCGCAGGGAAGCAGCCGAATCGCAGCCCCCATCCTGTTTCGTCTCCCGGGGGCCTGGCGTCTTCAGTGTTTGCCGACCTGCCATCGCTTCGCATTCCGATGGCAAGACCTACTCTTTCCCTCATCGCCGCCGCGGCCCTGCTGGCCGCCGGTGCCGCCTCCGCGCAGTCGCTGCCGCAAGTCAGCGTGACCGGCAAGGCCACCGAGGCCGTGCCCAGCCTGTCCGGCTTCGACGCTCCTCCGGCCAAGCTGCCCATGCAGGCGCTGAGCCTGTCCGCCGAACGGCTGGAAGACCTGGGCATCACCCAGCTGTCGGGCATCACCAAGCTCGACGCGTCCGTCTCCGACGCCTACAACGCCGTCGGCTACTGGTCGCAGCTCAAGGTCCGCGGCTTCGACCTCGACAACCGCTTCAACCTGCGCCGCGACGGCCTGCCCATCAGCGGCGAGACGGCCCTGTCGCTCGCCAACAAGGCCAGCATCGAGGTGCTCAAGGGCAGCTCCGGCATGCAGGCCGGCACCAGCTCGCCGGCCGGCCTCGTCAACTTCGTCGTCAAGCGACCGCTGGCCGAGGACAGCACGGCGCTGATGCTGTCCGCCATCCAGGGCGGCACTGTGCAGGCCAGCATCGACCACTCGCAGCGCTTCGGCAGCCAGCGCGAGTTCGGCCTGCGCGTGAACCTCGCCGCCGCCCACCTGGACCCGCAGGTCAACAACGCCCGCGGCCGCTCGCACACCGCGGCGGTGGCGGCCGACTGGCGCGTCAGCGCCGACACCCTCGTCGAAGCCGAGATCGAGTTCAACCGCCAGAGCCAGCCCAGCCAGGATGGCTTCAGCCTGCTGGGCGACAAGCTGCCCGACGCGAAGGCCATCGACCCGCGGCTGAACCTGAACAACCAGCCCTGGACACTGCCCGTCGTCTTCGACAACACGCACGCCTCGCTGCGCGTGCAGCAGAAGCTGGGCAACGACTGGCGCGCCCAGGCCCACCTGGGCCTGCAGCGCCTGCGCACGGATGACCGCAACGCCTTCGCGTTCGGCCTGGACTGCAACGAGAACAGCGATTTCTCCGGCGCCTATTACTGCGACCGCTTCGGCCCCGACGGCCGCTTCGACCTCTACGACTTCCGCAGCGAGAACGAGCACCGCGACACCACGTCGCTGGACCTCAACGCCAGCGGCCCGGTGCAGCTGGCCGGCCTGCGCCACGACCTGACCGTGGGCGGCTTGAGCAGCCAGTTCAAGAGCCGCTTCCAGCGCCAGGCCTACAACTTCACCGGCATCGGCAACCTCGGCGGCAACGTCGTCAACGCGCCCAGCCCCGCGCTGACCGGCGAGAACACCAACCGCGACGAGCGCAGCAACGAGCTCTACCTGCGCGACCGCGTCGCACTGACGGCCGACACCTCCGCGTGGCTGGGCATGCGCCACACGCGCCTGCACCGCGAGAGCGTGCGCACCGACGGCTCGCGCGCCACCGACTATTCGCAGGGCGTCACGACGCCGTGGGTCGCCGTCAGCCACGCCATCGCCAGCGACTGGCTGATCTACGCGAGCTGGGGCCAGGGCATCGAAAGCGAGGTCGCCCCCAACCGAGCGCGCTACAAGAACCGCGGCCAAGCCCTGCCCGCGCTGAAGAGCCGCCAGACCGAGATCGGCCTGAAGGCCGGCACGCAGCGTGTCGAAGGGTCACTGACCGCCTTCGACATCCGCCGCCCCGCCTGGCGCGACGTCGTGCTGCCCGGCTTCACCGAGTGCAGTGCCAACGACAGCTGCGAGCGCCGCGCCGACGGCGAGGCCCGCCACCGCGGCGTCGAGGCCAGCGCCGACCTGAAGTGGAGCGGCGGCGGCGTGTTCGCCAGCGCCATGCGCCTGCAGGCCCGCCGCCACGGCAGCGCCGATGCCACGCTCAACGGCCTGCGCCCCGCCAACGTGCCGGAGACGACGATCAAGCTGCACGTGCGCCAGGACCTGCTGCCCGGCCTGCAGCTGCAAGCCGGCCTGCGCCACGAGGGCCGCCGCTTCGCGACGCCCAACAACGGCATCACCGTGCCCGCCTGGACCGTGGCCGACGCCAGCCTGCGCTACACGCAGCTGCTGGGCAACCAGACCTGGATCTGGCGTGCCGCCGTGGACAACCTGGCCAACAAGCGCGCCTGGCGCGAGTCGCCGTGGCAGTTCGATCACAGCTACCTCTACCCGCTCGAAACGAGAACTTTGCGCGCGAGCGTGGAGGTTCGGCTCTGACCCGCTGAAAAAACTGCTATAGTCGTGGGCTCTGTTCCTCGATAGCTCAGTCGGTAGAGCGCCGGACTGTTAATCCGTAGGTCCCTGGTTCGAGCCCAGGTCGGGGAGCCACAGAATTGCATCGCAAGATGCCAAGACGCATGACGCAACCGCTTGTCATGCCGACATACAAATCCATTCCTCGATAGCTCAGTCGGTAGAGCGCCGGACTGTTAATCCGTAGGTCCCTGGTTCGAGCCCAGGTCGGGGAGCCAAATCAAAGCCTCACATGCGAAAGCGTGTGGGGCTTTTTCTTGCTTAACGAGGCAATGCCAGTGACAGCCAAGCAGTGGCAAGGCTGCGGCCCCGCACCTCCGCCGTGTGTCAACCGCAAGCTAAGCGTCACCCACAGCAGCTTGCACCCGGGCAGCGTGCAGGATCCGCACAGCACGAACCGCAGCAAAACGCACTCCAGCAGGCGATCTTCCGCGCGATGCGCGGCCAGGATGTCGAACTGCTCGGACGAGACGGTCAGCATGCTGAAGTCGCGACCCGCATTCGCGGGTGTTGCAGCGATGATGACAACTGGGTGTATTTGGCTGTCGAACCTCGTTGTCAGCGCAGCGACGCGCCGCCAGCGAATCGCCTCCCAATTTTTGATCATCGACCGCTCCACACCCTGTCGTCTCGCCTTTGAACACGCTGGAACAACTTCACGCCGGCGCCTTGCACGGCGCGCGGCGGCTGACGCTTCGCGCAGGCCTGCGCGAACTGCCCGCCGAGGTCTACACGCTGGCCGACACGCTGGAAGAGCTGGACCTGTCCGGCAACGAGCTGGACGACCTGCCCGCCGACCTGCCGCGGCTGCACCGGCTCAAGGTCATCTTCTGCTCCGACAACCGCTTCACGCGGCTGCCCGAGGTGCTGGGGCGCTGCGAGGCGCTGGAGATGGTGGGCTTCAAGGCCAATCGCATCGTCGACGTGCCCGCCGCCGCGCTGCCGCCGCGGCTGCGCTGGCTGATCCTGACTGACAACCGCATCGGCACGCTGCCCGACGAGCTGGGCCGGCGGCCGCGGCTGCAGAAGGTGGCGCTGGCCGGCAACCGGCTGCACGCACTGCCGGCGAGCCTGGCGGCGTGCCGCAACCTGGAGTTGCTGCGCATCTCCGCCAACCAGCTGGGCGCCCTGCCCGACTGGCTGCTTGCGCTGCCCCGGCTGACCTGGCTGGCGCACGGCGGCAACCCGTTCAGCACGGCCCGGGAGGCGCAGGCGCTGGTGCACGCGCCGTTGCCCACGCTGCACTGGACCGACCTCGACGTGCAGGCGCTGCTGGGCGAAGGCGCTTCGGGCCACATCTACCGCGCGGCGCATGCCGAGCACGGCGCGGTGGCGCTGAAGGTCTTCAAGGGCGAGGTCACCAGCGATGGCCTGCCGTCGACGGAGCTGGCGGCCTGCCTGCAGGCGGGGGCGCATCCACAGCTGATCCCGGCCATCGGCCGGCTGGCCGGGCACCCCACCGGCGCCGACGGCCTGCTGATGCCGCTGGTGGGCCCCGAGTTCCGCACGCTGGCCGGGCCGCCCAGCCTGGCGTCGTGCACGCGGGACGTCTACGACGCCGGCCTGCGCCTGTCGCCGGCCGTCGCACTGGCGATGGCCGCCGGCGTTGCCGACGCGCTGGCACACCTGCACGAGCGCGGCCTCACGCACGGCGACCTGTACGCGCACAACCTGCTGCACGACGGCCAGGGCCGGGTGCGGCTGGGCGATTTCGGCGCCGCGTCCTTCCTGGCCAGCGTGCCCGCGGCGCAGGCGGAACGCCTGCAGGCGCTGGACGTGCGCGCGCTGGGCTGCCTGCTGGAGGAGCTGCTGGGCTGCTGCGACGACGCGGCACTGCCCGAGGGCGCCGCGCCCCTCGTCGAAGCCTGCCTGCAGCCCGATGGGGCGCGGCGCCCGTCGGCCCGCGGCGTGGCGCAGGCGCTGCGCGCACTGGCCGCGGGCTGACGGCCTGTCACTCAGCCCGCCATCACAGCGACTTCAGGAACGCCAGCACCGCCTCGCGGTCCGCCTTGCCCAGCACCTCGAAGCGCTGCCTCGATTTCTCGCCCTCGCCGCCGTGCCACAAGATGGCCTCGGTCAGGTTGCGGGCGCGGCCGTCGTGCAGGTAGCCGACCTTGGTGGCGTTGCCCATGACCTTCTCCGTGTAGCCGATGCCCCACAGCGGCGCCGTGCGCCACAGCGCGCCGGTGGCCTGGCCTTCCCCGTAGTTGTCGGCCAGCCCGGCGCCCATGTCGTGCAGCAGCAGGTCCGAATAGGGCTTGATGGCCTGGTTGCGCAGTTCGGCGAACAGGTGGCCGGGACCGGTCTTCATGTCGGTGGCGTGGCAGGCGGTGCAGCGCATGGCCTGGAACAGCTTGGCGCCGGCGCTGACCTGCAGCGGGTCCACGCGGTGCTCGTCCAGCGGTGATACCCCCTTGGGGAAGCCGCTGGGCAGGCTGCGCTGCGCCGGCACGGCGACCAGCGCGAGGTAGCGCGACACGGACTGCAGGTCGGCCTCGGAGATGCCGCGCTCGGCCTTGCCGGTGGCGCAGGCCGCGGGGCCGTTGTGGCAGGCGCGGCTGGGGTAGACGGGCGACGTGACCGCCATGTCCTGCAGCAGCGCGGCGGCGGCCTGGTGGCGCAGCGACACCTTGGACGCCTTCCAGCCGAAGCGGCCCAGCCGCACGGCGCCGGTCTCGGGGTCGAAGACATAGTTGGGCTGGCCCTTCACGCCGTCCTCGTCGGCCACGCTGCGCGCGCGGGCCAGGATGTCGGCCTCGGGCACGGCTTCCAGCAGGCCGGTACCGATCATGGGCTGCGCCGCGCGCAGCGAGAACACCGCCGGCACCGGGCCGTCGAAAGCCAGCGTGGGCTTGCGCAGCTCCACCGTCTTGCCGTCGGCCAGCTTCACGGTCTTCGTCTCGAAGCCGCCCACGCGCACGCTGGTGCCCCAGTCCTGCGGCGTGCCGCTGGCGGAGAACGCGTTCATCTGGATGGACGTGCCGTAGCGCGAATGCGGCAGCTGCTGGCCGGCCGCGTCCAGCGTCGCGGTGCGCACGGACATCGCGTCCAGCTTCTGGTTGACGGCGGTCGGCGCGGGGCTGCGGCCGTTGTTGACATGGCAGGCGATGCACGCCGACTGGTTGAAGCGCTGGCCCTGCAGGCCCACGGCAGGTATGTAGCGGTCGTTGCCGGGCTCGTTGTGGTCGCCGGTCGTGAAGTTCGTGTGCACCAGGCGGCGGCCTTCGACGAAGCGCTGCATGTTCTGCATGCCCGCGTGGTTGTGCGGCTGCTGGAACATGAAGAGGCCGTTGTCGGAGTAGTTGTACGACACCGAGCCGTCGCCACCCGACAGCGTGGCCACCGGCAGCGGCGCGTTCATCAGCCGCGGCTGCACGCCATAGGACGGCCGCAGGCCGGTGCCGACGACATAGGTCCACTCGCCGGCGTAGTAGCGGATGCCGCCGTTGTCGCCGATGGCCTGCATGGCCTGCGTCGTCGAGAAGAACGACGGCGACACCTCGATGACGTCGCCGACGACCAGCGCGCGGCCCGGCACGCTCTTGCCGTTGGGCATGCCGTCGGCGCCGATGTCGCCGTGGCCGGGGTAGCCGTTCACCGTCAGGCTGCAGCCGTTGTTCAGCAGGTTGGCGCTGAGCAGCTTGCCGTTGGGCGGGTAGGCCACGGGCGGGCAGATCGCGAGGCTCTTGTCGGCCAGCTCGCCGGGGGCCATCCAGCCGTAGCCGGTGACGCCCACGCGGTCGAAGGCGCGGAACCACGCCACGCCGCCGGGCAGCTGCGGCTGCGTGAAGTACTGGTTGACCTTCAGCGTCGGCCTGGTCACGCCGGCCACGCGGCTGTTGTCGATGATCTCGAAGCCCCAGGTGCGGTTCTTGAAGTACTGCGGCACGAAGGTCAGGAAGTTGCCCGGGCCCTTGTCGACGGGGTTGCCGGCGGCATCGACCGTCTCGTTGGGGCCGTAGCCGATCTCATTCCAGTCCTCGCCACGCTCGCGGCCGTGGCGGGCCAGGCCGCGCACGCCGAAGCGCGTGACCAGCGTGCCGTCGGGCAACGCGAACTGCAGCGACTCCAGCGGCTCGGCGCTGGTGGGTAGCGGCACGAGACCGGTACCGCTCGTCGGGAACTTGACGGCCGACGTGGCGACGTCGGCCAGCGTGTTGTCGCTGCCGGGCGTCTTGAACTCGGCCTCGAACAGCGAGTAGCCGTACTGCGTGGCCCGGGCCACGCCCTGCAGGCGCAGGTAGCGCGCGTTGACGCCGAGGTTGAAGAACTCCTCGGTGCCACCGCGGCCGTTGCTCACGTTGCGGATCTCGGTCCAGGTCTTGCCGTCGTCCGACGTGCGCAGCGAATAGGCCTTGCCGTACGCGTTCTCCCAGACCAGCTTCAGGTAACCCACGGCCGTCTTGGCGCCGAAGTCGAACTGGATCCACGCGCCGTCCTCGAACGTGCTGGCCCAGCGCGTGCCGGGCTTGCCGTCGATGGCCATCGCGGCCGCGTTGCCGGCGTTCTCGACGGCCGACGACGTGGCGGCCACCGGCTTGACGGCAACGCCGGGCTGGCTGGTGTCGACAGGCGATGGTGCAGGCGCCGGCGCAGGGGCCGGTGCGGGTGCGGGCGCCGGCGCGACGCCGGAGAACGCCTGGATCTCGAAGACGGAGTAACCGTACTGCGAGGAGCGCTTGATGCCCTTCAGGCGCAGGTAGCGGCCCTGGCCGCTGAGGCCCGTCCAGTCCTCGCTGCCGCCGGCGCTGTTGGCCACGGCCTTCAGCGTCGTCCAGGCCGCGCCGTCGGCGCTGACCTGCAGCTCGTACTGGGTCGCGTGCGCGCGCTCCCAGTCGATGTGCACGCGGCTGATGGCCACCGTCTTGCCGTAGTCCAGCATCAGCCACTGGTCGTCGCTGAAGCCGCTGCTCCAGCGCGAGCCGTCGTCATGGTCGATGGCCTTGTCGGCGGACAGGTCGTCGCGCTCCGACGCGCTGGCCGTCACGGCCACCGGCGTCAGCGCCGCCTCGGTGTCGCTGGCGGTTGCGGCCAGCGCGCGGGCGGTGGCGCCGGCGTCGCTGCCCTGCGCCGTCGGTTGAGATGACTCGCCAGCGCCGCCGCCGCCGCACGCGGCAACGAGCAGGCTGATGGCAAACGGCAGGCCGTGGGTGGATAGATGGCGCAAGACCTGACGCGGCATGAGTCCCTCGTGACGGTATGGTTGTGGAACGCGCCCTGTTGAAAGCGCATTCATCTGCAAGGGCGCGATGCTGCCCATGCGCCGGTGGGCGGTCTACCGATGTCACCGTCTTCAGCGCATCTTTGCCTGCCGTTACATGTGAGGCGCCCTGCACACACATCGGGCGCGGCAAGGCTGGCGAGGTCTCAGAGCGCGGCGCTGAGGCTCAGCACGACCGTGTTGCGCCGCGTAGCGCCTGCCCACATGACCGGCCCGCCGCGGCCGGCCGTCACCCAGGCCAGCTGCATCTCCACGCCCGGACCCAGCTGCCACGAGGCGCCCGCGCGCAGGTCCACGCGCGCCTGGCCCTGCGGGTTGTACGGCTGGTTGGCCCAGCGCGACGCGCCATGCGCTCGCAGCAGGCCCGCATGCCCCAGCACGGCCAGCGGCGCGCTCGCCGGCCAGCGCGCATTGGCCTCGGCATAGACCGTGCGCTGGCCGCTGCCGTAATAGTCGGGGGCGTGATGCAGGCGCGCGCTCCAGCCCTCGCCCAGCAGGCCCACATAGCCCTCGGCGAAGTCATAGCGCGACAGGCCCTCGTAGCGGTGCAGCACCAGGCCGGCCTCGGCATCCAGGCCCGGCTTCAGTTCGAGCACGCGCCCGCCGTAGGCCCGCAGCCAGGCACCGCGCCGGTCAGCGTCGAAGCGCACGCGCGTCAGCGACACGCCGCCGTACCAGCCCGCAGCGCCATCCCAGCCCAGGCCCAGCTGCACGCCGGGCCGGTTGCTGGTGTACGACACGCCGCGCTCGCGGGCGTCCGTCTGCACGGACAGCGTCGCGCCGACATCGGCGCGCGCGGCGCCGGTCAGCAGGAGCATCAGAAGCAGCGGTCGCGCGGCGGGCATCACTCCGCAGTGTGCACGAGCGATCTGCAGGCCGCATGACGGGGGCCCGCCCAGCGCGCCAGCGTGGAGCAGCCGTCGATGCGCCCCTGCGCCGCCGTCACCAGCGTGGCCTTGGCGTCCAGCTCGCGCGCCAGCGCCAGCAGGCCGGCGGCATGCGCGGCGGCGAAGGACGAGCCCGTCACCACCGTCCAGCCACCGCCCGGCGCTGTACTGGGGATGCCGCTGCCCGGCGCCAGCATCGCGCCGCTGGGCAGCGGCGGCGCACTGCCCACCACCAGCACGCCGGGGTGGTTGGCCGGGAAGGGGCCGTCGCGCCCCGGCAGCGCCGCCACGACGGTGGCGCCGCGCGCCTGCGCCTGGTCCAGCAGCAGCGCCAGCAGCCGGTCGTCCGGCCCGCCCAGGCTCAGGTTGATGATGTGCGCGCCCTGCTGGATGGCCGCGTACAGCGCCTTGGCCAGGCCCAGGCCGGTGCACAGCGTCTGTGCCGGGCTGGCCTGCCAGCAGGCGCGCAGCGCCAGCAGCCGCGCCTGGGGCGCGATGCCGGCGATGCCGGCGCCGTTGTCGGCCCGCGCCGCAATGATGCCGGCCACCGCCGTGCCATGCCCTTCGGCCGGCGGCGGGCGGTCGTCGACGAAGTTCTGGCTGTGCACCACCTGGCCCGCCAGGTCGGGGTGCTGCGTCTCCACGCCGCTGTCCACCACCGCGACGCGCACGCCGCGGCCGGTGGCCAGTTGGTGCAGCTCGGCCAGCCGCCACTGCTGGGCGACCGGCTGCGCGGCGTACAGCGGCTCCTGCGCGCTGCCGCCCTGCGCCTGGTACAGCCCCACCGGCTGCGCCCAGGCCACGCGGCCGTCGTCCGACACGGCGCGCGCCACCTCGGCCGACGAACGCCGGTCGCCCTCGGGCAGCCGCATGACGAAGCAGTCCACGCCGGCCAGCGGCATGGGCCACTCGCTGCGCATCTCCAGGCCGTGTTTCTCCGCCAGGCTCTGCGCCAGCTGCTGGCGCGACTGCCGGCCCACGCCGGCGCCGTAATGGCCGGCGTAGCTGCCGTCGGGCCGGTAGTGCGCCTTGGGCAGCTGCAGCATGACGAGCACCTGGCGCTGCGCTTCCTCGGCCTGTGCGGCTGCCGGCCGGCCGAAGAGGCAGCAGGCCAGCAGCACCAGCAGCTGCAGCCACAGGCTCGCCCGCGTCATCGTGCCGGCCCCGGCTGCAGCGGCTCGGCCAGCTGCACGATGGGCGCCGCGCGCAGCGCCGCCAGCCCGCGGGCGTCCACGCGCAGCAGCCAGGCGCCCGTCTCGGTCGGGCCGGCGACGACGCTGGCGCCCTGCGCCTGCAGCAGCTCACGCAATGCCTGCTCGCCGGTGCCGGGCCTGAACATGACCAGCGCGTCCGCCGCCACCGGCACCGCGCCGGCGGCCGACAGGCCCTCGTAGGCCGGCGGATCCTGCCGCGCCTGCAGCCACAGGCCCAGCAGCAGCGCGCAGGCCGCCCCCTGAGCGCCCAGCGCCCAGGGCACCCAGCGCGGCGCGGCCGACTTGGGTGCCACCGGCTGTAGGCGCGCGTGCAGCTTCGCGAGGCCCGCCTCGACGTCACCCACGTCCTCGGGCGCGCCCGCGCCGGCCAGCAGCGTCTGCATGGGCCGCTCGGCGGCCAGTTCGTTGCGGCACTGCACGCAGTGCGGCAGGTGCTGCCGCACCCGGGCCGTGTCGGCCTCGTCCAGCTGGCCGCGTGCAAACCAGGGCAGCAAGGCCTGCACGGCCGCGTGCTCGTCGTGTTCCATCGGGATGACCACACTCATGACAACTCTCCTCCATGCCCGGCCAGGTCGTCGAGCAGGGTGCGCAGCCGGCGCCGCGCGTAGAACATCCGCGTCTTCACGGTCTCGGCGGGGCAGCCCACCACCTCGGCGATCTCGCCGTAGGCCATGTCGTGGAAGTAGCACAGCTCCACGACGGCCCGGTGCTCCGGCGACAGCTCGGCCATCGCCTCGCGCAGCCGCCCGCGCAGCTGCACCAGGCCGAACTGCTGCTCGGGCCCCGGCCCGGTGTCCGCCGCCTCGGGCAGCGCCTCGTCGTCGACCGGCAGGTCCTGCCGGCTCAGCGCCTTCAGCCCCTTGCGGTAGGCGATGCCGAAGATCCAGGTCGACAGCTTGCTGCGGCCGTCGAAGCTGTCGGCGCGCTGCCAGAGCACCAGCATCGTGTCGTTCAGCGCCTCCTCGATGGCGTCGGGCTGGCGCATCAGGTGCGTCAGGAAGCGCCACAGCCGCGGGTGGTAGAGGCGGTACAGCGCGTCGAAGTCGGCCCGCCGGCCACGCTTCACGCCGGCCAGCAGCGCCAGCTCGACGGCTTCCGTGCCCGCGCCGCGCTCCGGCGCCGGGGCGGCCTCGCGCTTTTTTCGGATGCTGGACCAGATCGACATGCCGTATGAGTACCCCGCCACCCTCCAAAGGTTCAACGGGCATCGTAGCCAGCGCGGTATCGTGTCGCCATGAGCGATGCCGGCCTCCTCACGCTGCCCGACCCGGCCGACGCCGGGCCGGAGGCGCGGCCGGATGACCAGCCCCGGCTGCAGGCCGGCGGCCCGCGCGAATGGCGGGTCAGCGGCGACTGGACGCTGCTGGCGCTGCGCGGCCGCTACGAGGCCTTGCGCCAGCGCATCGCGCAGGCCGTGGCCGACGACGCCGGCGCGCTGTGGGACCTGCGCGAGGTGGGCCAGCTGGACACCGCCGGCGCGCTGACGCTGTGGCAGGGCTGGGGCCAGAAGCCGCCGGCCCGGCTGCTGTGGCTGCCCGAGCATGTGACGCTGTTCGCGCAGTTCATGCAGCCCGCCGCGCTGCCCAGGCAAAAGCCCGGCCTCGGCCCCGGGCTGGAGCGAGCCAGCCAGAGCCTGCTGGCCTTCGCCCGCCACGGCGTGGACATCGTCACGCTGACCGGCCGGCTGCTGCTGGATGCCCTGCTGATGCTGAGGCGCCCGTCGCTGATCGGCTGGCGCGAGATCTCGGCCAACGTCTACCGCACCGGCGCGCAGGCGCTGCCGATCACGGCGCTGGTCGGCTTCCTCGTCGGCCTGACGCTGTCCTACCTGATCTCGCGCCAGCTCAAGACCTACGGCGCCGACATCTTCGTCATCAACATCCTGGGCCTGGCCGTGCTGCGCGAGCTGGGGCCGCTGCTGGCGGCCATCATCGTGGCGGGCCGCTCGGGCTCGGCGATGACGGCACAGATCGGCGTCATGCGCGTCACGCAGGAGCTGGATGCGCTGTCGGTGATGGGCATCTCGCACACGGTGCGGCTGGTGGCGCCCAAGGTCGTGGCGCTGGCCATCTCGCTGCCGCTGGTGGCGCTGTGGACCAGCGCGCTGATGCTCGTGGGCGGCATGGCCGCGGCCGGCGCGCAGCTCAAGCTGGACCCGGCGCAGTTCCTGCACACGCTGCCCAGCGTCGTCGAGCCGGTGAACCTGTGGCTGGGCTGGGCCAAGTCGGTGCTGTTCGGCGGCCTCATCGCGCTGCTGGCCTGCCACTTCGGCCTGCGCGTGAAGCCCAACACCGAGAGCCTGGGGCAGAGCGTCACGCAGTCGGTCGTCACGGCGATCACGCTGGTCATCGTCGTGGACGCGATCTTTGCGGTGCTGTTCTCGGACGTGGGTGTCTGATGGACAAGTCCGAAGCCATCATCGAAGTCGACAACGTGACGACGGCCTTCGACGGCCACGTCATCCACCGCCACCTCAACCTCACCGTGCACCGCGGCGAGGTCATGGCGCTGATCGGCGGCTCCGGCTCCGGCAAGACGACGCTGCTGCGCCTGCTGCTGGGGCTGGAAGTGCCGCAGGCCGGCAGCGTGAAGATCTTCGGCCACCCACTGGGCCGCTGCGCCGCGCGCGACCTGGAGCGCGTGCGCTACCGCTGGGGCGTGCTGTTCCAGAACGGCGCGCTGTTCTCGGCGCTCAGCGTGTTCGACAACGTCGCGCTGCCGCTGCGCGAGCTGGGCAGCGTGCCGCCGGACATGGTCAAGCCGCTGGTGCTGCTGAAGCTCGCCCAGGTGGGCCTGAAGCCCGGCGACGCGCTGAAGCGCCCGTCGGAGCTGTCGGGCGGCATGGTCAAGCGCGTGTCGCTGGCGCGCGCGCTCATCCTCGACCCACAGCTGCTGTTCCTCGACGAGCCCACCGCCGGGCTGGACCCCGACAGCGCCAAGCAGTTCGTCAAGCTGCTGCGCAAGCTGCGCCAGGAGCTGGGGCTGACGGTCGTCATGGTCACGCACGACGTCGACACGCTGTTCGCCGTCGTCGACCGCGTGGCCGTGCTGGCCGAGCAGCGCATCCTGGCCTGCGGGCCGCTGACCGAGGTGGCGCGCCTGCCGCACCCGTTCGTGCGCAACTTCTTCCTCGGCCACCTGGAGCGCTGTGCCGAGGAAGACGTGAAGCGCTTCCGGCTCAGCCTGGACGACACCAGCGAAGAAGGCGGCGTCCCGGCCGTCCTGCGCGAGGACGCGCTGTGAGCCCCTCGCCCAGCCCCGCGGCGCTGGACGCGCGCGTCCCTGGTCGGTCTTGCAGACCGCGCTATGGCTCTCGCCCCAGCCCTTCGGCAGGCACATGCCGCCCACTGGGCGCCATGTGTCCAGCCTCAGCCCCCGAGGGGACGGCGATGCACGCGGCATCGAGCCGCGTGCACATCGCCCACGCGGCCCGGCTTGGGAGCGGCCCGGCGCTCGGCCCGCAATAACCGAGGCAGACTGCACCCATGGAAAACAAAGCCCACGCCCTCGCCGCCGGCCTGTTCCTGTTGCTGCTGGGCCTGGCCCTGGCGGCCAGCGTCGCCTGGTTCCAGGGCGACCGCACGGCCCGCGTGCACTACACCGTCGTCGCGCGCAGCGGTGTGCCGGGGCTGAACCTGAAGGCGCCCGTCAAGCTGCGCGGCGTGGAGGTGGGCTGGGTGGACAGCATTGGCTTCGATCCCGAAGACCCGCGGCAGATCCTCGTCGGCATCGTCGTCGACGCCGCCGCGCCGGTGGCCGCCACGACGCATGCGCAGCTGGGCCTGCAGGGCGTGACCGGCCTGTCCTTCGTCAGCCTGGAAGAGACCGACACCCGAGCACCGCTGCAACGCGCGCAGCCCGGCGCGCGGCTGGCGCTCAAGCCGACGCTGCTGGACCGCCTGGCCGAGAGCGGCCCGCTGCTGCTGGCCGGCTTTGCCGAGACGGCCGAGCGGCTGAACAAGCTGCTCAGCGACGACAACCGCGACCAGCTCTCCCGCACGCTGGCGCGGCTGGACCAGACCGCCGCCGACACCAGCCGCCTGATGGCCGCGCTGCAACCCGCCGCGCGTGAGCTGCCCGGCCTGCTGAAGAACGCCGACGGCACCGCACAGCAGGCGACCGCGGCGATGCAGGAGATCCAGACGCTGGCCGCCGACGGCCGCGCGCTGGCGCAGGACCTGCGCACCCGCGCCGCGGTGCTGGACCGCCTGGACGCCGCCGCCCAGCAGGTGCAGGCCACCAGCCGCAACCTCGAACTCGCGCTGGTGGGCGACACGCCGCAGCGCACCCGCCCCGTGCTGGCCGACGTGTCGGCCGCCAGCCGCAGCATCGAGCGCGCCGCGCACGAGCTGGGCGACCAGCCGCAGAGCCTGCTGTTCGGCCGCGGCGCCCAGACGCCCGGCCCGGGCGAAGCCGGCTTTGCCGACCGCCTGAAGACGGGTGCTGCCAAATGAGAGCCACTGCCCTCCTCCCCCTGCTGGCCACGCTGCTGCTGGGCGCCTGCTCGCTGGCACCCACCGCGCCGGCCCGCGCCGTCTACGACCTGGGCCCCGTGCCCGCCACGGCCACCGCCGGCGGTGCGCTGGCCTGGCGCATCGCCGACGTGACCGCGCCGCCGTGGCTGAGCGGCGACGGCATCGCCTACCGGCTGAGCTTCCAGCAGGCCCAGCGCCTGGAGCATTACCGCGACAGCCTCTGGGCCGCGCCGCCGCCGGCGCTGCTGACGCAGCGGCTGCGCCAGCAGCTCGCCGCCGTGCCGGGCTGCGACGGCCGGCCGGCGGCGCTGCTGGCCGTCAACCTCGACGAGTTCGAGCAGCAGTTCGACAGCGCCACCCGCAGCCAGGCCGTGCTGCGCGTGCACGCCACGCTGTGGCCCGCTGGCGGCGGCGCCGCGCTGCAGCAGCACTGGCGGCTGGAGCGCCCCGCCGCGCCCGACGCGCCAGGCGCCGTGCGCGCGCTGGCGCAGGCGGTGGACGACTGGCTGCCGCAGCTGCAGGCCTGGCTGGCCGCCTCGGCCTGCCGCTGAATCCGCCGCGGCGCAGCGCGCGTACCCGGGCCATGACAACCACGCGACGATCCTGGCGGCGCCTCGCGCTGGCGCTGGCGGCGCTGCCCGCGCTGGCCTGGGCCGGCGCGTCGGCGGCGCTGTGGTGGGGCCAGGAGAGGCTGCTGTTCCACCCCGAGCCGCTGCCCGCCGACACGCCGCTGGCCACCGAACCCGATGTGCATGAAACCGTCGTCGACGTGCCAGGCGCGCGGCTGTCGGTGCTGGCGCTGCGCCTGCCCGAGCCGCGCGGCGTGGTGTTCTACCTGCACGGCAACGCCGGCAACCTGAAGAGCTGGTTCGTCAACACCGAGTTCTACCGCCGCGCCGGCTACGACCTCGTCATGCCCGACTACCGCGGCTTCGGCAAGAGCACCGGCCGCATCGAGAGCGAGGCCCAGCTGCACGCCGATGCGGCCGCCGTGTGGCGCAGCGTGGCGCCGCGCTATGCCGGCCGGCGCGTCGTCCTCGTCGGCCGCTCGCTGGGCACGGGCCTGGCGGCCCGGCTGGCCGCAGACGTGCGGCCGGACCTGACCGTGCTGGTGTCGCCCTACGCCAGCATCGAGGGCCTGGCGCGCGAGCACTACCCCTGGCTGCCCGCGCCGGCCGTGCGCTACCCGCTGCGCACCGACCTCGCCGTGCCCCGGCTGCTGGGCCCGCTGCTGCTGCTGCATGGCGATGCGGACGACATCATCCCGTTCGCCGAGAGCGAGAAGCTGCAGGCCGCCCAGCCGCGGGCGCAGCTGGTGCGCGTGGCGGGCGCGGGGCATGGCGATGCGCACCGCTTCCCGGCCTACCAGCAGGCGCTGGCCGAGGCGTTGGCGAGAATGCGCTGACGGCCTGGATGCCACGGGCCCGATCACGAAAGGACCGATGCATGAACGCGATGAACGCCCACCTCGGCAGGCGCTGGTGGTCCAGCCACTGGTTCCTGCCCGTCGCGGCGCTGGTGGCTGCCGGCGACCTCGGGTCGGCCTGGTGGGGCGGCTGGGCCGACGGGCGGCTGCTGGAGGCGGCGCTGCTGTTCGACTTCGTCGTGCTGCTGCCGCTGCTGTACGCGTGGTGCTACCGCGCCCGGGGCAAGGCCGCCGTCGTGCAGGCCGCCACGCTGGCCGGCTTCGCGATCTGGGCCACCGGCAAGGCTCTGCCCGCCGAACACCACCATCTGCTGGACTCGCTGGGCTGGCTGCGCAACGTGGGCGTGGCGGGCCTGCTGCTGCTGGAGATCCGGCTGGGCGTTGCGGTCTACAAGGCCGTCGTCGTGTCGGGCCGGTCCAGGGCCGAGGCGCAGCGCAGCCTGGAGTCGGAAGGCCTGCCGCCGTGGCTGGCCCGCTTCATGGCCTGGGAGGCGTCGCTGTGGCGCCGCGTGTGGCTGTTCATCCGGCGCCTCGCCGGCCGGCGCTGACCCGGAGCTGTCCCGGCGAGGAGGGCGCTCAGACGTCCAGCACGTAGACCGTCGCCGCGGCCCGCTCGGCGGCCGTGTGGCCGGCCAGCGCGCGGTCCCATTCGGGGCCGGCGGCGCCCGTGCTGGCCTGGGCGCCGCCGGTCATGTGGGTGATCTCCTCGGTGCCGGCGTCGAACTCACCGGCCGGCGAGCGGTCCGCCAGGAACAGCCGGGCGACGGCACCGTCGGCCGAGCCGATGATGACGAGATAGCGCGCCACGCCGCGGTGGGGCTGCTGTGCATGCCGGGCCGGCACCTCGTGGCCAAAACCGTCGTTCATCGTCAGCTCCTCAAGGCCTGCCGCCCAGCGGCAGCGGTTCGGTGGCCGACCAGTCGGGCTGGACGGCCTCAATCGTCGGGAACGCCAGCCGCTCCCGGCCGTCCACCTTGCGCGCCACCAGCCGCGCGCACTGGCGCAGGCAGGCCAGCGCGCCGGCCTGCAGGTCGGGCTGCGCCGCGGCGCTGAAGCAGCACACGGTGCCATAGACGCTGCCGTCCGCCAGCACCACCGGCGTGCTCAGGTGGGCGCCGATGGTGATGCCGGTGTCCGGCAGCTCGCCACGCGCCACCAGCGGCCGCGCGTCGGTCACCAGCTCGGGCAGGCGGCCCTCGACGACGCGCTGGCAGTAGCTTTCCTCCAGCGGCCCGGAGTCGCCCGCCTGCAGGCCCAGCGCGCCGCCGCCCTCCATGAAGCGGAACACGCGCTCGCCATCGACGAACTCAGAAACGAACACGACGTCCATGCGCAGCTGCTTGCGCAGCAGCAGCAGCACGTCGGTGATGCGCCGGTCCAGCGCCGGGTCATAGCTGTCGGACGTGGCCACCAGCAACTCGGAAATGCGGACCTCCAGCGCGTGCGGGTCCAGCGGCTCCAGCAGGGACATGGGCTCTCCTCAACAAAAGCTCGCCGCCATCATCCCCGCTGCCGCATGCCCGGTCGAGCCGGCATCGCAACAGCCCGTGACCGCGCAGGGGCACGGTGTTTCGGTCGCGCGATTGAGCGGCCGGGGTAAACCAGGGGGCGGAGAATGAACCGGGTAAGCTATCTTATTGAACCGCTGTTTCATTTTCTGACCGTGAACCCCATTTCCCCGACCACGGCGCGGCCCGTGTCCATTGCCGCCCTGGGCGAATGCATGCTGGAACTGCAAGGCCCCGCCTTCGGCAACCTGCGCCAGACCTTCGGCGGCGACACGCTGAACACGGCCGTCTACCTGGCCCGCTGCGGTGGCGCGGGGTTGCGGGTTCATTACGCGACGGCGCTGGGCGACGACAGCCTCAGCGCCGGCATGCTGGCGCGCTGGCAGGACGAAGGCGTGCTGACCGGCCTGGTGCAGCGGCTGCCCGGGCGCGTGCCTGGGCTGTACCTGATCGAGCTGGACGACAACGGCGAGCGGCGCTTCCACTACTGGCGCGGCCAGGCGGCGGCACGGGCGTTCTTCGACACGGCGGCGACGGCGCTGGAGGAGCAGGCCGACGCGCTGGACGCGCTGTACCTGTCGGGCATCAGCCTGGCCATCCTGCCGCAGGCCGGCCGCGAGCGGGCGCTGGCGCTGATGGCGCGCATGCGCGCCGCCGGCAAGGTGGTGGCCTTCGACAACAACTACCGGCCGCGGCTGTGGGAATCGGTGGCCGACGCGCGCTACTGGTATGGCCGCGCGTTTGCGACGGCCTCCGTGGCCCTCATCACCGCCGACGACCACCAGGCGCTGCACGGCCTGCCCGACCTGGCCAGCGCCGTCAGCGCGGCGCAGGCGCTGCCGGTGCCGGAGATCGCCATCAAGCGCGGCGGGCTGCCCGCCATCGTCGGCGGCGACGGCCAGTGGCAGGAGGTGCCCACCGAGACGGTGCCCCGCGTCGTCGACACCACGGCCGCGGGCGACTCCTTCGCCGCCGGCTACCTGAGCCGCCGGCTGCGCGGCGTGGTACCCGCGGAGGCCGCGGCCTTCGGCAACCGGCTGGCGGCGCGCGTCATCCAGCACCCCGGCGCGCTGATCCCGCGCGACGCGATGCAAGACCTGATGCAAGGCTGACCGCGATGCGCCACCTCTGGACACTGGCCTTCGCGGCCGTCAGCGGCCTCGGCCAGGCCCAGGCCCAGGACACAGCACCGCTGCACCCCGCCACCTATGTGCACGCCGGCTGGGCCAAGACCGCCGGCGGCCAGGGCGGCAGGATCATCCGCGTGACGACGCTGGCGGCCGAAGGCCCCGGCAGCCTGGCGGCGGCGCTGGAGGCGCGCGGCCCGCGCATCGTCGTGTTCGAGGTGGGCGGCGTCATCGACCTCGGCGGCAAGAGCCTGAAGCTGCGCGAAGGCCAGGTCACCATCGCGGGCCAGACCGCGCCCGACCCCGGCATCACGCTCGTGAAGGGCGAGCTGGAGGTGTTCGCGCAGGACGTGATCGTGCAGCACCTCAGCATCCGCCCCGGCGCCTACGGGCGGCCCAAGCGCAGCGGCAACGACCACGACGGCTTCTCCACCGGCGACGGCGCCGCGCGCATCATCGTGGACCACTGCAGCTTCTCGTGGGCGACGGACGAGAACCTGTCGGTCGGCGGCCGCCGCTTCGAGGGCGCCACACCCGACGACTGGCGCGCCCACACGTCGCACGCCATCACCTACAGCCACAACCTCATCTACGAGGGTCTGAACGAGGCCGTGCATGTGAAGGGCGAGCACAGCAAGGGCTCGCTGATCCACGACAACGCAACGCAGATCCTGCTGCTGGGCAACGTCTACGCGTCCAACCGCGAGCGCAACGCGCTGTTCAAGGGTGGCGCCTGGGGCGCGATGGTCAACAACCTGATCTACAACCCCGGCTGGCGCGCGGTGCACTACAACCTGATCGCGCACGAGTGGGTGGGCCGGCCCTACCAGACCGGCCGGATCACGCTGGCCGGCAACGTCTACCGCGCCGGGCCCAACACCGAGCGCCAGCTGCCGCTGTTCACGCTGGGCGGCGTGGGCGACGTGCAGCTGTTCGAGCAGGACAACCTCGCGCAAGACCGCCAGGGCCAGCCGCTGCCGATGACGGGCCGCTACACGGCCGGCCCGGCGCAGATCATCCCGGCCCGCGAGGCCTACCTGCCGGCCGGCCTGACCTGGCTGGCGCCGCGCGAGCTGGAGCGGCTGCTGCCGCTGTATGTCGGCTCGCGGCCGTGGGCGCGTGACCCGCTGGACTTCAAGCAGCTCAGCGACATCGCCGAGGACCGCGGCACGCTGATCGACGACGAGACGCAAAACAACCCGGGCGGCCTGCCAAAGCGCCAACCCACGCAGCGCGCATTCGTCGAGGCCGACTGGAACCTGGCCGACATGAGCCCGACGGCGGGCTGGCCATCGCTGTTCACGCAGGTCTCGAAATGACCCTGCTGCGCCGTGAGCTGCTGGCGCTGCTGGCCGCGCCGCCCGCCTGGGCCGCGTCCGACTGCAGCGACGCGCCCGGCCAGCCCTACCTGCCGCCGTGCAAGCCGTGGCCGCGGGGCATCGAGGGCCAGCGCCAGGCCGACCAGGGCGACGGGCGCTACCTGAACCCCGTTCTGGCCGGCGACCGGCCCGACCCCACGGTGCTGAAGGACGGTGACGACTACTACCTGACGCACTCCAGCTTCGAGGCCGTGCCGGGTCTGCTGATCTGGCACTCGCGCGACCTCGTCAACTGGCAGCCGGTGGCCAACGCGCTGCTGGAGGCCGTCGGCAGCCCGAGTGGCAGTGTTTGGGCACCCGACCTGTGCAAGCACGGCGACCGCTACTACCTCTACCTGCCCGTCAAGGCGCAGCCCAACGACATCCTCGTGATGTGGGCCGACCGCATCGAGGGGCCCTGGTCAAAGCCGCAGCCGCTGGGCCTGTCCAGGCACATCGACCCGACGCATGTGACCGGCGAGGACGGCCAGCGCTGGCTCTACCTCAGCGGCGGCGACCGCGTGCGACTGAGCGCCGACGGGCTGAAGACGGTCGGCGCCATCGAACACATCTACGACCCCTGGCGCTACCCCGACGACTGGGACGTCGAGAGCTTCTCGCCCGAGGGCCCCAAGATGCTGCGCCACGGCGGCTGGTGGCACATGCTGCTGGCCGTGGGCGGCACCGCCGGGCCGCCGACCGGCCACATGGTCATCGCCGCGCGCAGCCGCACGCTGGACGGCCCGTGGGAGCAGGCGCCGCACAACCCGCTGATGCGCACCACCTCGCCGCGCGAGCGCTGGTGGTCGCGCGGCCACGGCAGCCTGGTGCAAGGCCCGAAGGGCGACTGGTGGATGCTGTACCACGGCTACGAGAACAGCTTCCACACGCTGGGCCGGCAGATGCTGCTGGCGCCCGCGCGCTTCAGCGCCGACGGCTGGTTCCACGTCGACATGGACGACGGCCAGCCGCTGCCCATGCCCGCCGTCGGCCGCGCGGTGACGCACGGCCGGGCGCTGTCCGACGACTTCGCCGGCACCGCGCTGAAACCCCACTGGCAGTTCCTCAGCGGCAGCGGCCAGATGAGCCGCGTGCGCGTGGCCGATGGCCGGCTGCACCTGCGCGCCACGCCCGGCAAGGGCCCGGGCGACAGCGCGCCGCTGGGCTTCATCCAGGGTGACCCGGCCTTCGAGGTCGAGCTGGACGTGGACTTCGACGACGGCGTGCAGGTGGGCCTGCTGATGTTCTACAGCCCGCGGCTGTACGCCGGCATGGGCGCCAACGCGCGGAGCTTCCAGCTGCACCGCTATGGGCAGGACATCCGCGCCGTGCCCAAGCCGGCCGGCATCGCGCGGCGCCTGCAGCTCAAGCTGCGCTGCGCGCGCCATGTGCTGACGCTGTTCAGCCGCGCCGACGGCACACAGCCGTGGACGAAATTCCCGGTGCAGATGGACGTCAGCGGCTACCACCACAACACGGCCGGCGGCTTCGCCAGCCTGCGCCCGGCGATCTACGCCGCCGGCAGCGGCGAGGCACGCTTCTCGAACCTGCGCTATCGCGCGATCGCATGACTCAGCCCCTCGCCCATCCTCGCGTCGCTGAACGCGAGCGAGTCCGGTCGGTCCCCCGAGGGGACGGCGATGCTCGCGGCATCAAGCCGCTCACACATCGCCAGACGGGCCGGCTTGGGGCGGCCCGGCGCTCGGCCCGATGAGTTACCGAAACGACATGCTCAAGGAGACAAAGATGAAACCCCGCCTGATGCTGCTCGCCACACTGTTGGCCAGCCCCGCCTTCGCGCTGGAGCTGAAGTCCGCCGACGTGCACAACAGCGACGACTACCCCACCGTCGCCGCCGTCAAGCACCTGGGCCAGGTGTTGGCCAAGAGCAGCGGCGGCACGCTGACCGTGAAGGTGTTCAACAAGGGTGCCTTGGGCAGCGAGAAGGAGACCATCGACCAGGTCAAGCTCGGCGCGCTGGCGATGACGCGCGTGAACCTCGGCCCGCTGTCGGCCATGTGCCCCAAGACGCTGGTGCCGGCCCTGCCCTTCCTGTTCCGCGACACGGCGCACATGCGCAAGGCTTACGACGGCGCGCCCGGCGAGGAGATCCTGAAGGCCTGCGAACACCAGGGCATGGTGGGCCTGGCGCTGTACGACTCGGGCGCCCGCTCGGTCTACGCGCGCAAGCCCATCAAGACGCTGGCCGACCTGAAGGGCGTGAAGATCCGCGTGCAGCAGACCGACCTGTGGGTGGCCGCGATGACGGCCATGGGCGCCAACCCGTCGCCCATGCCCATCGGCGAGGTCTACACGGGCCTGAAGACCAACCTCATCGACGCGGCCGAGAACAACATCCCCAGCTACGAAGGCTTCCGCCACTTCGAGGCGGCCAAGTTCTACAGCCGCACCGAACACTCGATGACGCCGGATGCGCTGTTCATCAGCAAGAAGATCTGGGACAAGCTCAAGCCCGAGCAGCAGGCGCAGCTGCGCGCCGCCGCGAAGGCGTCGGTCCTGGTGCAGCGCGAGAAGTGGGACGCGCAAGAAGCCAAGGCGCTCGCCACCGTGAAGGCCGCCGGCGCCGAGATCGTCACGCCCGACCGCGAGGGCTTCCGCCAGGCCGTGCAGCCGGTGATCGCGAAGTTCGTCAACACGCCGGACCTGCAGAAGCTCGTCAAGGCCATTCAAGACATCCAGTGACTCCAGATCCGGCAGTTGAGCGCGCCCGAGGGGCTGGCGAGGCGGGTCGCAGGCAAGGCGCGACGACGCAGCGGGCCCCTGCCCGCAAGGAGAAGCAACGCGGCCGGCGGCACGAAGCGCCAGACCAGCGGGCACGCAGCGGTGCTCACCGAAGTGGTGAGCGTCAACCCATACACACGATGTTGATGGATCGAGACTTTCGATGAGTAGCAAGCGGTCGACTGCCGGATCTGGGGTTCCGGCCTACACGACGTTCTGCGCGGCGCTGTCGCGCTGGTCGCTGCGTGCGGCCGTGCTGGGCCTGGTGCTGCTGGTGGCCTGCGTGCAATGGCAGGTCATCGGGCGCTACGTGATGAACGACTCGCCGACGTGGACCGAGCCGGTGGCGCTGCTGCTGGTGCTCTACATCACGGCGCTGGCCGTGGCCGTGGGCGTGCGCGACGCGGGCCACCTGGGCATGGAGTCCATCGTCGCGCTGCTGCCGCGCGGCGCGCAGCGCGTGGCCGAGGCGCTCATCCACGTCTGTGTCATCGCGTTCGCCGTGCTGATGGCGATGGCCGGCTGGGAATGGCTGACGCTGAAGTGGGACGAGCCCAAGCCCATGCTGGGCGTGCCCGAGGGGCTGGACTTCCTGCCGCTGGTCATTGCCGGCGCGCTCATCGTGCTGTTCTGCATCGAACACCTGATCGCGCTGCTGCGCGGTCACACCATTGAAGAAGCCGGGGTCTGAACGTGGAAGGCATGGAACTCTGGATCATGTGCGGCAGCTTCGTGCTGCTGCTGCTGCTGGGCGTGCCGGTGGCGTTCGCCATCGGCCTCGCCTCCATCGCCACGGCACTCGCCGCCGACCTGCCCATGGCCATCGTCTTCCAGAAGATGGTGGGCGGCATGCAGGTGTTCTCCTTCCTGGCGATCCCGTTCTTCATCTTCGCGGGCGAGCTGATGCTGCACGGCGGCATCGCCGAGCGCATCGTCACGTTCGCCAACCGGCTGGTGGGCCATGTGCGGGGCGGCCTGGGCATGAGCAACGTGCTGGGCTGCACGCTGTTCGGCGGCGTGGCCGGCTCGCCGCTGGCCGACGTGTCGGCGATGGGCTCGGTGATGATCCCGCTGATGAAGCGCGAGGGCTACGACGCGGACTACGCCGTCAACGTCACCACGCACGCCGCGCTGGTCGGCGCGCTGATGCCGACCTCGCACAACCTCATCATCTATGTGCTGGCCACCGCCGGCATCGCGGCGGTGAGCGTGTTCAACCTCATCCTGGCGGCGCTGCTGCCGGCGCTGCTGCTGACCATCGCCAACCTCGTGGCCGCCTACTCCGTGGCGGTGAAGCGCGGCTACCCGACGAACGGCGCCTTCCCCGGCTGGGGCGCGGTGTTCTCGGCGTTCGTCGCCGCGCTGCCGGGCCTGCTGGTCATCGTCATCATCCTGGGCGGCATCCTCAGCGGTGTGTTCACGGCCACCGAGTCCGCCGCCACCGCCGTGTGCTGGGCGCTCATCGTGACCGGCATCGCGTACAAGAGCCTGAGCTGGAAGGGCTTCCTGGCCGCCTGCGCCAAGGCCTGCAAGACGACCGGCGTCGTGCTGCTGCTGATCGGCATCTCGTCGGCCTTCGGCTACTTCATGGCGCTGTACGAGGTGCCGCAGAAGACCGGCGAGTGGCTGGAGCAGATGAGCGGCAACAACGCGTGGCTGATCTTCCTGTGGGTCAACGTGCTGCTGTTCGTGCTGGGCACCTTCCTGGACATGGCGGCCACCATCCTGATCTGCACGCCCATCTTCCTGCCCATCTGCATGAAGGCCGGCATGGACCCGACGCAGTTCGGCATCGTCATGCTGCTGAACTGCGCGCTGGGCCTGAACACGCCGCCCGTGGGCAGCACGCAGTTCGTCGGCTGCGCGATCGGCGGCGTGTCGGTGGGCCAGGTCATGCGTTCGATCGCACCGTTCTACGGCGCGTTGCTGGTCACGCTGCTGGCCGTCACCTACATCCCGGCGCTGTCGCTGGCGCTGCCCCAATGGGTGGGCGGCTAGTAGCCCGGGTAACGGGACAGCACGCGGCCCCAGTCGGGCTGCTGGCGCGCCCGCTGCAGTCCCGCGTCCAGGCGCTGCAGCAGCGCCGGCTGGCGCGCCAGGGCGCGCCGGCTGACGAACACATGCACGGGGCTGACGGCCAGCTCCAGCACCACCTCCACCGCCTCGCCGGGCTCCTGCGCCGCGCGGTACAGCAGCGTGGCGGGGTCGTCGATGACGTAGTCCACCCGCCGCGAGCGCAGCGCCGACAGCGTCAGGTCGTTGGCATGCAGCGGCAGCATCAGGCCGGCCAGCGCCGGGTCGGCCAGCTCGCGGCGCACGGCCTCGGGAAAGGCCACGCCGCGGATGGCGCCGATGCGCACCGCGCGGCCCTTCAGGTCCGCCAGCCGGGGCGGTGCCGGCCCGGCACCGGCCAGGCCCAGCAGCGCCACGCGCTCGTTGCGGTAGGGCTGCGTGAACTCGCCCACCGCCAGCCGCTGCGGCGTGGGCGTCGCCGCGGGGATCAGGTCCAGCTCGCCCTGAGCCACGTCCGCCATCTGCCGCGCCCACGGCCGGCGCAGCCATTGCAGCCGCTCGCCGGCGGCCCGCGCCAGCAGCTCCAGCAGTTCCACGTCCAGGCCCTGCGGCACCTCCGTGGCACCCTTGTGCTGGAACGGCGGGTAGTCGCTCCAGCCGATGCGCAGCGGCACCCGCTCATCCGCCCGGGCCACTCCCGACAGGAGCAGCGGCAGCAGGCAGGCGTGGCGGCGGTGCATCGCCCGACTCTCGCACAGCACTGCCCCCTTGTGAGCCCCTCGCAACCATGACAGCCACCCGCCGCCACCTCCTCGCCGCGCTGGCCGCCGCGCCGCTGCTGGCCCGCGCCGACGCGCTGGACGACACGCTGGCCGCGCTGCAGCGCCACTGGCGCCCCCGCCTGGCCTGGCGGCCCGACGCCGGCTGGCGCGGCCCGGCGCTGGCCGCCGCGCGCCGGCTGATGCTGCTGCCCGGCGACGACGGCAGCGGCTTCGCCACCGAGGTGCGTGCCGAGCAGGCGCGTGGCGGCTACACCGCCCGGTCGCTGACGCTGCGCGGCGCGCTGGGCAACCGGGTGCCGGCCCTCCATCTGCAACCCGATGGCCCCGGCCCGCACCCGGCCGTGCTGCTGCTGCACGACCACGGCGCGCGCTTCGACATCGGCAAGGAAAAGATGGTGCGCCCGCTGGCCGCCAGCGCCTCGGCCGACGCCTGGGTGCAGCGCTACTTCGACGGCCGCTTCGTCGGCGACCTGCTGGCGCAGGCGGGCTTCGCGGTGCTGGCCATCGACGCGCTGGGCTGGGGCGAACGCGGCCGGCCCGGCTTTGCGCGCGACGACCAGCAGGCGCTGGCCAACCACCTTCTGCAGCTGGGCCACAGCTGGGCCGGCGTCATCGCCAGCGACGACCTGCGCGCGCACCGCTGGCTGCGCGAGCAGCCCGGCGTCGACGCCAAGCGCGTGGCCGTGCTGGGCTTCTCGATGGGGGCGTTGCGCGCCTGGCAGCTGGCCGCCGTGTGCGACGAGGTCTCGGCCTGCGTCGCCGCACACTGGATGTGCACGCGCGAGGGCCTGCTGCGGCCCGGCGAGCACACGCTGGTGGGCCAGTCCGCCTTCAGCATGACCCACCCGGGCCTGGCCGCCGAGCTGGACCACCCGGATGTGGCTGCGCTGATCGCACCACGGCCGCTGCTGCTGTTCGGGTCGCCGGACGACAAGCTGTTCCCGTGGGACGCCGTGCAGGCAAGCTGGCGGCAGCTCGCGCGCGCCTGGCCGGCCGGGGGGCTGTCCACCACCACGACGGCGGGCGGGCATCGCTTCGACGTGGCGCAGCAGCGCGAGGCTGGCGAGTGGCTGGCACTTACCATGCGTAGGTTTCGGTAACGCCCAAACCTGACTGACATGCCCTCACCCCGCCTGCTCGTTCTGCTGCTGTCGCTGGCTGGCGCCGGCTGCGCGCCCATTCCCCATGTCGTCACGCTGGCACCCGCCATCAGCGGCACGTTGACACGCGACGGTCAGCCGGTGCCTGATGCCGAGATCCGGCTGGCCCGCGGACCGGACCTGCAGCCCTGCAGCATCACGGTCGCAACAGCCCGCACGGACACGATGGGCCAGTTCCAGCTCGAACCGCTGACTCAATTGAGGCTGATCTACGCGCCGCTCGTTGCGCCCCTGTCGATTGCGGAGTTCAAGCTGTGTGCAACGACGCCTGACGACACGCTGCTGTACCGCGGTACGGTGATGCTCTACGGTGCGAAGCCACTGAAGCTGCATTGCGCCCTCGGCGAGGGAGAGCCCAAGGGCCGGAGGGTCGCCGGCCAGCCGTGCCGCCCGGTCGACTGACGGGGCTACGGCAGGGCAAGTCTGCGCAGCTCCCTTGACCGACGTCCGGCTGGGCCAAGACGCTCAAGCTCTCAAGGCTGCAGCGTCCTGGCGCCGACCAGCTCCGGCCGCAGCTGGACCAGCCCGTCCAGCACCTGCTCCGAGAACAGCGCCGCGCCCTTCGGGCCCACGTGCGTGCGGTCGAAGCGCGGCGGTGCCTCGGCCAGCGTGTCGGCCGCGGCCTGGCCCATCGCGGCGACGGCGGCGTGGCTGATGGCGTTCAGGTCCAGCACCGGCACGCCCTGCTCGGCCCCCACCTTCAGGATGGCCTCGGCCCAGGGGCGCAGGTCGTTGGGCAGCTCGCCGGCCTTGAAGGTGCGGCGCGTCAGCGGCGTCAGCAGGATGACCTCGCCGCCGGCGGCCTTCACGTCCCTCACATAGCCGGCCATGTTGGGGCCGAACTCGGTGGCCAGGTCCGTCGAGCGGCCGGGCTTGCCGGGCTGGTCGTTGTGGCCGAACTGGATCAGCACCAGCGTCTTCTGCCGCGCCCCCCCGTGGGCCTTGCCTTCGTTCAGCAGCGCCAGCACGGTGTCCCACAGCCCTTCGGCGCGGAAGCTCATGCTGGAACGGCCGCCGCGCGCGAGGTTGATGCAGGCAACCTGCTGCACGCGCGCGCACAGCGCATTGCCGTAGCCGCTGCGCGGCGCCATCGTCGAGTCGCCAACGAGGATGAGGCGCGGGCCGGTGGCGACGTTGGCGGTGGTCTCGCCCGCTTTCGGGGCCGACGCGGGAGGTGCGGACTGCGCAAACGCCGTCAGGCACAGGCCCGCAGCGATAAGGGGGAGGAGTTGCTTCATCTTCATGGCCGTCGTGAATTTTGCGTTTCGGGTCGAGCGCCGGGCCGCCCCAAGCCGGCCCGGTGGGCGATGTGCTCGCGGCTCGATGCCGCGAGCATCGCCGCCCCCTCGGGGGGCCGGCTGGGCACGCCCGCGTTCAGCAGGGCAAGACCGGACGGGGGGCTCACAGATTCGGCCAACCGGCCTTGGGAGACATGTCGTCGAGATTCCAGTCTTCGGCCTTGAAAGCACGCTTCGTCGGTGCGTGGCGCGGGTAGCCCAGCGCGTTCTCCACTTCCGAGTCGATCAGCCGGCCCTTGCCCTCGGCCATGTCGGCCAGCAGCTTGGCGTCCAGCGGGTCGCGCGCCCAAGGGCGGGCGCCCACCAGCGGTGGCAGCGCGCGCGCGAGGTCGGCGGCGGGACGGATGGCCAGGCCGGGCGGCAGGTCCGCCTGCGGCAGCACGATGAGCTTGCCCGTCGTCTGCGCGTTGTTGCCCAGCAGCGGCACGGGGCGGCCCTGGGCGTCGTGTGCGAGGTTGTCGGTCATGTGCAGTTCCAGGTCGCCCTGGCCCAGCATCGTGAAGAAGGCCGTGCCCGCCACCGTGCTGGGGCCATGGCGCATCGCGTTGCCCACCAGCGTCAGCCGGCCCACCTGCCAGGGCTGGCCGGCCCACTCGTTGGCGAGCAGGTTGTAGTGCACGCCGCGGTCACCGGGGTTGAAGATGAGGTTGTTGACCATCGCGCCCTGCGCGCCGCCCTTGAACAGCGCGTTGCGCTGGCGGTTGGACGCGTAGACGTTGCCGTAGAGCAGCACGCCGCTGGTGTTGTCGTGGATCAGCGAGCCCTTGCTGTGCTCGCCCTTCTCGTGCACCGAGTTGCCCAGGCCCTCGTAGATGAGGTTGTGGCTGTAGGTCATGCGGTGCGACGTGGCGCGGCGCCAGTCCTCGGGTGTCTTGCCCTCGAAGCGCGGGCCGCTGGCGGACAGGTTCTCGTCGGTCGCCCACGAGAAGCTGCAGTGGTCGACGATGACGTCGTGCGCGCCGCCGATGCCGGAGATGCCGTCCTGGTCGCCGCCGCCCTTTTTGGGCCGGCCGAACTCGCCGGGGCGGAAACTCAGGTGCTGGATGACGACGTCGTGCGTGGCAATGGTCGTCTCGGCCTTGAGGATGTGGATGCCGGGGTCAGGCGCCGTCTGGCCGGCCAGCGTCAGGAAGGGCTGCGTGATCTTGAGCGGCTGGCCGCCCATGTCGATGACGCCGCCCACCTCGAAGACGACGATGCGCGGGCCGCTCGCCTCGATGGCTTCCTTGAGGCTGCCGGGGCCCGAGGGCGCCAGCGTCGTGACCTTGATGACGCGGCCGCCGCGGCCGCCCTGGGTCTGCGTCCAGCCGCGCGTGGCGATGCCGGCCGTGGCCGGTGCGGCCACCGGCTCGGCGGCGCTCAGCGACGCGGCCAGTGCCAGCGCGGAAAGGGCAAGGGTTCTGATGAGCATGGGGCTTGAATGAAAAGGCGCGCAAAGACCGGCGAGCCCTGGCGCGCGTGTCAGCGGAGATGCCGGCTCAGAAGAACGTGTACTCGGCCGAGAAGCGGTAGCTGCGGCCCAGGATGTCCGCACCGCTGGTCAGGTAGCCGTTGTAGTTGGCGTTGGCCGTCAGCACCGGATTGACGTTGGTGAGGTTGTTGATGCCGAACACCAGTTTCACGTTCCTGATGCCCGAGTACGCCGCGCTGATGTTGTACTGCTTGTAGGGCTTCACATCGGTGTAGGTGGAGCCGGCGCGCGGGGTCAGGTCGGTCAGGCCGCTGCTGTAGCGCTGTGACAGCTGCGTGGACCAGTTGCCCAAGCGCCAGTTCACGGCGGCCGTGTGCTTCCAGCGGTAGATGATCTGCTGCGTCGTGGCCAGGCCGGCGTTGGGGCCGGTGTAGCGCGCATCGGTGGTCAGGATGCCCACGTCCTGCAGCATCTCGCCGCCCTTCTCCACCGAGAAGGCGTACTTGTCGTAGTAGGTGCCGTCCAGCTTGAAGTTGAAGACGCCCCAGCTGTTGGTGCGCAGCTGGTAGGTGGCGGCGATGTCCAGGCCGCGCATGTCCATGTCGCCGCGGTTGGCCTGGCTGGTCAGGATGTGGTCGATGGTGCCGTCGGCCTTGCGCAGGATGTTGGCGCTGTACTTGCCTGGCTGCTGCTGCACCTCGGCCAGCGTCAGCGCGCCCAGCACGTCGTTGAGCTTGACGCTCCAGTAGTCCACCGTCACCAGCAGGCCGCGCACCGGCTCGAACGCGCCGCCGACGGCCCAGCCCTTGGACTTCTCGGGCTTCAGGTGGCTGTTGTCGGGCGACTTGGTCCAGTAGTCGGTGGTGGCGTTGCAGACCTTGACCGGGTCGGTGTTCGGTGCGGCGGTGCCGGAGCCCGCGATGAGCGGCGTCGGGCTGGGGCACAGCACCGGGTCGTCCATGACGATCTGGCGCACCTCGGGCGTCGGATTCTGGATGTCCATGATGGACGGTGCGCGGAAGCCCGTGTTGGCGGACGCGCGCAGCATCACTTCCGTCGTGGGCTGGAAGCGCACCGACAGCTTGGGGTTGACGGTCGTCGTCTTCAGGTCGCTGTAGGTGTCGGAGCGCACGGCGCCGTTGACGCTCCACTGCTTGGTCAGCGGCGCGTCCAGCTCGATGACGGCCGACTTGATGTTGCGATGCAGCTTGGCGGCCACGCCGGTGGGGTTCTCGCCGACGATGTCGTCCTTGACGACGACGCCGGCGCTGCTGATGTTGTAGTTGCCGTTGGGCAGCTTGGCGACGTAGTCCAGCGGCGCGGCATGCACCTTGGCCTCGTCGCGACGCAGCTCGCCGGTGACGGCCAGCGTCAGCGGGCCACCGCCCAGCTGCATCAGCTCGCGCGTCAGCGTCGCGTCGACGGACTTGTTGAAGGCCTCGTTCCTGCGGTAGACGTAGTCGCGCAGCTCAATGCTCTTCAGGTACTCCAGGCCGGCGGCGTCCTGCGGGCCGAACGGGTTCAGGATGCCGTTGGTGAAGCCCTCCTGCGCCTTGCTGAACAGGATGTAGCCGCCGCCCGTCGCGGTGTTGCGCTGCGAATGGCCGTAGTTCAGGCCCACGCGGTAGTCCCAGTTCCACACCGAGCCCTCGGCGGCCAGCACGAGGCGGTCATTCACCTGCTCGTCGTTGCGGTAGGCCGAGCCCAGCTCGCCCGGCCCCCACTGGAAGTACACCGTCCGGTTGTTCATGTTCAGCGGGCTGACGACGCCGGGCGTCTTCACCGGGTCGATGAACATGGTGGGCGAGTTGGTGCCCAGACCCGTGTTGCTGCCGATGACGTTGACCAGTGGCGTGATGCCCTTGCCGGGGTAGAACTTGCTGGTGGAAGGAATCGTGTAGTACGTGACCGGCTCGTTGGACGAGCTGTTGATCTGCATGCCGCGGTACTTCTTGACCGTGAAGGCGGAGTGCAGCAGTTCGGCACTGATCCGATGGCCCTGGCCCAGGTTCATCGTGGCCTTGCCGAACATGTTGGTGATCTCGCTGCCGTCGCTCACCGCCGTGAAGAAGTTCGGGTCGCGGTAGCAGCCTGGCGCGTAGGTGGGCGGCGTGTTCAGGCTGGCCGCGCCCAGCGTGGGCAGCGAGTACGGCGCCACGCAGCCGGTGGCGAAGCTGGAGTTGTAGTTGTTGTTGTTCGCACCGCCGGACGCCGATGCCGGCGCGAAGCCGTAGTTGGCGATGGGACTCTGGTTCTTCGCCGAGGGCGCCACCAGCAGGCCCAGCTGGTTCAGCGCCGAGCCGTCGAACAGCTCGGGCCGGTCGCCCTGCATCAGCGCGCCCTTGGTCTGGTAGTCGTAGGCGCCGTAGACGTTCCAGCCGTCGGCGGCGAGGTCGCCGATGCCGGCGATGAAGCCGATGGCGTTGGTCTGGCCAACGCTGGAGCGGGAGGGCGCGTTCAGCTCGACCTTGATCTTGGCGCCCTGGAAGCTGTCCTTGGTGATGAAGTTCTGCACGCCGCCGATGGCGTCGGAGCCGTAGATGGACGACGCGCCGTCGCGCAGCGTCTCGGCACGGTCCAGCGCGATGCGCGGGATGACGTTGGCCGACACGTACTGGTCCTGCAGCGGCTCGTTGGCCAGGCGGCGGCCGTTCAGCAGCGTCAGCGTGCGCATCGGGCCCAGGCCGCGCAGGTTCAGCACCGGGCCGGCCGCGCCGGAGTTGGTGCCCAGCGACTGCGACTGCGGCAGCTCCAGCAGCAGGTCCTTCAGCTCGGTGTGGCCGCGGGCCTCCAGTTCCTCGGCCTTGTTGACCGACACCGGCAGCGCCGTCTCGCCGGCCAGGCGCTTGATGGACGAGCCCGTCACGGAGATGCGCTCGATGGTGGTGATCGGGGCGGCGGGAGCGTCGGCCGTCTGGGCGTGGGCGCCGTGGACAAGGCTGAGCACGGCAGCAGCGCAGAGGCTGAGGCGGGCGGTGGCGGGCAGGCGGTTCGAGGTCATCTTGTCTCCGTGAATCGGGTTATGGATCGGCCTCCGGGCCGAAGGGCGCGAACCGGTTCTGCGCCCGGCTTGTTCGCCCGCTGGGGTCAAAAGCGAACTAGGGCGCGGGCACCCAGCCGCCGGGGGAACCGGTGGCGACGGTGGAGCGCTGGAAGATGTCGGCACGGCTGGTCAGGCCAGCAGTGCTGTCCAGCGTCTTGGCGAGCTGCACGGTGGCGGGCGAGCCGCCGACGGTCACCGTTGCCAGGCCCAGGCGGGCGCCGGTGTCCAGCGGGTTGCCGTCCAGGTCCTTGCTGCCCCACTCGCGCCAGCCGGCGGCGTCGGTGGCGCCGCCGTTGGCGGTGCCGGCCCACGGCGGCGGGTTGGCGCTGCAGGCGCCCTGCCCCGTGCCGGTCTTGCTGGTGCCGGTGCCGCTGCACCAGCCGATGGGCAGGATGTGCGGGCCGACACGCGTGTTGATGAAGGCGATGTTGTCGACGTAGGCGGTGCTCGTCGTGCCGCCGCTGCGCGCCAGGTAGGCCGACGTGACACCTGGGCCGGCGGTGAGCTGGCTGTTCAGGAACACGAAGCCGGTGTCGCCCGCCGTCGCGCGCGACTGCAGGATGTAGCCCGGCGAGCTGCTGGAGGCGTCGAGCACGCTGCGGATCTCGCAGTCCTCGAACAGCGCGGCCATCACGTTGCCCCAGATGAAGTCCACGTTGCCGGCCACCAGCGACTTGTAGACCCACACATAGCCCTTGAGCTGCAGCGTGTCCTGCTCGGAGATGAAGTTCATCTCGCGCGCCACCAGGCGATGCGCGGCCGCCGTCGTGCTGGTGTTGAAGTAGATCGCCTCGGCCTGGTTGTCGTAGAGGGACGCGCGGGCATGCGGGTTGACGAGCGTGAAGTTGCGCAGCGTGAGCAGGTCGGCGTTCTCGACCAGCAGCACCGCGCGGCCACCGCCCAGCACGCGGTGGCCCGCGACGCGGCCCGTGCTCAGCGCCGTGCCGGCCGACGCGGCGCTGGCGCCGCTGCCGCTGTTCAGCGACTCGAAGTTCAGCCGGCCCACCTGCACGCCATCACGGCTCTCGCCGACGAGGCTGAGGTTGGCGACGTTGCGCAGCATCAGCAGCTCGGCATAGAGGCCGTTGCGGATGGCGATGGTTTTGGGCGTGGCGACGGTGTTGCAGCCATACGCCGCCGGGCTGCCGGTGGAGCACCACGCCATGACCCAGTTCAGCGCGCCCTGCACGGTGCGGAAGTCCGCCGCCGTGCCGTCGTCGTCCACCGTCACGCTGGTCTTGCTGGCCGGCGCGCTGCGCGTCGTGAAGCTCCAGGTCAGGCCGGCGAAGGCCGAGTTGTTGATGCGGCCGTTGAACGCGGCGGCGTCGACGGTGACGGTGTAGACCGTGTCGAACACGAGCCGGTTGTTGTGCAGGCGGATGACGGCCTGGTTGCCGCTGAGGCTGACCGGGCGGTACCAGACGAAACGCGCCCGCGCGGCGTTCTCGGGCATGGCGCCCAGCGCCAGCGCGTCCACCTCGAGGTTGGTGCGCGGGATGACGGTCTGCGTGTCGGTGGCGGACGGCGCGGTGGACAGGTCGATGCGGTCCACCACCGCGCCGTCGCTGGCACGGCGCACGGTGATGGCGCCACTGCCGGTCAGCGTGGGTGCCGCGTCGAAGGCGATGGCCAGCAGCGTGTCGGTGTGCACGCCGGTGGCGTTGCGCGCGGGCTCCACGCTGCCGGGCGTGACGCCCACGCTCCCGCTGCCGGTCACGTTGGTCGTCAGCTTGCCGGCGCCGGCGCGGGCCAGGTTGTTGGCCTTCACGAGGGCCGCCGGGCGCGGCGTGAACGCGTAGGGCACGCTCCAGCCCACGGCGGTGGGCACGGCGCAGGCACCCAGCGGCGCGCCGTTCAGCGTCGAGCCCGTGTCGGCGAAGCTGCTCGCAGCGTCGGGGTTGAGCGTCTGCACGACGCTGGCGCAGCCCGGCGCGGCACCGGTGATGGCGTGCACGTTGGCGTGCGAGATCACGCGCGCGCCGGTGCCGATGCCCACGCTGTAGCTGTGCCCGTAGGGCGACACGCCCTTGGTGCCGACGTGGTAGTTGTTGAACAGGTGGACCTGCCCGTAGCGCACGCGGGGCGTGCGCTGCGTGACGTTGGAGAACACGTTGTTCGCGATCGTGACCTTCAGCCGCCCGATGTCGGCCGTGTAGCTGTCGGAGTGGCCGATCAGCATGGTCTTGTCGTGGCGGTCGATGACGTTGTAGCTGACCGTCACGTAGTTGGCGCCGCGCGTGATGTCGATGGCGCCGTCGTGGCACTGCTTGAGCTTGCCGTTCTCGATGGGCAGCTGGTCGTCGGTGAGGGGCGCGTCGGTGATGGTGTTGTGGTCGATCCACACGCGCTCCGCGCCCTGCAGCGTGATCGCGTCATAGGCCGAGTTCCACGCGCCGGTGGCGCCATCGGTCGGATCCCAGACGGGCGCCACGTCGCACGGCGCCATGATGGCCAGGTTGCGCACGATGACGTTGGCCACGCCGATGATCTCGATGCGGCCGTTCACCAGCCCGGCGCCGGGCCCGGCGCCGATCAGCGTCGTGTTGGAGGGCAGCCTCACCATCGCGCGCTGCTCCTGGTCGGCATGGCTGGCGAAGGGTTGGCCCTCGCTCATGTCGATGCTGCCGACGACCTTGACGATCTTGGGCAGGCTGCCGCCGTTGGCCAGCGCCGTCAGCAGCTGCTGGCGGTTGGTGACCGTGTAGACCTGTCCCGGCGCCGCGGCCGCGCCGCCGCTGGTGCCGCCACCTGAAGCGGCGAAACCGTCGGCCGGGGCCACCTCGCGGGCAGGGTCGGTCTGGGAAAGTGCCGGCAACGGCAGAGCGAGCAGCGCGCTCAGCGCCGCAGCGAACATCTTCATGACGGTCTCCTGAAAAGGAGGAAGCGTTGTTTACCGGCGGGTACGGCGTCGCGCGGCGAGACTGAGCAGCCCCAGGGCCAGCAGGGCCGCAGGCGCGGGCTCGGGCACGGGGGCCAGAGCCAGTTGGGCATCGACGTAGGCGTAGGTCGGGTCGATGCGGGCGTCCGTCAGCGTGAGGCGGACGGACTGCGGGCCCAGCAGCTGGAACTGCACGGCGCCCGAGAGCAGTTGCGCCGGCGCGCTGAGCGTGGGCAGGCCCAGCCTCAGCGACGCATCGGCAAACGTGAGGTCGATGACGTGGGTGCCCAGCAGGCCGGTGCCCGAGTTGTCCCACAGCCGCAGCGAGCCATCGCTGCCGAGGTCCAGCGCAAGGCTGTAGTCGGCGGAGACGAACTCGATGTCGCTGTCGATCAACGGCACCGCCAGGCTGGCGACGTAGGCCTGGGCGGCCTCATCGAAGCCCAGCAGGCCGGCGGCATCGCCGTCCAGCGTGCCGGTGACGGGCGTGCCCGGCACCAGCACGGCGGCGGAGGCCGCCGACGCCGCCATCAGAACCCCGGCCGCGGCAAGCAGTGAGAGGCGCTTCATGGCGGGCCTGCTCAGAACTTGTAGCGACCGCCGATGATGAACTCGCGGCCTGTGTAGTTGTTGACCACCACGTTGTCCATCGCGCGCGAGATGAACTGGTCGTTGGGCTGGTTGGTCAGGTTGGTCGCCTCGAAGGTGACTTCCAGCTGCTTGTTGATCTTGTAGCCCATCGACAGGTCGACGTTGAAGGTCTTGTTCTTGCCTGCGACGTCCTGGTTGTTGCCGGCCGGCACGGCCGTCAGGAAGGCCGAACGCGACGAGCTGGACACGCGGCCGCTGAAGGTGCCGTCGTCGTAGTAGACCGACAGGTTCCAGGAGCGTGGCGACAGGTTGACCAGGTCCTCGGTGACCGTGGAGGAGCCGACTGCCGTCGTCGACAGCACGTAGGCCATCTTGGACTTGACCTGCGTGTAGTTGGCCAGCAGGCCGAAGTTCTTGCCCCAGCCCGGCAGGAAGGTGAAGGGCTGCTGCACGTTGATCTCGAAGCCCGTCAGCTTGCCGCCCTGCGTGTTGACCGGCGCGCTGAAGCGGAAGACCTCGTCACCCGTGAAGTTGCTGGGCAGCAGGGACAGCGGCAGGCCGCTGTCCTTGTACGGCGCGTCGAAACCCTTGGTCAGCACATAACTCTTGATGTCCTTCTGGAACACGCCCAGGCCGACGAACGCATTCTTCGAGTGGTACCACTCGGCGCTGGCGTCCAGCGTGGTGGCGCGGAACGGGTCCAGCTGCGGGTTGCCGCCGGTGTAGGTCAGCGTGCCGGTGGTGCTCAGCGTGCCGCCGGGGTTCAGGCTCTGCAGCGGCGGGCGGGACATGACCTTGGCCGCCGCGGCGCGCACGATCAGGTCCTTGGCCAGGTTGACCGCCACGTTGGCGGACGGCAGCCAGTCGTTGTACTGGCGCGAGGCGGTGACGAGGCTGCCGCCGCCGGTGGCCAGGTAGCCGTTGGCGACGATGGACGTCTTCACATGGCGCACGCCGGCGTTGCCGCGTACGGGCAGGCCGCCCAGCTTGGTCTCGTACTCGGCCATCAGCCAGGCGCCGGTGTCGGTCTCGGTGATGGCGCGGTTGCCGCCGCGGGCGTTGCCGTTGGTGATGGAGGTCAGGCGGTAGTCGCCCGGGCCGCCGGCCGCGCCGCTCTTCAGGCAGTTGCAGTAGATGTCATACGCCGCGGCAATGGCATCCAGGTTGGGGATGACCCAGGACGTGACGGAGCCGGCCGGCAGGTTCTGGCCCTTGCCGAAGCCGCTCAGCGTCGTCGTCAGGCCGTTCGGCAGCACGCCGGCGGGCAGCGTGTTCATCGTCTCCACCGTGCGGCGGAAGTCGTAGCTGTTGAAGCTGAAGCGCTTGTAGCTGACGCCGCCGCGGACGGTCAGGCCGTCCATCGGGTCCCACGACAGGTCGAAGGTCGCGACGTCCTGCTTGTTGGTCACGCCGTTCGGGCGGATACGCACCTCGCTGGGCGTGAAGTTGGCGATGCTGGTGGAGCCCACCGGCACGCCGCGGATCTGCAGCGCGCCGTTCGGGTCGGCCGGGTTCAGCGTGCCGTAGCCCAGCAGCGGCGCGCGGTCGTCGCCACGGGCGTCGAACACGTAGCCGTCGACGTTGGGCGCGTCCAGCGTCGTGGTGGTCTGGATGGGGTTGTTGAAGCGCGACTTGGCCGTGCCGATGCGCACCGTGGCCTTCAGCGTGTCACCGATGTCCTGCTCGATGGTCAGCGTGGGCTGCGTGAACTCGGTGCTCAGCTTGTCGAAGCGCGACTCGGAGCGGATGTCCACGCCGTTGAACTTGCCGTAGACCATCTGGCCGGCGGCGTTGTACTCCGCGGCCAGCACGCTGGTCTGCTGCTTGCCGCCCTGCGACAGGTTGCGGCTGAAGGAGATGGCTTCCAGGAAGTCTTCCTGGCGCGTCGCGTCCAGCTTGCTGTACAGCATGTCGGCCGTGATCAGCGTGGTGTCGCTGGGGCGGACCTGGATGGAGCCGGTCAGGCCCAGGCGCGACTGGTCGTGCGTCAGGCGGCCGTAGCGCGGCAGGCGCGGGTGGAAGTTGGTGGCGAGCGACGCGGTGTTGTACGCCGCGATGTTCTCGGGCGTGTTGGGCAGGCGCGTGGCCGTGGTGGCGGCACCGCCGCAGGAGGTGGCAGGCGTCGCCGGCGTCGTGGTCGGGTTGGTCGGGTTGATGGGCGTCACACCCGTCGGCGAGCACCAGCCGCCGCTGGACGGGCCGTTGTCCCAGCGCACGGTGCTGAAGCCCTCTTCGTACACCTTGCGCTGCGAGTACGCGCCCGACAGCAGCACGCCGATCTTCTTGTCGGCGAAGGTGTTGGAGATCAGGAAGGCCGCCTTGGGCGTGGCCTTGCCGGAGAGGTCGTTGTAGGTGCTCTTCACCGACACGGCGGCGGCGAAGTTCTTCATGTCGAACGGGCGGGCCGTTTGCAGGTCGATGGTGGCGCCCAGCGAGCCTTCGTCCACGTCGGCCGAGCTGCTCTTGCGCACGGTCAGCGAGTTGAACAGGTCGGCCGCGAAGACGTTGAAGTCGAACGCGCGGGTGCGGTTGGCGCCGCCGGAGCTGTCGGTGCCGCCAGTGGTGGCCAGCGCCTCGATGCCGTTGATGCGGGTGCGGGTGAAGTCGCCGCCCAGGCCGCGCACGGTGATGTTGCGGCCTTCGCCGGCGTCGCGGTCGATGACGACGCCCGGGATGCGCTGCAGCGACTCGGCCAGATTGGTGTCCGGGAACTTGCCCATGTCCTCGGCCTTGATGACATCGACGATGCCCTTGTCCTGGCGCTTGGCGTTCAGCGCGCTCTCCAGCGAGGCGCGGATGCCGGTGACGGTCACGGTCTCCAGCTGGTTGGCCGGTGCGGCGGCCTCCTGGGCCCAGGCGGGCGCGGCAACGAGGGTGGCGGCCAGGGCCACCGGGCGGAGGGCCAGGCGGCGGTAGGAACGGAATGCGGGCATGGAAGGTCTCCTGGTGCGAGGCCGCCTGGGCGCTCAGGCGCTGGCAGCTCTGGGGTTCTGGGTAGGGCGGTTACCCGGGCACGCGCAGGGCACCCGACGATTCTGTAAACCGGCTCCGCTGCAGTGCGGGCGCCGGGTGCGCAACAGCTGTCTTCAGCCGCCGCGGCGAGGAAAGAACTGGTCCGGCCGGCTTGCACCTTGCAGAAGGCTGTTGCTCATGCTTGTGCGCTTTTTTGGCTGGCTTGTGGACGATGATAGGGGGAAGCGTGCAAAATCGGAACAGTGGTTCACTAAATAGAAACCATGATTCCGCAACACCTTGCGCACCACCTAAGCTTCGGGCAGCCGAAATTTGGAACCGCGTTTCAACTCTAACGATCTCTCGCGGCAATTCCGACGGACCGTCGGCAAATCCGCCACAAGTTCACGGCGGCGGCGCTGACGCCACGCCGGCTTCCTTCGACGCAACTGGTGCCCCCGCACCTCGGACAAAGACCATGGTTCTTCAACACTTCAATCTGGCCGGCAAGACGGCCATCGTCACCGGCTGCAACACGGGCCTGGGCCAGGGCATGGCCGTCGCGCTCGCGCAGGCGGGTGCCGATGTCGTCGGCGTCAACGTGTCCGAGCCCGACGAGACCAAGGCGGCCGTCGAGGCGCTGGGCCGCAAGTTCCTGGACCTGCGCGCCAACCTCGGCGACATCAGCTGCATCCCCGACCTGGTGGCCCAGGCCAAGGCGCTCAACGGCGAGGTGCACATCCTCGTCAACAACGCCGGCATCATCCGCCGCGAGGACGCCATCAAGTTCTCCGAGGCGGACTGGGACGATGTGATGGACCTGAACCTGAAGTCGGTGTTCTTCCTGTCGCAGGCGGTTGCCAAGGTGTTCATCGCCCAGGGCAAGGGCGGCAAGATCGTCAACATCGCGTCGATGCTGAGCTTTCAGGGCGGCATCCGCGTGCCCTCCTACACCGCCAGCAAGAGCGGCGTCATGGGCATCACGCGCCTGATGGCCAACGAATGGGCGTCGCACGGCATCAACGTGAACGCGATCGCCCCGGGCTACATGGCCACCAACAACACCGCGCAGCTGCGCGCCGACGAGCAGCGCAACAGCGCCATCCTGGAGCGCATCCCCGCCGGCCGCTGGGGCAAGCCGGACGACCTGGCCGGCCCGGTCGTGTTCCTGGCCTCGCCCGCGTCGGACTACGTGAACGGCTACACCATCGCGGTTGACGGTGGCTGGCTCGCGAGGTAAGGCGCAGCGCAAATCCTGAAGGCGCACACAGCGGGTTGGGCGAGGAAGCGTGAGCAGGCCTGATGCTCCATGTCCCCCGGGCGCTCCGCGCCCTCCTCCTTTACTTGCGCATCAGGCCTGCCCACACTCCCTCGCTGCGCCGCTCAGGGTCGGCGCGCCAACGCGCTGCGGCACAAGCCGGGATGTGGCTGTGCGCAATTGCGAAGGTAAAGGAGGAGGCCCGCGCAGCGGGCCGGGGGACACGAAGCAATTGCGCACAGCCGCAGCCCGGCGCCATCCAAGCTCCGAACGAGTGCAGCCGCCAACTCTTCAGCCAGCTCAGCCATGAAATCCACCGAACGCAAGTTTGAATTCCTCACCCGCGAGGACCCCGACACCGGCAAGCGCGTCACGCGGCTGACGCCGCCGGACGTCACCTGCCATCGCAACTACTTCTATCAGAAGTGCTTCACGAACGATGGCCGCAAGCTGATCTTCGGCGGTGAGTTCGGCCCGCACCCCAGCCCCAACTGGAACTACCACCTGCTGGACCTGGACACGCAGCGCGCCGTCCAGCTCACCGACGGCGCCGGCGAGAACACCTTCGGCGGCTTCCTGAGCCCCGATGACAACTACCTGTTCTTCGTCCGTGACAAGCGCCAGTTCATCCGGCTGGAACTTGCCACGCTGCGCGAGGAGGTGCTGTACGTCGTGCCCGACGACTGGGTGGGCTACGGCACCTGGGTGCCCAACAGCGCCTGCACCAAGATCGTCGGCATCGAGATCGCAGCAAGCGACTGGTTCCCGCTGAACACCTGGCAGAAGTTCAACGAGATGTTCCACAAGCAGCCGCTGTGCCGGCTGTTCAGTGTCGATCTCGCCACCGGCCGGCGCACCGTCATCCTGGAGCAGCGCGGCTGGCTGGGCCACCCGCAGTACCGCCCGTTCGACGACCACACCGTCGCCTACTGCCACGAGGGCCCACACGACCTCATCGACGCGCGCATGTGGTTCATCAACGAGGACGGCACGAATCGCCGCTGCGGCAAGGAACACCTGGACGGCGAAAGCTGCACGCACGAGTTCTGGGTGCCGGACGGCAGCGCGATGATCTACGTCAGCTACAACGAGAACTCGCCCGAGCGCTGGATCTGCAGCCTGGACCCGGTGACGCTGCAGAACAAGGTGCTGACCACCATGCCCCAGTGCTCGCACCTGATGAGCAACTACGACGGCACGCTCATCGTCGGCGACGGCTGCGGCAAGGCCAGCAGCGGCGACGCCAGCAACGAGATGCTCGTGGGCGACCCCTACCTGCACCTGTTCGACCTGAAGGCCGGCACGACGCGCCCCATCGCGCGCCACGACAGCGGCTGGGGCGTCTACAAGGACGACCGCCAGGTCACGCACCCCCACCCGAGCTTCACGCCGGACAACCAGCAGGTGCTGTTCAGCTGCGACAAGGAACGCGCCAGCGGCGTCGAGCCGGCCCTCTACCTGGCCGATCTGTGAAGCCGCTGCTGCCCGTCCTGGCCCTGATCGCGCTGGCGGGCCTCAGCCAGGCACAGACACGCCCCCAGCTCACCGCCGAGCAGGCCGCCGCCCACACGACGGCCGCCTACCTCGGCGACTGGCAGCCGGCGCCGCTGGCCGACCTGTCGGCCGCCGCGCCGGACTTCGTCGTCAAGGCCGGCGAGTCCGTGCAGGCCGCCATCGACAAGGTACCCGCCGAGGGCCAGGGCAGCGGCAAGCGCTGGGTCATCCACGTCCAGCCCGGCACCTACCGCGGCCCCGTCTGCATCAAGGACAAGGCACCCCTCGCCCTCGTCGGCGCGGCACTGGACCCGGCGGCCGTCGTGCTGGTGGACAACCGCTTCGCCGGCAAGCCCAAGGGCGAGCAGGAGCCCGCCCACCCCTGCTGGCCGGAGCTCGGCAAGACCACCATCGGCACCAGCGGCAGCACCAGCGTGCTGGTGCAGAGCCATGACGTGCAGCTCATCTCGCTGACCATCGCCAACGACGCGATGGACGGCGTGCGCCGCGGCGAGGCCTACCCGCCTGGCGTCGGCGAAAGCGGCGGCGCGCAGGCCGTCGCACTGACGCTGAACGGCGACCGCCTGCAGCTGGAGAACGTGCGCCTGCTGGGCCACCAGGACACGCTGTACGTGAAGCGGCGCGCGCCCGACGCCCCGGCCCGCCAGCTGATCCGCCACAGCCTCATCGCCGGCGACGTGGACTTCATCTTCGGCAACGCGACGCTCGTCATCGAGCACTCGACCCTCCTCACCCGCGCCAACCGCCGCACGCCCGGCCACGGCGGCATCATCCTCGCGCCCAGCACCGCACCCGACGTGAACCAGGGCTTCCTCGTCATGCACAGCCGCCTCGTCGGCGAGCCCGGCATCGCGCCCGGCGCCACGGCGTTGGGCCGCGCCTGGGATGCCGGCGTGAAGGCCGGCACCTGGGTGGCCGGCAGCAGCCCTAACGGCCTGGCCGTCGTGCGCGACAGCGAGATCGGCGCCCATGTGGGCCCCTGGCAGGCCAGCACCTCCCGCCGGCCCTTCGACGCCGCCACCCACCGCCTCAGCGAATTCAACAACCGACCATGACCGTCCGTCGCCGACACGTCCTCGCCCTCGCGGGTCTCGCGGGCCTCTCCACGCTGCCCGGCTGCGCCGGCAACGCCGCCCGCGCGCCTGCCGAGCTGCCGCTCGGCTGGGCCGGTGTCGGCGCCACGACCGGCGGCGCGCGCGCCACGGCCGAGCACATCGTCGACGTGCACGACCGCGCCGGCCTGGATGCCGCGCTGCGCCTGGGCGACAAGCCCAAGATCATCCGGCTGCACGCCTTCATCGACCTCTGCCCCGGCGGCGCCGAAGCCTTCCGTGACCCGGCCTTCGATTTCGACGCGTTCGACCGCGCCTTCGACCCCGCCACCTGGGGCCGCGACGACCCCAAGGGCCCGCTGGAAGACGCCCGCAAGCGTTCCGAGCAGCGCCAGGCCGCCGTGTCCATCGTGCGGCTGCCGTCCAACACGACGCTGCTGGGCGCGGCCCCCGGCGCCGGCTTCCGGCACGGCATGGTGCTGCTGGACAAGGTCAGCAACATCGTCATCCGCGACCTGCGCTTCTCCGACGCCTACGACCACTTCCCCGCCTGGGAGCCGCGCGACAACGGGCATGGCGAGTGGAACTCCGAGTACGACGGCCTGTCGCTGCGCGGCGCCGACCGGGTGTGGGTGGACCACTGCCAGTTCGACGACGGCAACCACCCCGACAAGGCCGAGCCCATCCGCCTGGGCCAGCGCGTGCAGCACCACGACGGTCTGCTGGACATCACCAACGGCAGCGACCTCGTCACCGTGTCCTGGTGCCGCTTCCAGAGCCACGACAAGACCATGCTGATCGGCAACAGCGACGGCCTGGCCGCGCAGGACACCGGCCGGCTGCGCGTGACGCTGCACCACAACCACTTCCACGCCTGCAAGGAACGCACGCCGCGCGTGCGCTTCGGCCGCGTGCATGTCGTCAGCAACCTCTACAGCGCCGACCAGCCCGAAGACGTCGGCTACACGCTGGGCGCGGGCATGCAGTCGCGCCTGTACGCCGAGCACAACCGCTGGGAGCTGCCGGCCGGCGTCGCGCCGGGGCAGCTGATCCGCCGCCTCAAGGGCACGGCCATCGTCGTGCGCGACAGCCGCATCAACGGCCAGCCGGTGGACCTGCTGCAGGCCTGGCAAGCCGCCCACCCGGCGGAGACGCTGGCCGCCGACGTCGGCTGGCGACCGGACGAGGCCTACGACGCCGCCGCGCTGCGGCCCGCCAGCCCCGATCAACTGGCTGACCAAATCCGCGCCGGCGCCGGCCCGCGCCGGGCCTGAGTCAGAATCCGGACCTCTGCTCCTGGAACAAGCGCCCGAAAGAATCAAAACATGGACGAGGACATTGGCGATTCGAAACAGCCGGAATCGGTGGCCGCGGTACTCAAGGTGTTCGCGATCCTGAACGCCCTGGGCGAGCGCAGCGACATCGGCATCACCGACCTGTCCGTGCGCCTGGCCATGCCCAAGGCCACGGTCTACCGCTTCCTGCAGACCATGAAAAGCCTGGGCTACGTGCGCCAGGAGGCCGACAGCGAGCGCTACGGCTTGGCCATGCGCATGTTCGAGCTGGGCGCCAAGGCCCTGCCCTCGCCCGAGCTCGTCGACCTGGCCAAGCACCACATGCAGATGCTGGCCGACGCCACCGGCGAGACCGTCCACCTGGGCAGCCTCATCGACAGCGAGATCATCTACATCCACAAGGTCGACTCGCGCCACATGCTGGGCATGTACTCGCGCATCGGCCGCCGCGCGCCGCTGCACTGCACGGCCATCGGCAAGGTGCTGATGGCCTGGGAGCACCCCGCCCGCCGCGACCGCATCCTGGACGGCGCCACGTTCACGCGCTTCCGCGACAAGACCATCACCGAACGCCCGGCCTTCCTGGCCGAGCTGGAGCAGGTCAAGAAGCAGGGCTTCGGCGAAGACCGCGAGGAGTTCGACGACCACATCCGCTGCCTGGGCGTGCCCATCTTCGACCGGCTGGGCCAGCCCATCGCCGGCATGAGCGTGTCCTTCCCCACCTTCCGCTTCGACGTCGAGAAGGCGCCCGAGGTCGTCAAGATGCTGCAGGACGCCAGCCGCGACATCTCCGAAAAGCTCGGCTGCACGAACTTCCCGATCCAACCGGCGCAGGCCTGAAAAGCACGACCGTGCTTTTCTGTCGCCCGCGGGACGTGACCCGCGGCGGCCCCCATGCTTCAATGCCCTCCGCTGGCCGGGACGCCCCCGGCCCTGGAGACCCGCATGAGCAACACCAACCGCCAGATCGTCCTCGCCTCCCGCCCGCAGGGTGAGGTCACGCCCGACAACTTCCGCCTCGTTGAAGCCGCCCTCGCCCCGCTGGCCGATGGCCAGGTGCGCGTGCGCAACCACTTCCTGAGCCTGGACCCGTACATGCGCGGCCGCATGAACGACAGCAAGAGCTACGCGGCGTCGCAGGCGATCGACGAGGTCATGATCGGCGGCACGGTCGGCGAGGTCGTCGAATCGAAGAACGCCCACTTCGCCGTCGGCGACAAGGTCGTCGGCATGGGCGGCTGGCAGGAGTTCCAGACCGTCGACGCCAGCCAGCGCGGCGTGCTGCAGAAGGTGGACACGACGCACATCCCGCTGTCGGCCTACCTCGGCGCCGTCGGCATGCCCGGCGTGACCGCCTGGTACGGCCTCGTGAAGATCATCAACCCCAAGGCCGGCGAGACCGTCGTGGTGAGCGCCGCCAGCGGTGCCGTCGGCTCGGCCGTCGGCCAGCTCGCCAAGGCGCGCGGCGCCCGCGCGGTGGGCATTGCCGGTGGCGCCGACAAATGCCGTTATGTCGTCGAGGAACTGGGCTTCGACGCCTGCATCGACTACAAGCAGCACGGCGACGTGAAGTCGCTGTCCGCCGCGCTGAAGGCCGCGTGCCCGAACGGCATCGACGGCTACTTCGAGAACGTCGGCGGCTACATCCTGGACGCCGTGCTGCTGCGCGCCAACGCGTTCAGCCGCGTGGCCATGTGCGGCATGATTTCCGGCTACGACGGCCAGCCCATCCCGATGGCCGCACCGCAGCTCATCCTCGTCAACCGCATGAAGGTCGAGGGCTTCATCGTGTCCGAACACATGGAGGTGTGGCCCGAGGCGCTGAAGGAGCTGGGCGGCCTCGTCGCCACGGGCAAGCTCAAGTACCGCGAGTCCGTCGCACAAGGCCTGGAGAACGCGCCCGAGGCCTTCATGGGTCTGCTCAAGGGCAAGAACTTCGGCAAGCAGCTCGTCAAGCTGGTCTGATGAACTGGACCTGCGTCCGGTTCGATGAGCTGACCGTCGGGCAGCTCTACGACCTGCTGCAGCTGCGCTCCCAGGTCTTCGTCGTCGAGCAGAACTGCGTGTTCCTCGACATCGACGGCCTGGACCGCCAGACGCTGCACCTGCTGGGCACCGGCGAGGACGGCGCGCTGCGGGCCTACGCGCGGCTGATCCCGCCGGGCGTGAAGGCGCCCGACGCGCTCATCGGCCGCGTCGTCACGGCCCCCGCCGCGCGCGGCGGCGGCACCGGCCGCACGCTGATGGCCGAGTCCGTCGCCCGCTGCGAGCAGCTGTGGCCCGGCCAGGCGATCACGCTGCACGCGCAGGCCCACCTGGAACGCTTCTATGCCGGCTTCGGCTTCGCGCCCGTGGGCGAGCCCTACATGGAAGACGGCATTCCCCACATCGAGATGAGAAAGCCATGAGCAAGCAAACCGCAGTCATCACCGGCGCCGGCTCCGGCTTCGGCCTGGAAACCGCCCGCCTCGCCGCCCAGCGCGGCATGAACCTGGTGCTCGTCGACGTGCAGGCCGATGCGCTGGACAAGGCCGCCGCCGAATTCAGCCATGTCGAGGTGCTGGCCCGCGTCGTCGACGTGGCCAAGGCCGACCAGATGGAAGCGCTGGCCAAGGCGGTCGAAGAGCGCTTCGGCGCACCACACTTCGTCTTCAACAACGCCGGCGTCGGCTCAGGCGGGCTGATCTGGGAGAACGCGCTCAGCGACTGGGAATGGGTGCTGGGCGTGAACCTGATGGGCGTCGTGCACGGCGTGCGGCTGTTCACGCCCATGATGCTGGCCGCGGCCAAGGCCGACCCCGCGTATCGCGGCCACATCGTCAACACTGCCTCCATGGCCGGCATGCTGAACCCGCCCAACATGGGCGTCTACAACGTGTCCAAGCATGCGGTGGTGTCGCTGTCCGAGACGCTGTATCAAGACCTGTCGCTGGTGACGACCCAAGTCCACGCGTCGGTGCTGTGCCCCTTCTTCGTGCCCACCGGCATCAGCCAGAGCCACCGCAACCGGCCGGCCGAGTTCGCCAGCGCCAAGCCCACCAAGAGCCAGCTCATCTCCCAGGCGCAGACCGACAAGGCCGTGTCCTCGGGCAAGCTGACCGCGGCCGACGTGGCGGCCATGGTGTTCGACGCCATCGACCACGGCAAGTTCTACATCTTCAGCCACCCGCAGGCGCTGGCCGGCGTGCAGACGCGGCTGGAAGACGTGATGCAGCTGCGCAACCCCACCGACCCGTTCATCGACCGGCCCGAGATCGGCGCCGCGCTGCGGGCCAAGCTGCGCGCCGAGTGAGGCGGGGACAATCGGGGGCATGAGCTCCCCCGATTCCATCGCCGTCATCGGCGGCGGCCCCGCCGGCCTGATGGCCGCCGAGGTGCTGGCCGCCGCCGGCCACGCCGTCACCGTCTTTGACGCCAAGCCCAGCGTCGGCCGCAAGTTCCTGCTGGCCGGCAAGGGCGGCCTCAACCTCACGCACTCCGAGCCGTTCGAGCCTTTCGTCGGCCGCTTCGGCACGCGCGCGGCGCAGATCGCGCCGCTGCTGCGCGGCTTCGACGCCGACGCGCTGCGCACCTGGGCCGCCGGCCTGGGCGTGCAGACCTTCGTCGGCACCTCCGGCCGCGTGTTCCCCACCGACCTCAAGGCCGCGCCACTGCTGCGCGCCTGGCTGCAGCGGCTGCGCGCGGCCGGCGTGAAGTTCGCGATGCGCCACCGCTGGACCGGCTGGGCCGATGACGGGTCGCTGCGCTTTGCCACGCCGGACGGCGAACGCCTCGTCACGCCGCGCGCCACGCTGCTGGCGCTGGGCGGCGCCTCCTGGCCGCAGCTCGGCTCCGACGGCGCCTGGGCGCCCTGGCTGGCCGCCCGCGGCGTGGACGTCGCGCCGCTGCAGCCGGCCAACTGCGGCTTCGACGTCGGCCCCACCGCGGCGCACGCGGCCGGGCCGGGCTGGAGCGAGCGCTTCGCGACCGAGTTCGCCGGCCAGCCGGTCAAGCCCGTGGCGCTCGCGACCGACGGCTTTGCGAGCCGCCCCGGTGAATTCGTCATCACGGCCACCGGCATCGAGGGCTCGCTGGTCTACGCCGCCAGCAGCGCGCTGCGCGAGCAGATCGCGCGCACGGGCACGGCCACGCTGACGCTGGATCTGCTGCCGCAGCTGACGCCCGAGCGCGTGCTGACCGAAGTGAAGCACCCGCGCGGCAGCCGCTCGCTGTCGTCGCACCTGAAGAGCCGGCTCAACCTCGGCGCGCTGAAGCTGGGCCTGCTGCACGAGCTGCTGACGCGCGAGCAGATGCTGGACGCCGCCACGCTGGCCGCGGCGCTGAAGTCGCTGCCGCTGACGCTGCACGCACCGCGCCCGGTGGCCGAGGCCATCTCCACCGCCGGCGGCGTGCGCTTCGAGGCGCTGACCGGCGGGCTGATGCTGGCCGCGCTGCCCGGCGTGTTCGTCGCCGGCGAGATGCTGGACTGGGAAGCCCCCACCGGCGGCTACCTGCTGACGGCCAGCCTGGCCAGCGGCCGCGCGGCGGCCCAGGGCCTCGTGGGCTGGCTGGCCGGGCCGCGCTGAGCGGCGCCGTTCACAGACGGTTGCAACTCGGTGGGCCGGCGCCCCCAGCCTTAGGGGCCGGCCGCGGCGCTGGCGCGACGGCGCGCTTTCTAGACTCGCGCGTCTTTCACGCCCTCCCCGCCCATGCGCCCGCCCCGCCCCACGCTGCTCGTCCTGAGCCTGATCGCCGCCAGCCTGCCTTCCGCCGCCCAGACCACGCTGCCGCCCACGCCGCTGGGCACGCCGGACCCGGCCTCGTTCTACGGCCTGCTGCTCAACCAGTGGTACGTGTCGGTCAAGCAGGTCAGCGCCGGCACGCTCATCGACGACACACCGACGCAGGACGGCAGCTTCCTGACCTTCCCCACGTCGGCGGCCACGCCGAGCCGGGCCGAGTCGGGCCAGACGGTGGGCGGCAAGAGCGCCAGTGCGCTGGGCGTGGCCTCGGCCACGCAGCTGGGCGCCGCGGCCAGCGCACGCGCGCCGCTGACGCCGGACGCCACCGGCATGGCCGCGGTCGGCTACGCGGCGCTGTCGTACTGGGCCGTGCTGGACCAGGACGCCGCCGTGCGCTTCAACCTGGGCCTCAAGGGCTCGCTGTCCACCACCGGCAACGTGGCGCTGGGCGCCGACGCGACGACCGCCGGCGTGGCCGTGCTGGCCCACGGCTCCGAGGCCAACTTCTCGAACGCCAGCCAGGCGGCCCTGTTCGCCAACGCCGGCCTGGACGTGAACGCCGAGGGCGAAACGCTGCTGCGCCAGCTGAGCGTGCTGAGCCCCAGCACGCAGACGCACCTGGACGTCTTCGGCGCGCAGGCCGACGCGCTGCACACCGCCGTGAACGTGGACACCACGCTGGGCGTCACCGCCAGCGGCACGCAGATCAAGTGCAACGGCACGGAGCCCGCGCCCATCTCGGCCGTCTGCGGGCGCTATTTCTATTTCATGAACGTGTTCCTGTTCACCGGCGCGCAGAACGGTGCGGCGGCCGATTTCTCGCACACGCTGGGCGTGGACAGCATCAGCATCAACGGCGGCCCCGCCCAGGCGTTCAACGCCGTGTCGGCCGTGCCCGAGCCGGGCTCCGCGCTGCTGCTGGCCGCCGGCCTTGGGCTGCTGGGCATGGCTTCGCGCCGCCGCGGCGACTCGCGCCGCTGAGCCCCCCCTCAGCGCCCGGGCGGTGGCGGCGTGCCCGCCAGCTGCGCCTCCAGCTCGCTGACGTCGCGGTTGAACTCGACCAGGTAGCGGCTGCGCTCCTCGCTGCTCCACTCGGCGTCGGAGAAGGCCGTGAGCGCATGACGCGCGCCGGTGAACACGACGCCCTCGCGCCGCGCCAGCATCGCGCGGTCGGGGAAGCGGTCCGGCAGCAGCAGAAAGCCCTGCAGGTCGCGCAGCCGCAGCGGCATGGGTGGCGCCGCGTCGCGCAGCAGCTTGCCGAACACGCGCAGCCGCGCCGTCTGCGCGCCGGCGCCCAGTTCCTCGTTGAACGACACCAGCGCGAACGGCTGGCCGCGCGCGTCGTCCACGCGGCCGGTGACGACGTAGCGGCCCGGCTGCTTCACGGTCAGCGCGATGTTGAAGTCCAGCGAGCCGTCCGCCACCCGCTCGGTGATGCCGCCCCACTCGGCCGGCACCAGCGGCTGGTACACCACGTCGAAGTTGACGACGCCCTGGCGTCCGTCCTGGCTCAGCGTGACCTGCAGCCGCAGCGTGCCGGCGAAGTCCGCGAAGGCGGTGCGCGACGGCTGGAAGCTCGCGCTGTAGGTGCCGTCGCTGCCGGTGAAGTCCAGCGCCAGCTGCGGCCGGCCGGCGGCCTGGCGCGGGTCGGGCAGGTCGAAGGCCACGGCCCGCGTGACCAGCAGCGGCAGTGCGCGGCCCGCGTCGTCCTGCGCGGCGACGCTGACCCGCACGGCCTCGTCGCCGCTCATGAACACGCGGTCCTGCGTCGTCACGATGCGCACGCCCGGCACGGCCGCCTTGGTGCCGGGGAAGCGCAGCGGCAGGCTTTCGCGCACGGGCTCGAAGGGCTGGACCTGATCTGGATGCTCGGCCAGCGGCCGCGAGTCGTGCGGGTAGCGCGTCTGCTGGCGGTAGGTGTCCAGCGTCACGCGGGCGCGCTCCAGCCGCTGCAGCAGCAGCTCGCGCTGCGCCAGCCGCTCGCGCAGCGCGGCGTCGGTGAACGGCGAGCCCGCCGGGCGCGACGCGGCGGCGGACGCGCCCGCCGGCAGCGCCAGGTGCGGCCGGCCTGCCTCGGCAGCGGCCACCGGCGCGGCCGCCTGGCCCGGCCAGGCCCACCAGGCGACGACGACGGCCAGCGCCGCGCCGGCCGCCCACGCGGCGAACCTCACTTGGCGTTGTTCACCATGTCGGCCCGCACCAGGCCCACGGTGCCCTGCCAGTTGCCGTTGGTGTAGTGGTTGTAGGCCTCGGCCGTGTCACGGAAGACGACCGAGTGGTTGGTCCACTTGGCCTTGCCGCCCTCGGCCGGCGCGGTGCCCAGCGTGAGGTCGTTGCACAGCCAGTCGCTGGGGTTGCAGTAGCTGCCGCCGCCGCTGCCCGAGATGCCGCCGGCCGAGTGGTAGGCCACGGCCTCGTCGTCCTGGCCCGGCAGGATGAAGGAATAGGCGGTGCCCTTGGCGCCGGCCCACAGGTAGAACATCTTGCCGCGGGTGTTGTTGTGGTCGTACATGGCGCGCGCCGTGGCCGTCTTCAGGTCCGACACCAGCGGCTCGGACAGCGCCCAGTCCCCCGCGTTGGCCAGTTCGCTGCCACCCGCCGCGCCGGCGGCCACGTTGACCCACTTGATGTTCCAGCCCGTCTGCGTCGTGCCGTCGCTGTTGGCGCAGCTGCCGTCGCTGCCGGGCGTGGCGTTCTTCTTGTAGCGCGCCGTGCCGCCATACAGCGACAGCGCGTAGCCGATCTGCAGGTTGCCGGCGCTGTGCGCGGCGACATAGCACCAGTTGGGCCCGGTGCAGTAGCAGTCCAGCGCGTTGCGGATCAGGCCGTTGGTGTCCGACACATGGTTGTAGCCGTCCCAGTTGACGGCCTTCTTGTTGACGCCGGCGGCCGTGCCGGCCGGCCCCCAGTAGGTGAAGTCGGCATAGTTGCCGGCCACGCCGCCGCCGGTGCGGCCATTGATCCACAGCGAGTAGTTGGCGGCGAACGCCGCGCCGGCGAGGGCCGCGGCCGCCAGCAGGGTCGTCAGGAACCGGGTCGAGCGCAGAACTTGCATCGTTGTCTCCGTGAGGGGCTGTCGGTCTGGTGCCGGTGTTTTGTGCTGAGCACTGTAGGAACCCGCACCACGGCGGCAAACCCGCAGTAACCCGCGAAAACCCCGTCAAGCCTGGCCCTGACGTCTCGGCCGGCGGCCCTAGACTGCGCGGGCGTCCCCAAGGCTGAGCCCTGCCCCTCTTCATGCACCGACGTCACGTCCTGCTGCTTCCCGGCCTACTCCTGTCCGAGCGCGCCGCCGTGGCCCAGCCGCGGCAAGTCGTCATCGGCGCCGAGGACGACTGGCCGCCTTACTCGGTGGAATTGGACGGGCGCGCCCATGGCCTCTCGGTGGACCTCGTGACGGCGGCCTTCGCCGCGGCCGGCGTGCAAGCCCGCTTCGAGCCCATGCCTTACGTGCGCTGCATGGCGCTCACGCGCGCCGGCACGCTGCTGGCCTGCTTCAACACCACGCGCACGGCCCTCATCGAGAACGACTATCTGTGGCCGGCGCGGCCGATGTTCGACGAACGGTTCCTGATCTGGGCCCGCGCCGATGAACCCGCGCCGCGCACGCCGCTGCAGGTGCGCGACCTGGAGGGCCAGCAGGTCGCGGTGACGCGGGGCTATGAGTACGGTGCCGAGTTCGACACCAACCCCCGCATCGCACGCATCGTGACGGCCCACGACGAGAACAACTTCCGGCTGATGCTGCGCGGACGGGCCCGCTACACGCTGGCCCCCGACGCCAACACCCGCCTGCTGTTCAAGCGCCACCCCGACCTGGCCGGGCAGTTCAAGGTGGTCGGCCAGCTGGACGCCTTCGGCATCTACACCGCGTTCTCCCGACAGCACTCGCAGTCGCCGGCCATGCTGGCTGCGTTCAACGACGGCATGAAGGCCATCCAGGCCAACGGCGTGGCCAAGGCCATCCATGAGCGCTGGCGCCAGCGCACCGCCGCGCCCTGAGGCAGCACCAGTCCGCAGCGCCGCTTTGGCACAATGCTGGCCTCGCGTATTACCCAGGGCGCCAAGCAAGAGGCGCCCTTTGTGTTTGTGGACACCATCGTTATCCAGATTGCCGCCGAACTGAAAGTTCGGCCCGCCCAGGTACAGGCCGCCG
>JAYSCT010000008.1:54917-56374 GCA_041914785.1 Roseateles sp.
ACGCACGTGCGCTAATTTTTGTTTTTTTACACAATCTATATCTAGTTTCCCCCATATTTGATGGGCGGGCCCGCCCAGGTACAGGCCGCCGTCGACCTGCTGGACGGCGGGGCCACCGTGCCCTTCATCGCCCGCTACCGCAAGGAGGCCACCGACGGGCTGGACGACATCCAGCTGCGCGAGCTGGACGCCCGCCTGGCCTATCTGCGCGAGCTGGCCGACCGCCGCGAGGCCGTGCTGAAGAGCATCGCCGAGCAGGGCAAGCTGACGCCCGAGCTGGAAGCCGCCATCCAGGCCGCGCCCACGAAGCAGGAGCTGGAAGACCTCTACCTGCCCTACAAGGTCAAGCGCCGCACCAAGGGCCTGATCGCCCGCGAGGCTGGGCTGGAGCCGCTGGCCGACGCGCTGTTCGCCGACCCGTCGCTGGACCCGCAGGCCGAGGCCGCCAAGTTCCTGAACCCGGACGCCGGCTTTGCCGACACCTTCGCCGTGCTGGACGGCGTGCGCGACCTGCTCAGCGAGCGCTGGGCCGAGGACGCGGTGCTGGTGGGCAAGCTGCGCGAATGGCTGTGGGAGGAAGGCCTGTTCCAGTCCAAGCTGATGGACGGCAAGAACGGCGAGCTGCCCGACAACGCCAAGTTCCGCGACTACTTCGACTACGCCGAGCCCATCAAGACCGTGCCGTCGCACCGCGCGCTGGCCGTCTTCCGCGGCCGCACGCAGGAGCTGCTGGACGCCAAGCTGGTGCTGGACGAAGAGCCCGTCGCCGGCCAGCCCGGCCTCGCGGAAGGCCGCATCGCGTCGCACCTGGGCTGGCGCCACGTCAACCGCCCCAGCGACACGCTGATCCGCAAGACCATCGCGTGGACATGGAAGGTCAAGCTCTCCTTGAGCCTGGAGCGCGATTTGTTTGCGCGCCTTCGGGAGTCGGCGGAAGCGACCGCCATCAAGGTCTTCGCCGAGAACCTGCGCGACCTGCTGCTGGCCGCACCGGCCGGCAAGCGCGTCGTCATGGGGCTGGACCCCGGCATCCGCACCGGCGTGAAGGTGGCGGTCGTCTCCGACACCGGCCGCGTGCTCGACACCGCCACCGTCTACCCGCACGAGCCCCGCCGCGACTGGGACGGCAGCCTGCACACGCTGGCCAAGCTGTGCGCGACGCATGGCGTCAACCTGATCGCCATCGGCAACGGCACCGCCAGCCGCGAGACCGACAAACTGGCCGGCGAGCTCATCAAGAAGCTGCAGGCGCTGGATGCCAACGTGAAGATCGAGCGCGTCGTCGTCAGCGAGGCCGGCGCGTCGGTTTACTCGGCTTCGGAGTTCGCGTCCAAGGAACTTCCCGACCTGGACGTCAGCCTGCGCGGCGCGGTCTCCATCGCACGCCGGCTGCAGGACCCGCTGGCCGAGCTGGTCAAGATCGACCCCAAGAGCATCGGCGTCGGCCAGTACCAGCA
>JAYSCT010000009.1:0-55523 GCA_041914785.1 Roseateles sp.
GCCGCGGCGGCACCGTGGGCCGCGGCGGCGGCCCGAGCTACCAGGCCATCCTGGCTCAGCCCCCGGGCACCGTGAACGGCCAGATCCGCCTGACCGAACAGGGCGAAGTCATCGCCTCCAAGTACGCCCACCCCGAGATCGGCCGGCGTAACCTGGAGACGCTGGTCGCTGCCACGCTGGAGGCCACGCTGCTGCATCCCACACAAAGCGCGCCCAAGAGCTTCCTACAGGCGGCGCAGGCGCTGTCGGACGCGAGCTTCGCGGCCTACCGCAAGCTGGTCTACGGCACGCCGGGCTTTGCCGACTACTTCTTTGCGTCCACGCCCATCCGCGAGATCGCCGAGCTGAACATCGGCTCGCGCCCCGCATCGCGCAAGGCCACGCGCGCGATCGAAGACCTGCGTGCCATCCCCTGGGGCTTCTCCTGGGGCCAGGCGCGCGTGGCGCTGCCGGGCTGGTGCGGCTTCGGCTCGGGCGTGGAGGCCTTCCTCGGCGAGGAGCCGGCCCAGCGCGCCAAGAACCTGGCGCTGCTCAAGCGCATGCTCAAGGGCTGGCCGTTCTTCCGCGCGCTGCTGTCCAACCTGGACATGGTGCTCGCCAAGGCCGACCTCGCCCTGGCCGAACGCTATGTCGAGCTGGTGGAAGACAAGAAGCTGGGCAAGCGCATCTTCTCTGCCATCAAGGAGGAGTTCGAGCGCACGCAAGCCATGCTCAACCTCATCACCGGTGACAGCAAGCGGCTCGCGGCCAACCCCTCGCTGGCCCGCTCCATCGAGCACCGCTTCCCGTACATCGACCCGCTGAACCACCTGCAGGTCGAGCTGATGCGCCGCTACCGCCACATCGCCAAAGACGACCCGGCGATGGAGCGCGTGCAACGCGGCATCCACCTGTCCATCAACGGCATCGCCGCCGGCCTGCGGAACACGGGTTGACCCGTCGCCCCCCGGGCACGGCGCGATGCTCGGCCCGCCGGAAGCCTGCGTGGCCCCTACCACGCAGCCTCCCAGGCGTTCACGCTCAACGGCGCAACTCCAGCGTGTCCCCCGCCACGCGCACGCGGTCACCCACGCGGAAGGTGGGCCGCTCGGCATAGACCACCGTGCGCTGCACGCCGTCGGTCATGCGCACCACCACCTCGTACTGCGTGCGCTGGTTGTTGCGGCGCTGGATCTCACGCCCCAGCAGCGCACCGCCCACGGCGCCGGCCACGCCGGCCGCCGTGCGGCCATCGCCCTTGCCGAACTGGCTGCCCACCACCGCGCCCAGCACACCGCCGGCCACGGTGCCCAGCACCTTGCCCTCGCCGTCCACGACGACCTCGTTGATCGCCTGCACGGTGGCGCAGTCGACACAGGCGTCATAGCCCGCGCGGGTGGCGCGCAGGTTGACGCCCGCGTAGGCCTCGGCCACGCGCGTCTGCGTGGAGCGGTCACCCAGGCGCAGCTGCGCCACCAGCGGCTGCTGCGTGTCCACCCACGCCCCTGCCGGCAGCACATAGGTGCCGACGTACTCGCCCGAGCGCACCTCGTCCAGCACCACGTTGCGCGCCTGGCTGCCCTGCAGCTGCACCGACGCCTGGCCGCCCGGCGTGCCGCGCAGCGTGTACCGCAGCGCCTCGGAGCGCCCCTGGCCGGGTGCGCTCGTGACGGTCAGCGACTGGATCTCCGGCAGCGCCGCCTCGCCCGGCAGCGGCCAGCCTGACTGCAGCGCCTCGCCCAGCGTGGCCGTGGCCACGCGGTTGCCCGAACGCAGGTTGGCGTGCACGCGCGACTCCTGCGTGATGCGGTCGGAGCGCCCCACCACGTAGCTGCCCTGGTAGCGGCCAGCCGTCGTCTCGTCCAGCCGCACCTGGCGGCGGCTGCCATCGATCTGCAGCACCACCACTGCGCCCGGCGTGCCCCACACGGTGAAGTTCAGCTCGGCGCCCGGCTCCAGCCGGTCCACCTGCTCCAAGTCGAAACCCGTCACGCGCAGTGCCGCCGTCTGAGTGCTGCGCTGCGCCTGGGCGGGGGCAACCGCCCAGGGCGAACCGGCCAGCAGCACACAGGCCAGCGCGGCCGCGGAAAGTCGATTGGCGTGCGTCATGGCGCGCTCCTGTTGATGATTGAGGTGCTTCAGCCTAGGCGCGCCCGCGCCGCGACGGCATCGGCCCGCCGCCCGGGCGCCGGTAGGCCCGGGCCTACAGGCCAGGCCGACCCGTACGATGCCGGTCCGACATCCTGAACGCCCACCGCCATGATCAACCCCTTCGCCCTGCCCATCGTCTGCCTGCATTCCAGCGGCGCCGGCGGCAAGCAATGGCGTCGCCTGCAGGCCGACGCCAGCGCCGCCGGCCTGCCCGGGCGCTGGCACATGCCCGACCTGATCGGCCACGGCGGCCGCGCCGGCTGGCCCGACGGCCAGCGCGGCGACCTGCGCATCGAGGCCAACGACGTGCTCGCTGGACTGAACCTGCCGCCGGACCAGCAGCTGCACCTCGTGGGCCACAGCTACGGCGGCGCCACGGCGCTGCAGCTCGCGCTGCTGCACCCGCAGCGCGTGCGTGCGCTGACGCTGTACGAGCCCGTCGCCTTCGGCGTGCTGCCGGCGCTGGGCGAGAACCTGCCCGAGTGGCGGGAAGCCCAGCAGGTGGCCGCGGACGTGGCCGCCGCGCTGGACCGTGGCGACCTGGACCAGGCCGCGCGCGGCTTCGTCGGCTACTGGCAGGGCCGCGACGTCTGGCCCGAGCTGGACGAGGGCCAGCGCGCCCGACTGGCCGAGCCCATGCCCACCATCCGCCGACACTTCGAGGCGCTGGGCGATGCGCGCTGGAGCGACGCCGAGCTGGACACGCTGCGCATGCCGGTGCGGCTGATCTGCGGCAGCGCCACGCGCGCCAGCGCCAAGCGCGTCGCGCAGACGCTGGTCACCCGGCTGCCGCGCGTGGAACTGCTGATGCTGGAAGGCGCGGGCCACATGGCGCCCATCGCCGAGGCGGAGCGGGTCAACCCGCTGATCCTCGAACACCTGCGCGCCGTGGTTCAGCGAGCCGGCTGACCCGCCCGCAGCGCCGCCAGCGCCACGCCCAGGTCGCCCGAGGCGACGCGTGCGGCGGAGAACCGCCGCAAGGCCTGCAGCGATTCGCAGGTCGGGTTCACGTCAGGCGCCAGGTCATGGAATCGCGCCGCGGCCGCCTGAAGCGTCGCGGCATCGTGCGCCTGCTGCGCGCGCGGCACGCCCACGCGATCAGCCAGCGCCTGCGCGGCCTGGGCTTCGGCGAGGTCGACGGTGTGGGCCAGGATGCGCGCCGACAGGGTGCGGCGCTGCGCCGCGCGCGTCGCGTCTCGCAAGGCCTCCCCCTTGCACGCCCGGCTCGACTGCACCGCAACGTCCCAGGTGTCATCCATCGCCGCGTCGAAACCGATGGTCAGCACCAGCGCATTGCCCAGCTCGCCCGCATCCGGCACCGCGTCGGCCACTGCCAGCAGCTGCCCCTCCAGCAGCGACGACGCGCGTGACCAACGCGGCCGCGATGCCGCCTCGGCGAGCGCCGCGGCCACGCCGGACGCGTCCTCGCGCAGGTGTGCCTCGCCCATCAACCGCAGCCACGATCGCGAGTCCGTCGGGTCTAGCTCGGCCCAGCGCTGGATGCTCAGGCGCGCACACGCCGGCCCCGCGCCGCCGCCTCCCATGCCGCGACAAGCAGACAACGCCATCTGGTGGGCCTGCACATCCAGACTGCGCTCGGCCAGCGCAGCGGCTCCCTCCAGGTCGCGCATCAACAGACGCGCGGCCACCTGCTGGCGCTCGCTGCCCATGGCCAGCCGCGCCGAAGCCCGGACCAGCCCGGCCTTGCCGGCCGCCTGCATCTGCGCTTCAAGCCGCCTGGCCTCGTCACGGCCTCGCGCGCGGTCGGCCGCCCAGCGCTTCAGCTCGTCCACCGACACGCGCCGCGCGCCGCAGAACGTGAACCCGTCGGCCGGCACCATGACGGTCTGCGCACCCTGTGCCAGGTTCACCCACGCGCCGGCGTCGGCCGGGGCCGCCGCCACGCCGGTGGCCGCAGACGCCGCCGTGCCGGCGAGCGCGCGGCTGCTGGCGCCGGCCTCCCCCGCTGCCGCACTGGCCGCCTGGCTGGGCGCGTCGGCCGAGGCAGGCTGGTGGAGCAGGTCACGGGCCGCCCACCACTGCCAGCCGCCCATCGCCGACAGCAGCAGGACGAGGGCAAGCCCCCATCGCCAGCGCCCGTGCCGTGCGGCCCCAGTCTTCATGACGTCGCTTTCCATCAACCGCCGCATCGCTCACCGTGCTGGCGGCAGCGACAGCGCCATGCCCAGCTCACCCGTCGCAGCCCGCTCGGCGGACAGCCGCTTCAGGCGCTGCATCGCCGCGCAGTCGCTGCCGATGTCCGTCAACGCCCGTGCGAAGTAGCGGTCCTGCGCGGCCTTCAGCGTCGCGGCGTCATGGGCCTGCTGCTCGCGCGGCACGCCCACGCGGTCCGCCAGCGTCTGAGCGATCGTGGCCTCGCCCAGGTCGGTCGCGTTCGCGAGCACCTGGCGCGCCAAAGCACGGCAATGCGCCAGCCGCGTCGCGTCGCGCAGCGCATCGCCCCGGCAGGCCCTGAGCGGCGCGCCCAGGTCGAACACCGGCATCGCGACGTCGATGCCGATGATGGCGACCAGCGCATTGCCGATGCCTGCGGCATCCGGCACGGCATCGCCCACCGCGACGGCCTGCCGCTCCAGCAGGAACTGCCCGCGCGACAACCCGGGCCGCGCCGCCGCCTCGGCCAGCGCGGCGGCCACGCCGGCCGCGTCCTGGCGTTGCTGGGCCGCTGCCATCAGGCGCAGCCACGGCCGCGCGTCCGACGGGTCCAGCTCGGCCCAGCGCTGCGGCGTCAGGCGCGCGCAGTGCGGCGTGTCGCCCCCGGGCCCGCCGCAGGCCGTCAAGGCCATCTGGTAGGCCTGCGCATCGCTGCTGCGCGCGGCCAGCAGCGCGGCGCCGTCGCGGTCCTGCATCAGCAGCCGCGCCGCGACCTGCTGGCGCTCATCACCCGCCGCCAGCCGTGCGGCCAGCTGCGCCAGGGCGGCCTCGCCCACCCGCTGCATCTGCTCGGACACCTTGTCGGCCTCGGCGCGACCGCGCGCCGGGTCAGCCTTCCAACGCCGCAGCTCGTCGGCACTGACCCGGCGCACGCCGCAGACCTCCAGGCCTTCCGGCGGGATGGCGGCGTCATCGGTCTCTGCGAGCGCGCTGGCCGCCACGCTGTCGCCGACGGGGCCGACCTTCGCCCGGGGCGCGGCGCTGGCGGGCACGTCGGCAGCGAGTCGCGCGTGGCTCGGCGACGCGACCGAGGCCGCCTCGGCAACGGCACGGCCCGCCGCGGCCTCGCCAGCAAGCCGCCCGTGACTGCTCAGCCAGCCGCCAACGGCCAGCAGCAGGGCCACCGCGCCACCCCACAACAGCCACCGCTGCCTTTTGCTCATGCGCTGTCCACCCACGTCACCGGCCCCCTCCTTGAGCCGCCATCACCGGCCTGACGCCGACGCGGACGCCGGCCGGCTTGCCGGCATCGGGTCCAGCACGCTGCGGCCCTCGCGCTGGCGCCAGCGCGCCGCCAGCGTGGCTTCGCTGAGGCCGGACCGGTCCATGCCTTCGCGCCGACGCTCCCATTCGCTGACCATCACCGTGTCGTGCAGCATGCGGCGAGTCTCTGCCATGTCGGCGCAGGGCGACGCGCGCGGGCCAGCGGTCTCCGCGGCCTTCATAGCGGTCTCCGCCTCGTTCAAGAGACGCTCCGACTCGCTGCGCGCCCATTCCTGCACGGCCTCGTAGGCCTGGGCTGTCGCCTCCCACGCCGGCCGCCGGTCCGGCCGCGCGGCGATGACGGCCCGCGCCATCGCCAGCCCCAGCGCGCGCTGAATCCAGCTGTCATGCTGCACCATCAGCCGGGCCACCGCTTCGCAGCGGGCCAGGGTCCCCGCGTTCGCCAAAGCGCTGCGGCACTGGTCCAGCAGCGGCCGCATGGGAAACAACGGCCAGCCCGACACCACGCTGGCCGCGAGCCGGGTCTCGGCCTCGGTCGCCAGCCCGGGCGTGTGCGTCTGCGGCACCTCCATCAGTGCGGCGTACATCTCACGCTGGTAGCTGCGCGAATAGCGGGCCTCCTGCGCCAGGCGGTCCAGCGCGTAGGCGGCCTGGGACGGCTGCGTGCTGCCGGCATTCAGCAGCGCCAGCCACGCGTCCAGGTTGCCGGGCTCCAGCCGCGACCACTGCGCCGCCTCCACGTTGACGCATGCCCCCGGCGCGCAGCCGCGCTGCAGTGCCAGCGCCGTCACCATCGGGTCGGTCGACCGGCGCGCCCGCGCCTGCAGGCGGGCCCGAGCCGCGCTGGCCGAAGCGGCGCCGTCATCGTCATCACCGCCCAGGTAGTCGACCATCGCCAGCGAGCGCTCGTCGCCGCGCCGGGTCAGCGCCTGCATCCAGCGGCGCCGTGCGTCGGCCATGGCCTCCGCCATCACCTCGCCGCCCACCGTCTGCCGCACCTCTTCCAGCGCCTGCAGGTCAACACTGCCGCGCTGGGCCGTCGCGCGGGCATGCACCGACGCCGTCTGCCGCGCCTCCTCCGCCGCGCCGAAGCCGCACCAGTCGGCCTTCATGCGCCGGGCCAGCTCGGCCCGGTCGTCGGCCGGCAGGGCCGGGTTGGCGACGCTGGCGCCCGGCACCGGTGCGCGGGCGGCCGGCTGCACGCCATCAAGCGCCGCGGCTGCCGCGGACGCCACAACGGCAACGCCATCGGCAGGCGCGGCGGCCAGCGCCGATGACGAGCGACGCGCCTGCCATCCGGCACCCGCCGCGACGCACAAGGCCAGCACACCGATGAAAACGCTGCGGCGCATGCGCGGTCAGGCCAGGCTGAAGTGGGCAGTCATGGCGCCGCAGCATAGGCAAGCCACAGCGGCCTGCCGGCGTGAATACGACCGTGGGCGCGTCCGGCGGCGGCTCAGCGCCCCTGCCCGGCCAGCGCCTCCCGCACCGCGGCCACCTGCCGGCGCGACACGGCCAGCCATTCGTCCACATGCACGATGCGCACGGCCCAGCTGTCGGCGGACTCGCCACCGTCGCCGCCGTCCAGCTCGCCGAAGTTCGTCGGCGCGTGGCGCTCCAGCTCGCGCACGGCCCAGCGCGCCACCAGCGCGTTGCGGTGGATGCGCAGGAAGCGGTCGCCGTGGCGCTGCTCCAGGTCGGACAGCGCGCCGTCCATCACATGGCTCTCACTCGCGGTGCGCAGCGTCACGTACTTGAGCTCGGCCTTGAAGTACAGCACCTCCGACACCGGCACGCGCTTGAGCCGGCCGCGGTCGGTGATGGTGATGAAGTCCGCGTCGGTGGTGACCGGCGCGTCCGGTGGCAGCTGGGCCTGCACGGCGGCGCGCTCGGTCAGGCGCTGGTAAACGCGGGCCAGCGCTGCCTGCAGCCGCTCGCGCCGCACGGGCTTGGTGAGGTAGTCCACCGCCTCCAGCTCGAACGCGCGCAGCGCGTGCATTGCATGCGCGGTGACGAACACGATGAGCGGCACCGGCTGCCCGGCGGCGGCGCGCCCGGTCAGCGTGTCGGCAAACTGCAGGCCGTCGACGCCGGGCATCTGCACGTCCAGCAGCACGAGATCGCAGCCATGGTCGCGCAGCCAGGCGGCGGCCTGGGAGCCGGTGGCGGCTTCGGCCACCACCTCGCAGCGGGGTTCGGTGATGGCGTCCACGAGGCCGCGCAGGCGCAGCCGCGCCAGCGGTTCGTCGTCGACGATGAGGGTGCGCAGGGACGTCATAGCGGCAGGAGGATACGCAGCGCGAAGCGGTGTTCGGTGGCCTCGACATCGAAACGAGCTGCAACATCGTGCATGAGCTTGAGCCGCTGGCGCACGTTGCGCAGCGCCAGGCCGTGGCCGATGGTGCGGGCCGGCGCGCCGACGCTGTTGACGATGCGGATCTCGACCTCGTCGCCGCGCTTCACCGTCGTCACCTCCAGGTCGCCGCCGTCGTCGTTGGGCTCGACGCCGTGGCGCACCGCGTTCTCCACCAGCGGCTGCAGCAGCAGCGGCGGCAGGCGGGCATGGCGGGTGGCCGGGTCCACATGCCACGTCACGCGCAGCCGCTCGCCGAAGCGGATCTGCTCGATGTCCAGGTAGCGCCGCGCCAGTTCGACCTCCTCGGCCAGCGTGACGGAGGCGGTGGCGTCGGCCAGCGCCACGCGGAACAGCTCGGCCAGGTCCTCCAGCACGCCCTCGGCGCGGGCCGGGTCGATCTGCACCAGCGCGATGGCGCTGTTCAGCGTGTTGAAAAGGAAGTGCGGGCGGATGCGCGACTGCAGCTCCACCAGCTGTGCCAGCGCGTCGGCCGGGCGCTGGCTGTGCTCGCGCAGCTTCAGCCAGGCCAGCAGCAACGCCGCGCCGCTGCCGCCGGCCGCCGCCACGCTGCCCCAGCGCCAGGCGCCCGCGGGCTCGGTGTCGGTGAAGCTCAGCAGCGCGAACCCCAGCGCGGCCGCCGCGGCGCCCAGCGCCATCAGCACGCCCCACTGCGCCGGCTCGGACAGGCGCGGCCACAGCCGCTTGGCGGCGCAGACGATGACCAGCCAGGACAGCGTCGCGAACATCGTGACGAAGGTGCCATTGGCGGCCAGCAGCAGCCACTGCGCGCCGTCGCGCGCCACCAGCGCCGTGCCCAGCGCCAGCAGCAGCTGCACGCCCAGCACGGCGCGCAGCACCAGGCCCACGTGGCAGACGTCGAAGGCGCGGGTGGGGTCCAGCAGCGGCGCGGACGCCAGCGGCGGCAGCTCGGTGTTGGCAAAGCCCACCCACTGGCTGACGTGCAGGGAGTCCTGCCAGGAACTGTGTCTCGCCGCGGCGTGCCGGCGCTTGAAGAAGGACAGAGGCATGGGCGTGGGGGCGCGTTCGATAATGCCGGGCTGCGCGCGATTGTGCGCGCGGAATTTCGATGTCCCGCCCCATGTCTGACAACCAACTCGCCAACAAGTCCCAAGCCTGGTCCGCCCTGTTTTCCGAACCGATGAGCGACCTGGTGAAGCGCTACACGGCCAGCGTGGGCTTCGACAAGCGCCTGTGGCGCGCCGACATCGCCGGCAGCCTGGCGCATGCCGAGATGCTGGCGGCGCAGGGCATCCTGAGCGCGGAGGACCATGCCGCCATCCAGCGCGGCCTGAACGAGATCGCCGCCGAGATCGAGGCCGGCCAGTTCGACTGGAAGCTGGACCTGGAGGACGTGCACCTCAACATCGAGGCCCGGCTGACGGAGCGCGTCGGGCTCGCCGGCAAGCGGCTGCACACCGGCCGCAGCCGCAACGACCAGGTCGCCACCGACGTGCGGCTGTGGCTGCGCGGCGAGATTGACGACATCACCGGCCTGCTGACGCAGCTGCAGCGCGTGCTGGTGGACAAGGCCGAGCAGTACGCCGACACCATCCTGCCCGGCTTCACGCACCTGCAGGTGGCGCAGCCGGTCGCCTTCGGCCATCACCTGCTGGCCTACGTGGAGATGTTCGCCCGCGACGCCGAGCGCATGCTCGACACCCGCCGCCGCGTGAACCGCCTGCCGCTCGGCGCCGCCGCGCTGGCCGGCACCAGCTACCCGCTGGACCGCGAGCGCGTGGCCCGCACGCTGGGCATGGAAGGCGTGTGCCAGAACAGCCTGGATGCGGTCAGCGACCGCGACTTCGCGATCGAGTTCTCGGCCGCCGCGTCGCTGGTGATGATCCACATCTCGCGGCTGTCCGAGGAGCTGATCCTGTGGATGAGCCAGAACTTCGGCTTCATCGCGCTGCCCGATGCGTTCTGCACCGGCTCAAGCATCATGCCGCAGAAGAAGAACCCCGACGTGCCCGAGCTGGCGCGCGGCAAGACCGGCCGCGTGGTGGGCCACCTCATCGGCCTGGTCACGCTGATGAAGGGCCAGCCGCTGGCCTACAACAAGGACAACCAGGAAGACAAGGAACCACTGTTCGACACGGTGGACACCTTGAAGGACACGCTGCGCATCTTTGCCGACATGCTGGCCGGTCTGACGGCCAAGCCCGAGGCCATGCGCGCCGCGGCGCTGAAGGGCCACGCGACGGCCACCGACCTGGCCGACTACCTCGTCAAGAAGGGCGTGGCCTTCCGCGACGCGCACGAAGTCGTCGCGCACGCCGTGAAGACGGCCACCGCCCAGGGCGTGGACCTGGCCGCGCTGTCGCTGGACGCGCTGAAGGCCTTCGACGCCCGCATCGAGGCCGATGTGTTCGACGTGCTGTCGCTGGAAGGCTCGCTGAACGCCCGCAACGTGCTGGGCGGCACCGCGCCGGCGCAGGTACGCGCCCAGGTGTCCCGCCACCGCGCTCGCCTGGCTTGAGCTGGCTCAACGCCGCCACGACAACGCCTGACTAGCATCTCCGCATGACCACCCTCGCCTGGACCGACAACCTCGTCCTCAACCAGCCCACGCTGGACACCACCCACCAGGAGTTCGTCGAACACCTGAACGCTTTCGGTGCGGCGCTGGATGCCGGCGAGGACGCCCTGCCCGCCTACCACGCGCTGCTGGCCCACACCGAGGCCCACTTCGCGATGGAGGAGGACTGGATGGCGCGCTGCGGCTTCGAGCCGCAGAACTGCCACAGCAGCCAGCACGCGATGGTGCTGAACGTGATGCGCGAAGCGCTGCGCTACGCCACCGAGCTGAACGACCGCGAACCGCTGAACATCCTGCGCACCGAGCTGGCGGGCTGGTTTCCGCAGCACGCCGAGATGATGGACGCGGCATTGGTGTTCACGATGGAGCAGCGCGGCTTCGATCCCGTGACGGGCGAGTGCCGCGAAGCCGTCACGGCCGACGCCGGCGCGTCTGGCTGCGGCAGCAGCAGCTGCGGGCACTGACGCCCGCGCGCGCATGAAGAAAGGGCCGCTCACGCGGCCCTTTGTCATTTCTTCAGGTACTCGAAGAACGCCTGCGAGTTCGACTCGCGGCCCAGGAAGGCCTTCACCAGCTCCGGCGCCGGCTTCTGCGCGCCCTGGCCCAGCACCTCGTCGCGGTAGCGCTTGCCAACGTCGGCGCCGAGCTTGTCGGCCGCGAACGCGGTGCGCAGGTCCATGGCCACCACCAGGCTCCACAGGTAGCCGTAGTAGCCCGCGCCGTAGCCCCCGGCGATGTGCGCGAAGCCGGCCGGGAACATCGTGCCCTGCACGTGGCCCAGCGGCGTGGCCCCTTCCATGCGGGCCCACAGCGGCAGCGGCTCGGGCTTGGCTTGCTGGTGCAGCGTCAGGTCGTAGCTGGCGTACAGGTGCTGGCGGCCGAACTGGCCGCCCTTGCCGTCCTGCTTGGCAGCCTGGGCCTGCGCCACCATCGCGTCGGGCACGGGCTTGCAGGTCGGGCAGACCTCCTGCATCAGCTTCAGCACGTCCTTGTCGTAGACCCAGTCCTCCAGCATCTGCGACGGCGCCTCGACGAAGTCGTGCATCACCGCCGTGCCGGCCGTGGCGGCGTAGCGGGTCTTGGACAGGTTCACGTGCACCGCATGGCCCAGCTCGTGCAGCAGCGTTTCCACCTCGTCCAGCGTCAGGCCGCTGCGGTCGAAGTTGACGACCAGCGCGGCCGTCGGCGTGCGGTTGATGCGCGTGGCGCTGCCGCGCAGCGGCCACACGGCGGCGTGGTTGTACTTGCCCTCGCGCGGGTACAGGTCCACGTACATCTGCGCGATGGGCTGGCCCGACGCCGCGTCGCTGACGACGTAGGTCTGCGCCTCGTCGTGCCACAGCTTGTTCTCGATGCGGGTGTACTTCACGCCCATCAGCTTCTCGATGATGCGCATCGAGAACTCCAGGCTGGCCTGCGGCGGGAAGTAGGCGCGGAAGGCGTTCTGGTCGACGCTGAACTTCTGCAGCTTCACGCGCTCGCTGTAGAACGTGGCGTCCCAGCGCTCGACCTGGGTCTGTTCCAGCGGCGTGCCCAGGTGCTGGGCCTTGGCGGCGCGCAGCTCCTGCAGTTCGGTCTTCTCGCGCGCGTTGACGGCGCCGGTCACCGAGTCGAGGAACTTCGTGGCCGTCACGCCGTCCTTGGCCATGCGGCGGCGCAGGTTGAAGTCCACGTAGTTGTCGAAGCCGAACAGCTTGGCGTACTCGCCGCGCAGCGTGACGATCTGGGCCAGCAGCGCCAGGTTCGCCTGGCCGCCCTCGTTGGTCTTGGCCAGCCACATGCGCTGGCGCGCGTCGCCGCTCTCGGCCAGGCGCATGACGGGCACGTAGCTGGGGTAGTCCACGCCCAGCAGGATGCGGCCCTGGTCGTCGCGCTTGGCCTTCTCCCACACGCTGGCGGGCACGCCCTTCAGCTCGGCCTCGGTGAAGGCCACGCGCGTGCCGGCGTCGCGGATGTTCTTGCTGAACTGCTGGTCCAGCTCGGTCAGCTTGTCCAGGATCTGCTTGGCGCGGGCACGCTTCGGGCCCGGCAGCGCCACGCCGCTGTCCTCGAACTGGCCGGACGCCAGGCGCACGAACTCGGCGTCGATGCCGTCCTGCTTCGGTGCCTTCTGCAGCGCGCGGTAGAGCTTCTCGTTCTGGCCCAGGCTGGAGCCGAAATCGGCCCAGCGCAGCGAGCAGGCCTGCGCGGCGTCGCGGATGGCCTTGTCCGGGTGGACGTTCAGCACGAAGTCGGTCGGGTACTGGTGGTCTTCCAGGTAGACGGTCAGGTCGTCCAGCGCGGCCAGCCAGCCAGTGTCCACCTTGCGCCGCTCCAGCGCGGCCACGCGTTGCTTCGCGCCCTTCAAGCCGGCGTCGCAGCGGGCCTTCACGTCGGCGGTCGACGCGAACGTCGGGAAATTCGGGGCGGGCAGCTTGGGTTGCGCCTGCGCGGCAACGCACAACAGCGCCGCCAGGGTCATCAGCACGGGTTTCATGGCCTCTCCTTGTGGGAAGGCCGCGATTCTGCGGGCTGCCGGCGTGCTTGCCGTTTGACACGGCTCGATCACGTTTTAGGGTTTCCATGGGGGTGCAGCGCCTGCGACGAGGCGCCCGCACGATTGACGGTGGCGGCTGGCGCCGGGCAGGATGCCCACCGGGAGGCGGCGACCATGGCAAACCAGATTCAAGTCCTCGCGAGTCGGCTGGCGCTGTTCGGGCTGGCGCTGCTGCCGTGGCTGGTGTGCATGCTTGCCTTTGCGCTGCGCCCTCTGCCCGACGTGACGTCGGTACCGGAGGCAGCCCTGTGGCTGGCCCTCGCCACCTTCCTCATCCTCGGCATGCTGCTGCTCTATGAGCGCCTGGCGCTGAAGGTCGGCATGTTCTGCGTCGGAACCCACCACGAGGCCATGGCGTTTCGCCCGGAGGCGATCCTGAGCCCCGTCGCCGGCAGCCCGGGTACGACCTTGTCCGAGCGAGAGCAGATCGTCCAGGTACGAATCCATCTGCAGTCCGCCATGAACGAGGAGTTCAGCAACATCGTCCAGCGCGTCGGGTGGGCATTCACGGGGCAGGCGTTCCTGATGGGTGCGTTCGCCACGCTGCTGACCTCCGCCACCGTCGACCGCAGCCTAGCCGTCCCGGCGTTGCTGCTGGTGTCGGTGCTGGGTCTGCTGGTGTCGTGCGCGGTGCTGGTGGGCGTCAACCTGGGCCATGCCTACATCAGCCTGCTGCGCACGGCCCGCGACGACGCCGAGCGCTATCTGCAGGCGAACTACGGCCTGCCGCAGACCGGCCTCGATCATGATTCGCCACTGCTCAGACTTGGGCACTCGACGTCGCGCTACCTGCCGGCGCTGGCCTACGCGTTCTGGGTCGCGCTGTGCCTTCACGTCGCGCTGCCACGGCTGATGAACCCCCACGCATCCAGCCCGCCGAGTGTGGCCGCGCGCGTCTGGTCGTTGCACGCGGAGGCGAGCCCGGCGTTCCCCGTGTCCCGTGACCTGTGGGACACGTTGGCCACCAGCCGGCCGGAAGCCTGCACCGGCCCGGGCAGCGCCTGGGCGCAGGGCTTCGTGGCGCAGTGGCAGCGCCGCCCCGGCCCGTTGGCGTCCGATGTGGTGCTGCTGACGGCCAGTGCGGATCGCCAGCCACTGGGCAACAAACTGCAAGCCGCGATGGAAAACAGCCTCTCGCTGGCCCGAGGCCGCGCGCAAACCGCCTTGGCCATGCTGCAGGCCTGCAAGAGAACCATGCCCGAGGTGGACCGCCTTGGCCCCCATCGGGTCATGATCAACACGCTCGCGCCTCGACCTGGCCCCGTGGCCACGCGCGTGCAGGGCCAACCCACCTGCGGCAACGACTGCGACGAGGACCGGACCGTACAGCTCTGGTACGAGGCCGGCGCGATCGTCAGCGGCCCAGCAAGGCCCTGACCTGCGCCAGCGCGCCGGGGTCGTCCAGCGTCGTCAGGTCGCCGGGGTCGCGGCCCTCGGCCACGGCCTGCAGCGCGCGGCGCAGCAGCTTGCCGGAGCGCGTCTTGGGCAGCATGCCGACAAACAGCACGCGTGACGGTCGAGCCACCGCGCCCAGCTGCGCGTCCACATGCTTCAGCACCTCGGCTTCCAGCGCCGGCGATGCCAGGCCGGGGTCGCGCAGCACGGCAAAGGCCAGCGCCACCTGGCCCTTCAGCGCGTCCGCCACGCCCACGACGGCCACCTCGGCCACGGCGGCATGCGCCGAGATGCACTCCTCGATCTCGCGCGTGCCCAGCCGGTGGCCGGCCACGTTGATGACGTCGTCCGTGCGGCCCAGGATGAAGGTGTAGCCGTCGGCATCGCGCAGCCCCCAGTCGAAGGTGGAGTAGACCTCGCGACCAGGCACGCTCTTCCAGTAGGTGTTGACGAAGCGCGCATCGTCGCCCCACACCGTCTGCAGCGCGCCGGGCGGCAGCGGGTGCGCGATCGCCAGCACGCCCTTCTGGTTGGGTGCGGTCAGCTCCTCGCCCGTCTGCTCGTCCAGCAGCCTCACGTCGTAGCCGTACATCGGCACGCCGGGCGAGCCTAGCCGCGTGGGCACTGCCTGCACGCCGGGAATGTGGTGGGCCACCGTCAGCAGCGGCCAGCCGGTCTCGGTCTGCCAGTAGTTGTCGATGATGGGCACGCCCAGACCCTCGGCGATCCAGCGCGCCGTCGGTTCGTCCAGCGGCTCGCCGGCCAGGAACAGCGCGCGCAGCGACGACAGGTCGTGGCGCTTCAGCAGTGCGGCATCGTGTTTCTTCAGCACGCGCACCGCGGTGGGTGCGCTGAACATGACCGTCACGCGGTACTGCTCCACCAGCCGCCACAGCACGGCCGCGTCGGGGTTCACGGGCGTGCCCTCGTACATCAGCGTGGCCATGCCGGCAATCAGCGGGCCGTAGACGATGTAGCTGTGGCCCACCACCCAGCCGATGTCGCTGGTGGAGAAGAAGGTCTCGCCCGGCTTGCCGCCGAAGATCCAGTCCATGCTGGTGGCCAGCGCCACCGCGTAGCCGCCCACGTCGCGCTGCACGCCCTTCGGCTTGCCCGTCGTGCCGCTGGTGTAGAGCGTGTAGCTGATGCTGTTGGACTCCAGCCAGGCGCAGGGCACGCGCGCGCCGGCGTGCTGGCGGCGCAGTTCGGCGTAGTCCAGGTCGCGGCCCGCCACGCGCTCGAACGGCACGAGGCCGCGGTCCACCATCAGCACCACGGCCGGCTTGTGGGCGGACAGCGTGATGGCCTCGTCCAGCAGCGGCTTGTAGGCGATGCGCTTGCCGACACGGCTGCCAGCGTCGGCGCTGATGACCAGCTTGGGCGTCGCGTCCTCGATGCGGCTGGCCAGGCTCACCGACGCGAAGCCGCCGAACACCACCGAGTGGACGGCGCCGATGCGCGCGCAGGCCAGCATCGCGAACGCCGCCTCGGGAATCATCGGCATGTAGATCAGCACGCGGTCGCCCTGTCCCACGCCCTGGGCCAGCAGCATCGCCGCCATGACCTCGACCTCGGCCTGCAGCTCGGCAAAGCCGTAGACCTTCTCCTGCCCCGTCTCGGTGGACACCCAGATCAGCGCCGCATCGCCCGGCCGCGCCGCGGCATGCCGGTCCACCGCGTTGTGGCACAGGTTGGTCGTACCGCCGACGAACCAGCGCGCGAACGGCGGCCGGCTGGTGTCGCAGACCTGCTGGGGCGGCGTCTGCCAGTCGATGCGGCGGGCCTGCTCGGCCCAGAAGGCATCGCGCTCGGCCAGCGAGCGGGCGTGGAAGTCGGCGTAGGGGGTGGCAGTCATGCTTGCAGTGTGGGCCGCGGGCACTGACGGAAATCTGACCCGTGTTGCGTGACAGAATCCAGGGTTTTCACGGAGTTCGCCGTCGACCAAGCCGGGGTTTGCCCTGAAAATCGCCGGCTTTACGCCCGCTTCGGTTGACGGTGCCAGGTCGCCCCCCTACCCTGCGCGCCGCTGTCCCACCTCTGCTATCCGGCCCTCGCGGCCCGTGTTCCGAGTCACTTCGTTCCGAATGTCCCTGGTTTCCGTTGCCCTGCTGAACCGCATCGCTGCCGCCGGCCTGTTGGCCCTCGGTTGCGCCGCGCATGCGCAGGGCGTGGCCCAGGCGTCGACGATGCCGCCGCCCGGCACGATGACGGGCGCCTACGGGCAGAGCCTGCAGCAGCAACAGCAAGCCGCCGCCGACAAGGCCACCGCCGCGCCCGCCGCCAAGCCGGCCACGGCCGGTGACGCCGTCAGCCGCTTCCTCAGCGAACGCGGCCTGATCGCCGTCAACGGCGAGCCCAGCGCCCCCGCGCGGCTGCTGGACAGCGTGCGCGACACCGCGTCGGACCTGGTGCTGTCGGCGATGAACTTCCTCGGCGTGCGCTACACGCGGGGCGGCAATTCGGTGGAGAACGGCTTCGACTGCAGCGGCTTCACGCGCCACATCTTCGAGATGAGCGTGGGCCTGGTGCTGCCGCGCCGCGCCGACGAACAGGCCAAGATGAACAGCCTTCTGCCCATCCGCAAGGACGAGCTCAAGCCCGGCGACCTGGTGTTCTTCAACACCATGCGCGCGACGTTCAGCCACGTGGGCATCTACGTCGGCGAGGGCAAGTTCATCCACGCCCCCCGCACCGGCAGCGCCGTGCGCGTGGAGGACATGCGCGACTCCTACTGGTCCAAGCGCTTCACGGGCGCCCGCCGGGCCGACCTGAAAGCCGCCGCAGAAGCCCCCGCGGCACGCTGACTCAGGCTCCGCCGTTCTCGCGCCAGGATTGCGCGAGCAGCTCCGTCACCCAGCCCGGCCTGGCCTTCGCCAGCAGCAGCTTCACGCCGCAACGCCTGGCACCCCAGAACAGCGGCTCGACCACGCCCGCCTCGCGCGCGATCCACGCATCGCGCGCGGCCTCGTCCTTGATGAAGACGCGCAGCTCGGCGCCGTCGGGCGTCATCGTCGCGAAGATCCGGCCTTTGGCGCCCGGCAGGCGAAACGAGGTGAGGTCGTGGTGCGGCTTCTCGACCGCACCGGGCAGGCCCAAGGCGATCGCTCGGGCCTGCGTTGCGTTCACCTGGCCACCCGCTTGGCCACCAGCGTCAGGATCTCGTAGCTCGCGCACAGCTCGCCGCGCTGGTTGGTCACGGCCACGTCCCAGCCGATGACGCCCTGGGCGGGTTGGTCGTCGCGCGGCGGGCGGTCGATCTTGCGCTTGGCGGTGAGCCGCGCCTGGATGGTGTCGCCGATGGCGACCGGCGTGACGAAGCGCAGGTTCTCCAGGCCGTAGTTGGCCAGCACCGGGCCCGGCGCCGGGCTGACGAACAGGCCCGCGGCGGCCGACAGCACGAAGTAGCCATGCGCGATGCGCTGGCCGAACGGCGAGGCCTTGGCCGCGACCTCGTCGAAGTGCATGTAGAAGTAGTCGCCTGACAGGCCGCCGAACGCGACGATGTCGGCCTCGCCGACGGTGCGGCGGTGGGTGAGCAGGCTCATGCCCACCTCGACGTCCTCGAAGTAGCGGCGGAACGGGTGCACCTCGCTCTCGGTGACGGCGCCACCGCGCTGGTACTCGCCCGTGATGGCCGAGATCATCGTCGGCGAGCCCTGCACCGCGCAGCGCTGCAGGTAGTGCTTCACGGCGCGCAGGCCGCCCAGCTCCTCGCCGCCGCCGGCGCGCCCCGGGCCGCCGTGCTTGAGCTTCGGGAGAGGCGAGCCGTGGCCGGTGTTCTCCAGCGCAGCCTCGCGGTCCAGCACCAGCATGCGACCGTGCCAGGCGGCAAACGTCGGCACGGCCTGGGCGGCGAGCGCCGGCGTCTTCGTGCAGACGGTGCCGACCAGGCTGCCGCGGCCCAGCGTGGCCAGGTGCAGCGCCTCGTCGAAGTCGCCGTAGGGCAGCAGCGTCGTCACCGGGCCAAAGGCTTCGAGGTGATGGGCATCGCTGGCCGCCGAGTCGCGGGCCAGCAGCAGCGTGGGCGCGAAGAACGCGCCGTCGGCCACGCCCTCGCCCTTGGGCGCAAAGCCGTCCCGCTCGCTCAGCAAGACCTCGCAGTGCTTCGCCAGCTGCGCCACGCGTTCGGCCACGTCGGCCTGCTGGGCCTTGCTGGCGAGTGCGCCCATGCGCACGCCTTCGACGGCGGGGTCACCCACGACCGTCTTGGACAGCCGCGCCTTCAAAGCGGAGGCGACCGCATCGACGAGGTTGGTCGGCACCAGCGTGCGGCGGATGGCCGTGCACTTCTGGCCGGCCTTGGCCGTCATCTCGCGCGCGACCTCCTTGATGAAGAGGTCGAACTCCGGATCGTCCGGCGTCACATCGGGCGCGAGGATGGCGCAGTTCAGGCTGTCGGCCTCGGCGTTGAAGGGGATGCTCTTCTTCAGCAGGTTCGGGTGGGCCTTCAGCATCAACGCCGTGTCGGCGCTGCCGGTGAAGGTGACGACGTCGGCCTCGTCCAGCCGCTCGAACAGGTCGCCCGTGCCGCCGATGATGAGCTGCAGCGCGCCGGCCGGCACCAGGCCCGACTCGACGATGAGCCGCACGCAGGCCTCGGCGACGTAGCTGGTCGCCGTGGCCGGCTTCACGAGGCAGGGCATGCCGGCGAGGAAGCTGGGCGCGAACTTCTCCAGCATCCCCCACATCGGGAAATTGAACGCGTTGATGTGCAGCGCCACGCCGCGCTTGGGCACCAGCACATGGCTGCCGATGAAGTGGTTGTTGGCGCCCAGCCGCATGGGCGGGCCCTCGTGCAGCACGTTGCTGCTGGGCAGGTCCTTGCCGCCGATGGACGCGTACGCGAACAGCGTGCCGATGCCGCCCTCGATGTCTATCCACGAGTCGGCCCGCGTCGCACCGGTGTGCGCGCTGATCGCGTACAGCTGTTCCTTGCGCTCCAGCAGGTAGGCGGCCAGCGCCTTGAGCACGCGGGCACGGTCCTGGAAGTGCGTGCGCAGCAGCGCCGGCAGCGCGGTGCCGCGCGCGTAGGCCAGGCTCTCGGCGAAGTCGAGGCCTTCCTCGTGCGTGTGCGCGACGACGCGGCCGTTGATCGCGCTCGCGAGCGGCTTGGCCGCGCGCTCGCCGACCCAGCGGCCGGCGATGTAGCTCTGCAGCGGCTTCACTTGATCTGCACCCACTTGCCGTCCTTGATCTGCACCATGACGACGGCACGCTGATCCAGGCCCAGGTGGTCGCCGGCCGACATGTTGAACACGCCATGCGCGCCTGCCACGTTCTTCACGCCCTCCAGCGCGTCGCGCAGCGCCGCGCGGAAGGCGGGCGTGCCGGGCTGGGCCTTCTTCAGCGCCTCGGGCGCCGCGGCGGCCAGCAGCAGGCCGGCATCCCAGGCATGGCCGCCGAAGGTGGACACGCTGCCCTTGCCGTGCGCAGCCTCGTACTTGGCGATGTAGTCCATCGCGCTCTTCTTCACCGGGTGGTCGGCCGGCAGCTGGGCGGCCACCAGCACGGGGCCGGCCGGCAGCAGCGTGCCTTCCACGTCCTTGCCGCCCACGCGCAGGAAGTCGTTGTTGGCGACGCCGTGGGTCTGGTAGATCTTGCCGGCGTAACCGCGCTCCTTCAGCGCCTTCTGCGGCAGCGCGGCGGGCGTGCCCGAGCCGGCGATGAGGATGGCGTCGGGCTTGGCGGCCACGAGCTTCAGTACCTGGCCGGTGACGGACGTGTCCGTGCGGTTGTAGCGTTCGCTCGCGACGATGTTGAGCTTCTTGGTGGCGGCGATCTTGTTGAACTCGCCCCACCAGCCCTCGCCGTAGGCATCGGCGAAGCCGATGAACGCGGCCGTCTTGATGCCGTTGTCCACCATGTGCGTCACGATGGCCAGCGCCATCATGATGTCGTTCTGCGGCGTCTTGAAGACCCACTTCTTCTTCGCGTCCAGCGGCTCGACGATGCGGGCCGACGCGGCCATCGAGATCATCGGCGTGCCGGACTCCGACACCGCGTCGATCATCGCCAGCGAGTTGGGCGTGACGGTGGAGCCGATGACGATGTCGACCTTGTTCTCGGTGATGAGCTTGCGGGTGTTGGCGACGGCGGTGGTGGTGTCGGACGCGTCGTCCAGCACGATGTAGTTGACCTTCTGGCCGCCGATGGTGGTGGGCATCAGTGCCACCGTGTTCTTCTCCGGGATGCCCAGCGACGCCGCCGGGCCGGTGGCCGACACCGTGACGCCGACGTTGATGTCGGCCTGCGCCGCCAGGCTCAGCGTGGCGGCCAGGGCCAGCGCGAGTTGCTTGAATTGCTTCATGGGTCGTCTCCTCGGGGTTATGGGGGGGGCACGGGCTGCGGCGCGTGGACCGCGCCCAGGCCGCCAAAGAACAGGTCGCTGACCAGGGCTGCCAGCGCGGCGTGCGACAGGTCGCCGTCGGGCCGCAGCCAGGTGAAGGTCCAGTTGATCATGCCAAAAAGCAGCATGGTCAGCGGCTTGTGCAGGCGGGCGTCGCGCAGTTCAGGCCGCACCAGCGCCAGCGCCGCGGCGAACTCGCCCACGACGCGGCGCTCCACGCCCAGCACGCGCTCGCGCTCGGCCTCGGCCAGGAAGCGGATCTCGCTGGTCAGCACACGGTGCTGCGCCTGCGCGTCGGCATAGGCACGGGTGAAGCGCTCGATGAGCGCGCGCAGCTGCGCGTCGGGCGCCAGCTGCTGGGCCTTCACCTGCTCCACGAGCGTGAGCAGCGCATGCACATGGCTGTCGCAGATCTGGGCCAGCAGCGCCTGCTTGTCCTGGAAGTAGTGATACAGCGTGGGCTTGGCCACGCCGCAGGCCTCAGCGACCTGGTTCATCGACGTCGCGCTGAAGCCCTGGTCGGCAAACAGGCGGGCGGCGGCGGCGAGGATGTCCTCTCGCTGGGCTTCAAAGCCAGGGGCTCTCTTTCTGGGCATCCGGGGCTCAACGCTCGTCAAACGAGATCACGACACGCTCGGTGAGCGGGTGGGCCTGGCAGCTGAGGATGAAGCCGGCGGCGACCTCGTCCTTGTCCAGCGCGAAGTTCTTGTCCATGCGCACCCGGCCTTCGACGAGCTTGCAGCGGCAGGTGGAGCAGACGCCGCTCTTGCACGAGAACGGCACGTCCATGCCCTCGCGCGCGGCGGCGTCGAGCAGGCTGGGGTCGGTGGCCATGAAGCCGATCTCGCGCGACAGGCCGTCGCGGATGACGGTGACGCGCGCCTCGGGCGCATCGCCGGGCTTGACCTCGTGCGGCGCGGGCCGGCCGGCCAGCGTGTCAGGCGTGCCGAAGCGCTCGATGTGGATGCGCTCGGCCGGCACGCCGTGGCCCAGCAGCGCGGCCTCGGCCTGGTCGTTCATCTCGAACGGGCCGCAGATGAACACCGCGTCCAGGCTGGCCGCCGGCACCGGGCCGGCCAGGAAGGCGCTGAGCTTGCCGGCGTCCAGCCGGCCGGCGTACAGCGGCGCATCGACGGCCTCGCGGCTGAACACGAGGTGCAGCGACAGCCGCGTCATGAAGCGGTTCTTCAGGTCTTCGAGTTCTTCCTTGAACATCGTCGACGCGGTGCGGCGGTTGGCGTAGATCAGCGTCGCACGGGACCGCGGCTCGCGCTCCAGCAGCGCGGTCAGCAGCGCCAGGATGGGCGTGATGCCGGAGCCGCCGGCGATGAACAGCACATGGCGGCCTTCGCTCGCCGAGGGGAGCACGAAGCGGCCCTGCGGCGGGTAGGACTCGAGAACATCACCCGCCTTCAGCTGCTCGTGCACCCAGGTCGAGAACGCGCCGCCATCGACGCGGCGGATGCCGACCTTGAGCGCCTGGTCAGAGCAGATGGAGTAGCTGCGGCGCAGCTCCTGCCCGCCGACGTTGGCGCGCAGCGTCAGGTACTGGCCGGGCTCGAAAGCGAAGCCTTCCGCAGGGGCCTCGAAGCCGACGACCATCGCGTCGTCGGTGTCGCGCTCGACCGAGGTCACGCGCAGGGGGTGGAAATGCAGGGCCATGGCCGGCTCGGGTCAGATTGGTTTGAAATATTCGAACGGCTCGCCGCATTCGATGCAGCGCCACGTGGACTTGCAGGCGGTGGAGCCGAAGCGGGACAGCTGCTGCGTGCTGCCGCTGTCGCAGCGCGGGCAGCGCAGCCGTGGCACGACCTTGATGGCCTGCTCGGCGCTGCACTGCGGCGGCACGATGCCGTACTGCTGCAGCTTCTGGCGGCCCTCGGGCGTGATCCAGTCGGTGCTCCAGGCCGGCGCGCGCTGCAGCGTGACGGTCACGTCGCCGAACTCGGCCAGCGCCGCGCGCACGTCGTCGGCGATCAGCTCGGTGGCGGGGCAGCCGCTGTAGGTCGGCGTCAGCACCACCTCGACGCCCGACGCCGTCTCGCGCAGGTCGCGCACGATGCCCAGGTCCACCAGCGTCACCGCGGGGATCTCGGGATCGGGCACCTGCGCCAGGCGCTCGCGGGCGGCGGCCAGGTTGGTCACCACACGCCGCCCGGGTAGGTGCGCTGCAGGAACTGCATCGTCGCCAGCAGGTGGCCCATGTGCTCGCTGTGGATGCCGTCAATGCCGCGTGGCTGCATGGCGGCATCGCGCGGCAGCGTCAGCGTCGCTTCCTGCAGCAGCGTGGCCCAGCGGGCGCGCCATGCGGGCTCCAGCTCACGCCAGGCCGGGCCGACGCCGTCCACGCCGTCGGCGGCGAACAGCTCGTTGAAGTAAGGCCACAGCACGGCCAGCGCAGCCTGCATGCGGGCACGGGACTCCTCCGTGCCATCGCCCAGGCGCACGACCCAGTCGCTGCTGTGCTGGCGGTGGTAGCGCACTTCCTTCAGCGACTTGGCGGCGATGCCGGCCAGCTCGGCGTCGGAGCCGGCCTGCAGGCGCTCGTAGAGCAGTTCCAGCCAGATCGCCATGGCCGCGTTGCGCAGCGTCGTCAGCGCGAAGTCGCGCCCGCCGCCGCCGTCGCTGGGGCTGGCCGCCGCGTTGGGCAGTTCGACGAGGATGACGTTGCGGTAGTCTCGCTCCTCACGCAGGAAGGCCAGCTGGTCTTCATCGCGGCCGGCGCCTTCGAGCTGGCCGGCGTAGGTCAGCAGCGCGCGGGCCTGGCCCAGCAGGTCCAGCGCGATGTTGGACAGCGCGAGGTCTTCCTCCAGCACCGGCGCGTGGCCCGCCCATTCGGACAGGCGCTGGCTGTGGATGAGGCAGGTATCGCCCAAGCGCAGGACGTAGGTGGTCTTGGCGTCCATGGCCATCACATGTGGTTCAGTTCGTCCGGCAGTTCGTAGAACGTCGGATGGCGGTAGACCTTGTCATCGGCCGGCTCGAACAGGCTGCCCTTCTCCGTCGGGTCGCTGGCGACGATCTGCTCCGAGCGCACGACCCAGATGCTGGTGCCTTCCTGGCGGCGCGTGTAGACGTCGCGCGCCATCTGGATGGCCATCGCCGAATCGGCCGCGTGCAGGCTGCCGCAGTGCTTGTGGTCCAGGCCCGCCTTGCTGCGGACAAAGACTTCCCACAGAGGCCATTCGTTCTTCGGATCACTCACGTCACTTCTCCAATTCATCAACTCGCTCGCCGCAGTGCCCCACTACAACCCGAGCAGCGCCCACGGAACTGGCTTTGCCAGGCCGTCGGGTGCGCCCCCTTGAGGGGGCCGGCGAAGCCGGTAGGGGGTGGGCATGGTCATCATGCTGCTTCTGCCTTCACGGCTTGTTTGCGGGCGTGCGCCAGTGCGGCGTCGCGCACCCAGGCGCCGTCATCCCAGGCCTTGTTGCGAGCGGCCAGGCGCTCGCGGTTGCAGGGGCCTTCGCCGCCCACCACGCGCCAGAACTCGGCCCAGTCGATGTCGCCGAAGTCGTAGCTCTGGCGTTGCTCGTTCCATTTCAGCGCCGGGTCGGGCACGGTCACGCCGAGGATCTCGGCCTGCGGGATCGTCGCGTCGACGAACTTCTGGCGCAGCTGGTCATTGGTGACGCGCTTGATGCCCCAGCGGATGCTCTGCTCGGAGTTGGGCGAGTCCTTGTCGGCCGGGCCGAACATCATCAGCGACGGCCACCACCAGCGGTTCACGGCATCCTGCACCATCGCCTTCTGCTGGTCGGTGCCCTTCTGCATCATCGTCAGCAGGCTCTCGTAGCCCTGGCGCTGGTGGAAGCTCTCCTCGCGGCAGACGCGAATCATGGCCCGCGCATAGGGCGCGTAAGAGCAGCGGCACAGCGGCACCTGGTTCATGATGGCCGCGCCATCCACCAGCCAGCCGATGACGCCGATGTCGGCCCAGGTCAGGGTGGGGTAGTTGAAGATGGAGCTGTACTTGGCCTTGCCGGACAGCAGCGCCGCGGTCATCTCGTCGCGGCTGGTGCCCAGCGTCTCCGCGGCGGCGTACAGGTACAGGCCATGGCCGCCCTCGTCCTGCACCTTGGCGAGCAGGATGGCCTTGCGTTTGAGCGTCGGCGCGCGCGTGATCCAGTTGCCCTCGGGCAGCATGCCGACGATCTCGCTGTGCGCGTGCTGGCTGATCTGGCGCACCAGCGTCTTGCGGTAGTGCTCGGGCATCCAGTCCTTGGCTTCGATGAAGTCCCCGGCGGCGATGCGGGCTTCGAAGGCTTCCTCGCGGGCCAGGTCCTCGGCGCTCTTGACGACCTTGGGCTTCGCCTCGCGGGCCATCAAGTCCATTGCTTGCGTATACATCTCAAGCTCCTTGCTTCTTGCGTTGGTCCACGACGCGGCGGGCCTTGCCGACCAGCGTGCGCTCGATGGAATTGTTCGGCTCGACACGGATGGTCGCCGTGACGCCGATCAGGTTCTTGATGCGCTCGGCGAGCCGCTTGGCGATGCCGTCGTCGGCCGCCCCCAGCGCCAGCTCGCAGCGGATCAGCAGCTCGTCCAGATGCCCGTCACGCGTGACGACCAGCTGGTACTGGCCGCCCAGGCCTTTTTCCTGCAACACCAGCTCTTCCACCTGTGTGGGGAACAGGTTCACGCCGCGGATGATGAGCATGTCGTCGCTGCGGCCGACGATCTTGCCCATGCGGCGCATGGCCCGCGACGTGGGTGGCAGCAGCCGCGTCAGGTCGCGCGTGCGGTAGCGGATGACCGGCATCGCTTCCTTGGAGAGCGACGTGAACACCAGCTCGCCCTCGCTGCCGTCGGGCAGCACCTCGCCGGTGTCGGGGTCGATGATCTCCGGGTAGAAATGGTCTTCCCAGATGACCGGGCCGTCCTTGCTCTCGATGCACTCGCTGGCCACGCCCGGGCCCATCACTTCCGAGAGGCCGTAGATGTCGACCGCGTCGATGCCCGCGCCGGCCTCAATCTCGCGGCGCATCGCCTCGGTCCAGGGCTCGGCGCCGAAGATGCCCACCTTCAAGGACGACTCGCGCGCATCCAGCCCCTGGCGCGCGAACTCCTCGATCAGCACCTGCATGTAGCTGGGCGTGACCATGATGATGTCGGGCTTGAAGTCGGTGATCAGCTGCACCTGCTTCTCGGTCTGGCCGCCGCTCATCGGGATGACGGTGCAGCCCAGCCGCTCGGCGCCGTAGTGCGCGCCCAGGCCGCCGGTGAACAGGCCATAACCGTAGGCCACGTGCACCAGGTCACCCCGGCGGCCACCGGCGGCGCGGATGGAGCGCGCGACGAGGTTGGCCCAGTGGTCGATGTCCTTGAGCGTGTAGCCGACGACGGTGGGCTTGCCCGTCGTGCCCGACGACGCATGGATGCGCGCCAGTTGCTCACGCGGCACGGCGAACAGGCCGAAGGGGTAGTTCGCGCGCAGGTCGTGCTTGGTCGTGAACGGGAACTTCGCCAGATCGGACAGCTGCTTCAGGTCGGCCGGATGCACGCCCGCCTTGTCGAAGCTGGCCTTGTAGTGCGGCACGTGGTCGTAGGCGTGCTGCAGGCTCCAGCGCAGGCGCTGCAGCTGCAAAGCCTGCAGCTCGTCGCGGCTGGCGGTCTCGATGGGCTCGAGATCGCCGGGCTGAGGTGTCTTGACGGTCATGCCGAGCTCCCGACGGGCCGCCCCAAGGGAGCGAACGGCCCCGCGGGGGGCAGCATGCGAAGCGTGCGTGGGGGCGTCATTCAAAAACCTTTCGTTCACCCAGCCGGTAGGACCGGCCGCGGAACATGGCGATCAGCTCGCCATGCTGGTTCTTCACCGTGATGTCGTACAGCCCCGTGCGCCCGGCCAGCGAGGTCTCCTGCGCCGTCGCCGTCAGCACGTCATGCAGCTTGGCCGGCTTCAGGATGTCGATGCCGAAGCCCGACGCCACCGTCAGCGCGTTGCGGCTGTTGCAGGCGAACGCGAAGGCCGAATCCGCCAGCGTCGCGATCAGCCCGCCGTGGCAGATGGCGAAGCCGTTCAGCATGTCGGGCCGCACCGTCATCGTCGCGACCGCACGGCCGGGTGCGATGTCCGCGATCTGCAGGCCCAGCATCCGGCTCGCCGCGTCATCGGCGAGCATCACATCCCTGACCTTCTCGGCCGTGGCTTGCGCATCCATCGTCAGCGGTCCTTGTACTCGGGCTTGCGCTTGTCCATGAACGCCGCCACGCCTTCGAGGTAGTCGTGTGCAAAGCCCAGCTGGCTCTGCAATGCCGCCTCGCGCTTCAGCGCCGGCTCGAATTCCAGCTTCAGCGCCTCGTCCATCGCACGGCGCGTCTCGGCCAGCGCCCGGGTGGGCATGGCGGCCAGCTTCTGCGCCAGCGCCAAGGCCGTGTCCATCAGCTCGGCATCGGGCACCACGCGGGCGATCAGGCCCAGCGCCACCGCGTCGGCGGCCTTGAGCTTGTCGCCCAGCAGCGCCAGCTCCAGCGCCTTGGCGCGGCCCACCAGCCGGGGCAACAACCACGTGCCGCCGCAGTCGGGCACCAGCCCGATCCTGGAGAAGGCCTGGATGAAGCTGGCGCTCTCGGCGGCCAGCACCAGGTCGCAGCCGAAGGCCATGTTGGCGCCGGCGCCCGCGGCCACGCCGTTGACGGCTGCCACCACCGGCACCGGCATGTGGCGCAGCTGTAGCGCCAGCGGGATGTAGTAGTGGTCCAGCATGTGCCCGATGTTCTTGGGCGTGGCCCCCGGCTCGCGGCTGGGCGCCACATGCGGGTCGGCGAGGTCCTGGCCCGCGCTGAAGGCACGGCCCGCGCCGGTGATGAGCACGCAGCGCGTCGCCGTGTCGGCCGCGACCGTCTCCAGCGCCTGCCGCAGCTGGCCCAGCATTGCCGCGGTGAAGGCATTCAGCGCGTCGGGGCGGTTCAGGCGCAGCAGGCGCACGGCGCCGTGCTGCTCGATCTGGATCAGGAGTTCGGACATTGTATTTCTCTACCGACCGGTCGGTTAATCCTAGAACCGAGCTTGACGCGGATCAAGCCTCTCGCTGGAAAACCCTAGGGAGGGGCTGCAAAACCCCTGCGGGCCGCGGCGAGGTCTTTGCCGGATGTGGGGCAAGGCGCGGACCGCCGCCCAGGCTCGTGCCTGGGCAAGGTTCGCAACGCCGCCCCGCGCCGGCAAAGCCACGCCCCTGCGGGTTTGCGACAACCCCGGCCCGCGCGGGTGTTGCACCGCTCGCTGGGGCGGCCAGCCCCAGCTTCGCGACGCGCCTACTCGCGGGCCGGGGTTGTCGCAAACGCGGCCCACAGGGGTTTTGCAGACCCTCCCTAGCAGCATCATGGCCATCTACGCCTCCTCCCACGCTCGCGGCACCCAGCGGGTCGATGTGGTTTCACTGGGCGCCATCAGCGCCTCACACGCCTGGTTCGCACCGGGCCAGCTGTTCGTGGCCCAGGCGCTGCGCCCCAAGGCGGGGAGCAATCAGCCCATGACCGTGCAGAGCGCCACCAGCGTGCCGTCCGGGCAGCGCACATAGGCCACCGTCTGGCCCCAGGGCTTGGTGACGGGCGCGGCCAGCGCCGTCGCGCCGGCGGCCACGGCGCGCTCGAAGGCGGCGGGCACGTCGGCCACGGTGAAGCCGATCTCCATGCCCAGCGGCTTGGCGCTCGCATCGGCGGCCACGTAGTCGTGCTGCACGCTGTCACGCGCGGTGGCGTGGTCCACGAAGGCCAGCGTCGTGCCGCCGGCGCCGGTGTCGACCTCGCCGTAGGCGCCGCTCTCGTGCAGGAAGCGTGTCGGCAGGCCGAACGCACGCTCGAAGAAGGCCAGCGACGCGGCGACGTCAGCCACGTAGACGAGGGTGTAGGCGAAGTTCATGGGGGCTCCTGGAAGGGCGGGTCTGGAAAGGCCCGCATGCTCGCCGGGCCGGCTGCCAGCGTGTGTCAGGAGGCGCTCAAGCGCACCCGACGGCCTTCACTCCGCCAGCACCTGCCGCACCGCCTTGTCCCACTGCGCCAGCCGCACGCCGGCCTCGTCGCGGGACATGCGCGGCTCGAACGCGCGGTCCAGCTGCCAGATGGACCCGACCTCCTCGGGCGAGCCGTAGACCCCGGCGCCGATGCCGGCCAGCAGCGCAGCGCCCAGCGCCGTCGTCTCGATGACTCGCGGGCGCAGCACGGGCAGGCCCAGCAGGTCGGCCTGGAACTGCATCAGCAGGTCGTTGGCGCTGGCGCCGCCGTCCACGCGCAGTTCGGTCAGCGCGGCGCCGTCGTTCTGCATCGCCTGCAGCAGCTCGGCGCTCTGGAAGGCGATGCTCTCCACGGCCGCACGGGCGATGTGGCCGCGGGTGCTGCCGCGCGTCAGGCCCACGAGGGCGCCGCGCGCATCGGCCCGCCAGTGCGGCGCGCCCAGCCCGGCGAAGGCCGGCACCAGCGTGACGCCGCCGTTGTCGGGCACGCTCTCGGCGAGCGCCTGCACCTCGGCGCTGCTGCGGATCAGGCCCAGCCCGTCGCGCAGCCACTGCACAACGGCGCCGCCGACGAACACGCTGCCCTCCAGCGCGAACTGCGGCGCCGCGCCCACCTGCGCGGCGCGCGTGGTGATGAGGCCATGGGCCGAGCTGCGCGCCTGCGCGCCGGTGTGCATCAGCAGGAAGCAGCCGGTGCCGTAGGTGTTCTTGGCCTGGCCGGGCGAGAGCGCCGCCTGGCCGAACAGCGCGGCCTGCTGGTCGCCCGCGATGCCGGCGATGGGCGCGCCGAACTCGGTGGCGACGCCAAACTCGCCCGCCGACGGCCGCACCTCGGGCAGCAGCGCGCGCGGGATGCCGAAGACGCCCAGCAGCTCGTCGCTCCAGTCGCCACGGTGGATGTCGAACAGCAGCGTGCGCGACGCGTTGCTGGCGTCGGTGGCGTGCACCTGGCCATCGGTGAGCTGCCACAGCAGCCAGCTGTCCACGGTGCCGAAGGCCAGCTCGCCGCGCTCGGCGCGCTCGCGGGCCCCGTCGACGTGGTCCAGCAGCCAGCGCAGCTTGGTGGCGGAGAAGTACGGGTCCAGCACCAGGCCGGTCAGCGCGCGGAGGCGCGGCTCCAGGCCCTGGCGCTTCAGGTCGTCGCAGAAGTCCGCCGTGCGCCGGTCCTGCCACACCAGCGCCTTGTGAAGCGGCTGGCCGGTGCGGCGGTCCCACAGCACGACGGTCTCGCGCTGGTTGGTGATGCCGATGGCGGCGGGTTTCACGCCGGCCTTGGCGATGGCCTCGCGGGCGCAGGCGATCTGCCCGTCCCAGATCTCGGTGGCGTCGTGCTCCACCCAGCCCGGCTGCGGGAAGTGCTGCGTCAGCTCGCGCTGCGCAGCGGCCAGCAGCCGGCCCGAGCGGTCGAAGACTAGAGCGCGCGAACTAGACGTTCCCTGATCCAGCGCCAGCAATGCATCCATGACTGTCATTCACTTAGAGTCGTTGCATGAACGATTTTGACGTGGTGGTCGTCGGCGGCGGCATCAACGGCACCGGTCTCGCGCGCGACCTGGCCGGGCGCGGCTGGCGCGTGCTGCTGGCCGAGCGCGAGGACCTGGCGCAGCACACGTCGTCGGCGTCCACCAAGCTCGTGCACGGCGGGCTGCGCTACCTGGAGACCTACGAGTTCTCGCTGGTCGCCAAGGCGCTGCAGGAGCGCGAGGTGCTGCTGAAGAGCGCGCCGCACCTGATCCAGCCGCTGCGCTTCGTGCTGCCGCATGCGCCGCACCTGCGGCCGGCCTGGATGATCCGCCTCGGGCTGTTCCTGTACGACCACCTCGCCAGGCGCGAGCTGCTGCCCGGCTCGCACGGCCTGAAGCTCGCGGGCAGCGTCTACGGCCAGCCGCTCAGGCCCGAGTTCACGCGCGGCTTCGTCTACTCCGACGGCTGGGTGAACGACGCCCGCCTCGTCGTGCTGAACGCGCGCGATGCGCAGGCCCGCGGCGCCGAGGTGCTGACGCGCTGCGCCGTGACCGAGGCCCGGCGCCTGGCAGACCACTGGCAGGTCACGCTGCAGAACGGCCGCCAGCTGCGCAGCCACGCGCTCATCAACGCGGCCGGGCCGTGGGCCGAACGCTTCCTGCGCGACCACACGCAGGGTGCCGACGGCCGGTCGCTGCCGGCACGCGGCCTGCGCCTCGTGAAGGGCAGCCACATCGTCGTGGACCAGCGCTTCACGCATGACCACGCCTACATCTTCCAGAACGCCGACGGCCGCATCCTGTTCGCCATTCCCTACGAGGGCCGCTTCACGCTGATCGGCACGACGGACGTGGAGCTGCCGGAGCACGAGGAACCGCCGTCGCGCGCGCAGATCGCGCAGGACGAGGTCGCCTACCTGTGCGAGCAGGCCAGCCGCTACCTCGCGCGGCCCGTGACGCCGGCCGACGTGCGCTGGACCTACGCCGGCGTGCGGCCGCTGCTGGACGAGGGCGGTTCGGCGTCGTCGGTGACGCGCGACTACCTGCTGGAGACCGACACGGCCGGTGGCGCGCCGCTGCTGAACGTCTGGGGCGGCAAGCTGACGACCTACCGCAAGCTGGCCGAGGACGGCGCCACACAGCTGGGTGCGATGCTGGGCGACCCGCGCCGACCCTGGACGGCCGGCACCCACCTGCCCGGCGGTGACCTCGGCCGGCACGGCGTGGACATCGCGGCCTTCGCGGCCGAGCTGCAGGCCCGGCATGCCACGCGACCGCCCGCCCATGTGGGCCGGCTGGCCTACGCGTACGGCAGCGAGGCGCCGGCGCTGCTCGCCGACCCCGGCGCCGAGGTCGCGCCCGGCCTGCACGAGGCCGAGCTGCAGCACCTGGTGGCGCGGGAATGGGCCGTCGGTGCCGACGACGTGCTGTGGCGGCGCAGCAAGCTGGGCCTGCACTACGACGACGCCCAGCGCGACGCGGTTGCCGCCTGGGTCAGAACGCGAGCTTGAAGCCCAGCGTGGCCAGGCGGGCCCCCGCGCCGCCCAGCTGACGGCCCAGCGAGCCATCGAGGAACACGCGGTCGGGCACCACCGCCACCCGCAGCGCCGCGGCGGCCCAGCGCTGCCCCCGGTCGTCGCCGAACACCTCGGCCATGGGCTGCCAACGCCCACCCTCGCCCAGCCCGTTGTGCTCCGCGGCCAGCGCCCAGGGCGTGCTGCGCCGGCGGTTCAGCTCGTCGCGCTGGTGGCCCAGGTTGGCGTGCAGCAGCCAGTCATCGCCGGCGGGCGTGCTCGCCACGAGCTGCACCCCCGCGCCGCTGCGGCGCCAGGCGGTCTCCACATGCCGGTGCGACAGCGCCCAAGCGATGGTGACCTGCGTGTCACGCCACTGCGCCAGCTGCGTCTTGCCCACCAGCGCCAGCTCGCGCGGCCGCAGCGCCTGCACCGCCAGCTCGGTGCCGCGCCCGATGCCGCAGGCCAGCTGCAGGCTGGACTGACGGGCCACCTCGCCCGCCAGCCGGCTCTGCGCGTGCACGCTTTCCAGCTCGCAGCTGCCGGGGTCGATGACGCCGGCGTCCTCGGTCTGCAGCGGGCGGCCGGCCTGCGCCGGGCCGGCCATGGCGGCCGACAACAGCAGCGCGGGGAAGCGGGGAACAGGCATGTCCCGCAGCCTAACGCCGCGGCATGACCGTCGCGCGAGGGATGATGCGGATCATGCTGCTTGGTCTGTTGTTCGCCCTCGCCGCCGGGCTGATGTGGGGGCTGGTGTTCGTCGCCCCCGTCATGCTGCCCGGCTATGCCCCCGCGCTGCTGACGGTGGGGCGCTACCTGGCCTTCGGCCTCATCGCGCTGCCGCTGGCGCTGCTGCTGGACCGCCGTGCGCTGCGCGAGCTGCGGTCGGCGGACTGGTGGCAGGCAGCCCGGCTCAGCCTGATCGGCAACTTCCTGTACTACCTGTGTCTGTCGGCCGCCATCCAGCGTGCCGGCGCGCCGCTGCCGACGATGATCATCGGCACGCTGCCGGTGGTCATCGCCGTCTGCGCCAACCACCGCAACCGCGTGCGCGACGGCCACCTGCCGTGGGCCCGGCTGGCGCCGTCGCTGGCGCTGATTGCCGCGGGCCTGGCACTGGTGAACCGCGACGAGCTGCACGCGCTGCAGCAGAGCGCCGGTGACCCGCGCCGCTACGCCGAGGGCGCGCTGCTGGCCGTCGCGGCGGTGGCGTGCTGGACCTGGTACCCGATCCGCAATGCCGACTGGCTGCGCGCGCATGCCGACCGCTCGCCGCGGGCCTGGGCCACGGCGCAGGGCCTGGTGACGCTGCCCATGGCGCTCGCGGGCGCGCTGCTGCTGGCCGGCATCCACCTGGCCGCGCCCGGCACGCTGGTGCCGGCCGGCTACGCGGCACCGCTGGGCGAGCGGCCGCTGGCCTACGTGGGGCTGATGCTGGCCATCGGGCTGTGCTCGTCCTGGCTGGGCACGCTGTGCTGGAACGAGGCGAGCCAGCGGCTGCCGACGTCGCTGTCGGGCCAGCTGATCGTCTTCGAGACGCTGGCCGCGCTGGCCTATGCGTTCGCGTGGAACCAGCGCACGCCGCCGCCGGCGACGGTGACCGGCGTGCTGCTGCTGGTGGCGGGCGTGATATGGGCGCTGCGCATCAAGCCGGTGAGACCTGCGGGCTGATCAGGGACCGCGCAGGCCGTCGACGGCCTGGGCCAGCTCGCCGCTGGCGGCCAGGTCGAGCAACGCACTGGACAGCTGACGCGCCAGCTGGTCGCGGCCAGGGGCGACCCACAGGTGCAGGTCCACCCTGACGAGCACACGCCGCTCCAGCCGCCGGCCGTCCATGAGCTCGGCGGCGGCCGCGCTGGTTTCGGCGTTCAGCAGGCAGACATCCACACGGCCCGCCACCACCATGCCCAGGCAGGACGGCGCCGCCGTGGTGGGCTCCACGCCGGGCTGGCCGCCCAGTTCCTGCTCGACGAGCTTGATGCCACGCACATAGGCCACCCGCAGGCCGCGCAGCGATGCCAGGTCCTGCGCACCGGGCATGGGCACCCGGCTGAACGCCACCAGCGTGGTGCTGATCAGGTGGGGATCGACGCGGATGGCGCCTGGCACGACCTTGTCGAAGCGGGCGTAGCGCAGCAGGTCGACGTCATACAGCCCCGTGCGCAGGCTGATGACGGCGCGCTCCGTGGGCTCGTGGCTCAGCACATGGCGCAGGCCGGCACGGCGCATCAGCAGCTCCAGCCCGCGCCGGGCGGCCAGGTCGCCCGGCGACCCCGGCGCCGCACTGCTCACGACGCGGACCGGCTCGGCCCCCCCCCTGCTGCGCCCCGGCGCATGACCAGGCCGCGGCCCCCAGCAGCAACAGTGCTCGCAGCATGCGACACCTCCTCCCGACGCGCCCGAGCCGCCATGGCAGCACCGGCGTCGCCATGATGATCCCGCGAACCGGTCAGAACACATCCCACGAACGCTGGCCGTCGAAGCCATCGGCCTCGCCGCGCCGGCTGTGCCCCCGCGCATTGCTGACCACGCGGGTCGTGCCCACGCGGTAGTCCTGCCGGCAGTGCAGGTGGCCGTGCAGCCACAGGTCGGCCAGCGGCAGCAGCGCCTCGTCGTCGTTGCAGAAGCTGGCCGTGCCGGGCTGGCGGCCGTAGCGCGGGTCGGCGCTCTTCAGGCTGGGCGCGAAATGGGTGATGGCCACCGTCGCCGCCCAGTCGCCGGTGCGCGCCAGTTCGCCGGCCAGCCAGTCGCGCTGGGTCAGCCCCAGCGCGCGAACGGCGTCCACGTCGAACGGCTGGCCGTCGCGCGTGGCCTGCATGACCTTCTGGAAGTAGCCGCCCGCCCGCATCGCGCGGTCGCGGCCGGCGGGGCCGAAGGCGTCGAAGTCGCACCAGCGCGTGCAGCCGACGAAGCGCACGCGCCGCCCCTGCGCGTCGGCCAGCACGACGGACTCGTCGTCCAGCAGGCGCAGGCCCAGCGCGCCGACATGGGCGCGCAGCGCCTCGCGGGCGTCGTCCACATCGCGGCCGTCGAACTCGTGGTTGCCGGGCACCACCAGCACGGGCACCGGCCAGTCGCGGAACAGCGCGTAGCTGCGCCAGGTGGCGTCGATGTCGCCGGCCAGGATCAGCAACTCCGCACCCGGCGCGGGCCGCGGCTGGTAGTCCTCGGTTTCGAGATGCAGATCCGACAGCAGCTGCAGTCTCATGTCAGCCGCGGACCGAGCGGGGCGCCGGGCGCCGGCGGTCCAGCCCCGGCGTCATCAGTTGCTGCCGTGGCACTGCTTGTACTTGCGGCCGCTGCCGCAGGGGCACGGGTCGTTGCGGCCGACCTTGGGCGTGTCGCGCCGGATGGTCTCCACGCGGTAGCGCTCGGCCTCCGTCAGGTCGGCCAGGTCGGCCACCGTGACGACCAGTTCCTCGATGGCATCGTCCAGGTCCTTCAGCGGATGCTCGCGGTTCAGCGTCTCGACGACTTCCTTCTCCTCGGCCGTCTCGGCCGGCAGGTGGCGGTACAGCCGCGCCATCGCGGCGGCGACGTCGTCGTTGGGCAGCTCGGCCAGCTCGGGGAAGCACAGCGCCGCATGCTGGAAGCCGGCCACCCAGGGCATCAGTGCGCGCGAGATGGGCCCCAGCGCGTCGTAGCTGGCGCGGGCGGACTTCTCTTCGTCGGTGGCGTCGTCGGGCAGCGGCTCGGGCTGCTCGTCCTCGTCCACTTCGAGGATGACGGGGTCGAACCAGCCGTCTTCCACCAGGCTCTTGTTCAGTGCGGCATGGCGGCGCTCGACGAGCTGGGTCAGGCGGTCCAGCCAGGCGGCGTCCACGCTGTCGGGCAGCAGGCCGCCGTCGTAGTCGAAGATGTTCGGCAGCCACTCGTCCGTCTCGATGAGGCGCGGCTGCACGATGACGCCGCACAGGTAGCCGTCCAGCATGGAGGCGTCCAGCGGCTGCAGCGGCTCCGGCGTGGCGGCGAGGAGTTCGTCGAGTTCGGCGAACTCGGCGTCGGTCAGGTCTTGGGTGCTCATGGCGGGCATTGTCGGCCCAGCTTCCGCCTCAGGTCGAGCGAACCACCAGTTCGGTCGGCATGATCTCGCTGGCCGCGTCCTGGCCGGCGATCAGGTCAAGCACCTTGCGCGCCAGCAGCACGCCGCCGTGGTGCCAGTCCTGGCGCACGCTGGTCAGCGGCGGCGCGAAGCTCTGCGCGGCGGGCGAGTCGTCGTAGCCGATGACGGAGACCTGCGCCGGCACGGCCAGGCCGGCGTCGGTGAAGGCGCGCACGGCGCCCATGGCCAGCAGGTCGCTGGCAGCGAACAGGCCGTCGGGCGCCTTGCCCCCCTTGGCGATGTGCGCCTGCACGGCCGTGAAGCCGGCGCCGAACGTGAAGGCCGCCGGCGTCAGCGTCTGCGCCTTCAGGCCGGCCTTCTTCAGCGCGCGGGCGAAGCCCTGCTGGCGGTCGCGGATCTCGGCGTGGCGCACATCGCCCAGGAACAGCAGCTCGCGCCGGCCGAGCGCGATGAGCCGCTCGGCCGCGCAGGCGCCGCCATGCGCGTTGTCGCCGCCGACGACGATGGCGTCGCCCCGGCCATGCTCGGCGCCCCACACCACCAGCGGCAGGCCCATGGCGGCAGCCGACTTGACCGCCGAGCCGTTGGCGCCCTGGCCCAGCAGGATGAGGCCATCCGCCGACGCGGCCATGCCCTGGCCGGGGCTCTGCATGGCCGACAGCAGCACGCTGTAGCCGCGCGACGTCAGCTCCTGCGTGATGCCGCCCAGCAGCTGCAGCGGGTAGGCATCGGTCATGGGGCGGTCGGCGTCGGGCTGCATCTCCAGCATGACGGCCACCATGTGGCTGCGCCGCAGCCGCAGGTTGCGGGCGGAGTGGTTGAAGCGGTAGCCGGCGGCCTCGGCCAGCGTCTTGATGCGCTCGCGCGTGGCGGGCGTCACCGACGGGCTGTCACGCAGCGCGCGCGAGACCGTGATCGTGGAGACGCCGGCCAGCGCGGCGATCTGCTCCATCGTGACGGGTTTGCTGTCGCTCATGTGGCGTAAAGGGGGAACGGGCGGGCGGGTGCGGCGCGCAGCTTAAAGCAGTGCCCGCAGAATCCGCCTCCATGTCTGCCCGCCCCCTGCCTCGCGCGCTGGCCGCGGCCCTGGTGCTCGCCGCCGCGCTGGGCTTCATGGCGCTGAGCGCCTGGAGCTATGCGCCGGTGTGGGAGCGCGCCTTCCGCTCGGACGCGTCGCCGGTGTCCTGGCTGTCCAGCGCGCTGCTGCTGACGCTGGCGGCCATGGCCCTGCGCGTGATGGCCGACGGCGGCCTGCCACGCGATCTGGGGGCCTGGCTGGCGGCGGCCATGTTCGTGCTGGCCCTGGACGAGCAGTTCATGGGGCATGAGCTGTGGAAATACCGCTGCCACGAGTGGACGTCGCTGTGCCGTTTCGACACCGTGCGCGAGCTGCCCATGCTGGCGGTGGCCGCCGTCGGCGTGCTGACCATCGCGGCGCTGCACCGCGCGATGCGCCCGGGCCTGAGCCGGCGGCTGCTGTGGGCCGGCCTGGCCATGGGCCTGTGGGCCATCGCGATCGACCAGATGCCCATGCCCTACCCCCTCGCCGAGCTGGAAGAGGGCTTCGAGGTGCTGACCGAGGCGCTGGTGCTGGCGGCCCTGATGGCCCGCTAGGTGCAGTCCTCGTCTTCCCACTCGCCGGCCGCGAACCACTGGCCGTTGATGTTGAGGAACCAGCTGCGGTGCAGCACGAAGTCCAGGCTGATCTGGCCCACTTCGACGGGGTACTCGATCTGAAGCAGGTCGGCCACACCGTCGCCGTCCAGGTCGATCTCGCGCATCACCCGGCGGGGCTTCAAGGCCTTGAGCCGCTCGACCAGCTCCGGCTCCTCGACCTTGGGCAAGGCCAGCCCCTTCACCGGCTCGGCCTGCGTGCGCACGCGGGCGCTCGGCGCCAGCGGCCGGCCCTGCACGACCAGGCTGGCCAGGCGCTCACTGCCTTCCTTGAGCGCCGGATAGCCTTTCAGCGGCGACATCTCCGCGCCGTCGCCGCCGCCCCAGATGACGGCCGTGGCCTGGGGCAGGCTGCGGGAGCGGTAGCGGGCGCCGCAGTCATGGGTTTCTCCGCCGACCTCGAACGGCAGCCGGCTCAGCGCCGAGGCGCCCACCAGACCGTTGGCCGTCACGGTGTAGACGGCCAGCGGCGGGTCGAACGCCAGTTCGGCCCGGCCCACATCCCAGAAGCCGGAGATCGCCTCGATCTCGGGACCATCGTGATGGCCATGCCAGGCCGTGGGCAGGCCCGTGGGCGTCAGGCTGACGCGGCTGCCCGCCACGGCGGCCAGGCCGTCCGCGTCCTGCTCCGACACCAGCGCCACGCTCTGGTGCGTGCGGAACAACGAAGGCTTGATGGCTGCCGGCCTCAGCCGGGAGCCCTGCAGCGACGCCAGCGGGTCGACCGGCTCGCGGCCGGGGACCTCCAGCGCCGCGTCCAGCAGCACGCCAGCCTTCATGCGCTTCTTGGCCGCCTCGAACTCCGCCACCGGCGGGAAGCGCACCGTGTCACCGTACTTCAACGTCTTCTTCAACGCCTCCAGCCGCAGCGCCGCCGGCGGCGTCAGCGACCGGCCATAGGCCGCGAGCCGATTCGGCGACGGCGCCACCCAGAAGGCCCGCGCCGCGTTGCTGCCCGTTTCCGCCAGCGTCAGCGGTTTGGCGCCCAGCAGATTGCAGGCGACAAAGCCGGCCTTGCCGGCGCCGTAGCGAAGCGCGCACCAGTCGCCCTGCCGCGCGGTCACCTCGACCGGCGTGTTGGTCGTCAGCTGCTCGACAGCGCGCGCCGTGCTGGCCGCGGCCTCGCGCACGTTGACCCAGGAGCCATGGATGAAATACGGCCCGGTCTGCGCCTGCGCCGCGCCGGCGAGCAGCGCGAAGGCGAGCGCCGCGGCCCTCATGCCACCTTCTGTTCCAGCACGTAGTTGGCGCCGTCGTACTGACCCAGCCGCTCCACCAGCAGCGGCAGGCACTCGGCCAGCTCGTCGTGCAGCGTGAACGGCGGGTTGGCGACGAACATGCCGCTGCCCAGCATGCCGAAGCCACGCTCGTCCGCCTGCGTGACGGTCAGCCGCACATGCAGCCAGCCCTTCTTGGCGGCGGCATCGGCGCTGGCCTTCAGGCGCTGCACCAGCTGGGTGGACTCCAGCAGCTGCAGCTGCGGGTACCAGACCATGACCACCGTGTCGGCCGCGCGTTCCAGCGCCTCGCGCAGCGCGGTCAGCACCTTGGCGTAGTCGGTCTTGATCTCGTACGGCGGGTCCATCAGCAGCGCCGCGCGGCGCGTGGGCGACGGCAGCTCGGCCTTGATGGCGGCGAAGCCATCGCGGTCGCTGACCTGCGTGTTGGGGCGGGCCTCCAGGTAGCTGGCGAGGATGCGGTGGTCGGTCGGGTGCAGCTCGTAGGCGCGCAGCCGGTCGGTGTCGCGCAGCACGAAGTTCGCGATGGCCGGCGAGCCCGGGTACTGGCGCAGCTGGCCGTCGGGGTTGAAGGCGCGCACCAGGCGCACGTAGTCGGCCAGCGGCGCGGGCAGCGTGTCGACCTCGTCGTAGAGCCTGGCGATGCCGGTGGCGTACTCGGCATTCTTCTGCGCGTAGCGGCCCTCGACGGAGTAGCCCCCGGCGCCGGCATGGGTGTCGACGAGGGTGTAGGGCTTGTCCTTCTCCCCCATGTAGCGCAGCACGCGGGTCAGCACCAGGTGCTTGAGGACGTCGGCATGGTTGCCGGCGTGGAAGGCGTGGCGGTAGGCGAGCATGTCAGTGGCGCCCGGCCGCCCGTAGGCACTGACGCGCCCCCTCGGGGGGCTGAGCCTGCGCATGCAGCGTCCAGTGGACGCTGCATGGCTGGCGAAGGATCGCGCCACTGGCGCGGTGCGGCCTGCAAGGCGTAGAGCGGAGCGAGCGTGGGGGTCGGTTCATCCCCTGATTGTCGCTAACACATCACGCATCAACCCCGCGGCGACGGGGAAAGCGGCCCGACGCCAGACTTGCGCCCGTTCGATTCGTCCCCATTTCACGACCATGCCTACCCTTTTCGACCCCGTCCGTCTCGGCGACATCGAGCTCGCCAACCGCATCGTCATGGCGCCGCTGACGCGCAACCGCTCGCCGAAGCAGACGCCCCATGCGCTGACCGTCGAGTACTACCGCCAGCGCGCCAGCGCCGGCCTGCTGATCACCGAGGCAACGCAGATCCGCCCCGACGGCCAGGGCTACTTCGACACGCCCGGCATCCACACGCCCGAGCAGGTCGCGGCCTGGAAGCAGGTCACCGACGCCGTGCATGCCGAGGGCGGCAAGATCGTCGTGCAGCTGTGGCACGTGGGCCGCATCTCGGTGAACAGCCTGCAGCCGGGCGGCCAGGCGCCGGTGTCGTCGACGAACCGCGCGGCCAAGACGCGCACCTACGCCGCCCACGGCGAGCTGGTGCCCACGGCCGAGCCGCGCGCGCTGCGCACCGACGAGATCCCGCAGCTGATCGCCGACTACGTGCAGGCGGCGAAGAACGCCATCGCCGCGGGCTTCGACGGCGTGGAGGTCCACGCGGCCAACGGCTACCTGCTGGAGCAGTTCCTGCGCGACAGCGCGAACGACCGCACCGACGAGTACGGCGGCTCCATCGAGAACCGCGCGCGGCTGCTGATCGAGGTGATGACCGCCGTGGCCCACGCCATCGGCCCGGGCCGCACGTCGCTGCGGCTGTCGCCCGTCACGCCGGCCAACGACATCGGGCAGGACAGCAACCCGCAGGCCCTCTTCAACCACGTGGCCGAGCAGCTCGCGCCGCTGAAGCTGGCCTTCCTGGAGGTGGTGGAGGGCGCCACCGGCGGCCCGCGCGACCACGCGCCGTTCGACTACGCCGAGCTGCGCCGCCGCTTCAACGGCCCCTACATCGCCAACAACGGCTACGACCGCGCGATGGCGCTGGACGCCGTGGCCAGCAACCGGGCCGACGCGGTGGCCATCGGCCGGCCGTTCATCAGCAACCCCGACCTCGTCGAGCGCATCCGCCAGGACCTGCCGTGGGCCACGCCGCAGAAGGAAACCTTCTACGGCGGCGGCGCCGAGGGCTACACGGACTACCCGGTGGCTGCGGAACTCCAGCGGGCTTGACCCCGCGGGCCGGGCGTCAGGGCGAGGGGCCTACTGGAACGCGCCGGGATGCCTGGCCGGCCCGGCCAACGCCACGGTGGTGTGCGGGTGGCGGTACTCGCGCGTCGGGCTCAGCCTCAGGCCGCCACCCTCGCCCGCATCCTGCGCCTTGCCGCGCAGCGACGACCCCGGCTTGAGGCGGAAGTCCTCGCGCTGGGCCTGCACGAACTCGTCCCACTCCGCGCGGTGGTTGGCGCGGCGCGTCCAGTGGCCCTCGGCGGCGAGCTGCGGCGCGCCCACCAGCAGGTTGTTGGCCAGCACCACGTCGGTCTCGCGCGGCGACACGCGCAGCCAGATGCCGCCGCCGGGCCGCTGGTCCACCAGCGTGTTGTGCACGAGATAGAGCGCCTGCCTGATCCATGAGCCGCCCTCGGCGCCGAAGGAGATCACGTGCGGGTTCTCGGTGGTGGAGCTCTGCATCAGCAGGTTGCCCATGACGACCGCAACGCCACCGTTGGGGAACTCCAGCTCGTAGCTGGCGCGGCCGCCGATCTCGTCGGTGAGGCGGTTGTAGAGGATGTGGTTCACGGCCGCACGGCTCTTCAGCAGGTGGCCCAGCATGCCGCCATGCACGTAGCAGCCGGTCATGGCCAGCCGGCCGATGGCGCCGACGTAGAGGTTGTGCGTCTTGCCGTCGCGCCGCGGGATGGGGCCGAACTCGCAGTCCACGAGGTCCAGCGTGATGCGCTCGTCGTTGGCCGTCAGCAGGCCGTTCTCGTTGTCGCGGAAGCCGCAGTCCACCAGCGTCAGCGAGCCCGCCTCCAGTCGGATGCCGGCGCCGTTGCGGTCGGGCACCGAACAGCCGATGAAGTCGAAGCCCTCGATGCGCTGACGCTGGCCGGTCGTCACGAACAGGCCCTTGCCCTGCACGTGCGCACCCGCCGCAATGACACGCACACGGCCGCCCACGGCGCGCAGGGTCAGGTCGTGCTGCGGCCAGGCGGCCACGTCGGCGATGTAGTCGCCCGCCTCCACCTCGACGAGCGTGCCGTCCTTCGCCTGCCGCGCGGCGGCGGCCAGCGATTTGACGGCCTGGCGCGGCCCGACCTTCAGCGTCGGGCCGGCATGTGCCGCGAACGGCAGCAGCCCGGCGGCGGCAATCAGCGTTCGGCGATGCAAGGCGACGCCTCCTGGCGCCTGCGGGCCGAGCGCCGGGCCGCTCCCAAGCCGGCCCGTCATGGTGATGTGCGGGCGGCTAGATGCCGCACGCATCACCGTCCCCTTGGGGGACCGACCAGACTCGCTCGCGTTCAGCGACGCGAGATTGGGCGAGGGGCCGATCATTTCCTGCGCATCTTGGCTTTGAAGAGCTCGGCGATGCCGACCTCGCGCGGCCCCGGCAGCAGCTCGAAGGCCTCGCCGGCGGCGATCGTGCCCTCGCGCTTCACGGCCAGGTAGAAGCCGCAGTAGCCGCTCTGCGCCATCATCTTCACGGCGTGCGCGAAGCCCAGGTGGGCGGCCAGCTTGAAGCAGGGCTGGCGCGGCTCGGACACGACCAGCTCGCAATCGGGAAAACGCAGCACGTCACCGATCCACACCCGCGTCTCCAGCAGGCCGCTGATGGTCAGGTTCTCGCCCAGACTGCCCGGCGGCAGTTCGCCGTCCACCTGGGCCTGCTGGCGCATCGCGACCCAGACGGCGTAATGCTCCTGCGGGTAGGCGTAGACGGCCTTGCTCAGGCCGCCATGCACGCTGGGGTCGGCCTGCTCGTCGCCGGCCAGGCCCAGCGGCCCCACGGCAATGCGGCCGTCGCGCGGGCGTTTGCGGATGGCGGACGCGAGGCGCTCGCCGTTGGTGGCGACGAAATGCTCGACGCGGGCGGTGTTGATGCTGAGGACCTGCATGGGCCCATTGTCCCGAACAGACGGCGGGTCATTTCGGCGTCTTGGCCTACAAGGTCGCCGGCGCCCCGCCGCTAGGCTGCGACCCTGTTTCTTGAAGGGAGAGCGCATGACTGCACTCGACAGCGGCGCCAGGGTGTGGGCCGGTCTAGCCGTCACGCCGTCCAGCGAGCTGATGTTCATCGTCGGCGTGTTGCTGGCGGGTGCGCTGGCGGGGGAGTTCATCGCCGCGACGACGCGCCTGCCGCGCGTGGTGGGCTACACGCTGGCCGGCTGCCTCGCGGCGACCTTCGGCCACGGTGTGGCCATGCCTCTGAACGGCGCGGCGCAGACGGTGACCGACCTGGCGCTGGGCCTGCTGCTGTTCGAGATCGGCAGCCGCGTGAACCTGCGCTGGCTGCGCCGCAACCCGGGCCTGCTGGCCACCAGTCTGGCCGAATCGTTGCTCAGCGCCGGGGCCGTGGCGCTGGTGCTGCGTGCGTTCGACGTCGGCTTGCCCACGGCGCTGGCCTGCGCCATCCTGGCGATGCCGGCACCGGCCGCCGTGTCGGGCCGCGTGGCACTGGAGATGGGCGCCGAGGGTCAGGTCACGCAGCGCGCCCAGCTGCTGACCGCGCTGAACACCGGCTACGCCATCGTCGCGCTGACGTTGATGCGCACCTGGTGGGCGGCCGATGACGGCGGCAGCCTGCCGCAGGCGCTGGCCGGCCTGGCCATCTCGCTGTTGACGACGCTGGGCGTGGCCGCGCTGCTGGCCGGCGCCGTCTACCTCGCCGCGCGCCGGCTGGACCTGCGCAACGAGAGCGCCGCGCTGCTGCTGTTCGGGCTGGTCGCGTTCGCCATCGTCGCGGCCCGGTCCATCGGCGTGTCCACGCTGCTGATGCCGCTGCTGGCCGGCCTGCTGCTGCGCAACACCAGCGAGCGCCCGTGGGTGTGGCCGCGCCACTTCGGCACGTCGGGCGGCGCGCTGGTGCTGATGCTGTTCGTCATCGTCGGCTCGGCCTGGTCGCCCTCGGTACTGGTGGCCGGCGGCTTTGCGGCACTGGCGCTGCTGGCGACGCGCTTCCTGGCCAAGGCGGTCACCATCATCGCGCTGGCCCCGGCCGCCAAGTCCACCTGGCGGCAAGGCCTGTCACTGGCCATCACGATGACGCCGCTGTCCGCCACGGCCCTCGTCATGCTCAGCGAGCTGATGCGCGCCGAGCCCGAACTGGCCGCCGGCGCCGTGCCCATCATCCTGGCCAGCATCGCCGTGCTGGAGCTGATCGGTCCCATCGCCGTGCAGTTCGCGCTGCGCCTGGCGGGCGAGCTGCCGTCGGCGCCGCGGCGTGCCCGGCATCAGAAGAAGGAGGCGAGCAAATGAGCCTCGGCGTTTTCTCCACATCACAACCACTCACGCTGGGCGTGGAGCTGGAGCTGCAGATCGTCAACAACGACGACTACGACCTCGCACCCGTGTCGGGCGACCTGCTGCGGCTGATGAAACAGCACAGCCTCCCCGGCAACGTGACGCCGGAGATCACCAGCAGCATGATCGAGCTGTCGACCGGCGTGTGCACCGGCTTCGGCCAGGTGCTGTCGGAGCTGGGCCAGATCCGCGATGCGCTGGTGGACTGCGCCGAGCGGCTGGACGTGAGCCTGTGCGGCGGCGGCACCCACCCCTTCCAGCACTGGAAGCGCCAGCGCATCTTCGAGACGCCGCGCTTTCATGAGCTGAGCTCGCTGTACGGCTACCTGTCCAAGCAGTTCACCATCTTCGGCCAGCACGTGCACATCGGCTGCCCGAGCGCCGACGAGGCGCTGGTGCTGCTGCACGGCATGAGCCGCTTCATCCCGCACCTGATCGCGCTGGCCGCGTCGTCACCGTTCGTGCAGGGCGAGGACACGGGCTTCGACTCCGCGCGGCTGAACTCGGTGTTCGCGTTTCCGCTGTCGGGCCGCGCGCCGTTCGTGCAGAACTGGACCGACTTCGAGCGCTACTTCACCAAGATGACGCGCACCGGCGTCGTCTCCGGCATGAAGGACTTCTACTGGGACATCCGCCCCAAGCCCGAGTTCGGCACCATCGAGGTCCGCGTGCTGGACACGCCGCTGACCATCGAGAAGGCGGCCGCCATCGCCGGCTTCATCCAGTGCCTGGCGCGCTGGATCACCGTGGCGAAGCCGTTCACGCTCAGCGAGGACGACTACCTGCCGTACACGTTCAACCGCTTCCAGGCCTGCCGCTTCGGGCTGGACGGCACCTTCGTCGACCCCGAGACCGGCGAGCACCGCGTGCTGCGCGACGACCTCATCAGCGTGCTCGGCAAGCTGGACACGCACGCCGGCGACCTGCGGGCCGAGGCCGCGCTGCAGTACCTCCGCCGCGAGATCGACGGCGTGGGCAATGACGCGGCCTGGCTGCGCCGCATCGAAGATGAACACCACCTGTTGCCCGAGGTGGTGCGCCGCGCGACGCGGCGCTGGCACGGCTAGCAAGCCGCGCCCGCTGCCGCGCGGGCTGCTAGGGCGCGTCGCCCTTTCCGCGAGGCTTCAGCGCCGGCGCGGCGCCGCCGAGCGGCGTGGCGAGCAGGCTGCGCAACCGCTTCAGGTTGCGCCTGAGGGCCGCCACGTCGGCGCGGGTGGGGAAGGACACCCGCTCGATGGGGGCGGCCTCGTCAATCTCAGCCAGTCGGGACCAATGAAAGCGGTGGGTCATGGTCGCGTCCTCCGGGCGTGGTCGCAGCGTCATCTTGGGCGCGCTGCCACGTTGACGTTGTAGGACAGCCGCCCGTCCAAGGCAAGCGAGGCGCTGTCCCTAGGCCGGCTCACACCGACTGGCGCGCCAGCAGTGCAGCAGCTGCCGCGCCAGCGGTGGCAGCTCACCGCGGCCCACGCGCTTGGCGAACCCGAAGCGCTCGCCTGCATAGATGCGGTCATAGGCCAGGCGCGACACATGCGCCGGCCAGCCCTGCGCCGCCATCAGCGCGGAGAAGCGCTCCAGCAGCGCCAGCTCGGCCGGCACCGGCCGTTCGCGGCAGGCCACCGCCTCGTCCACGAGCAGGCGGGCCGAGCCCGGCTGGCAGCGGATGACGCGCGGCCCGAAGCTGGGCAGCGGCGTTGTGCGGCTGGGGCGAGACATCATGCCCGCGACTATCCGGCGTCGGCGCGGCCGCGCCGTGTCGACTAACACCGGTTTCGCCGCCCGCCGCGCCGGTGCGCCTGCCGCGAGGCCGCTCCGCGTGGCGTGGTTCACGCGCCAGCTGCCGACGGCGCGACTCGCGGTGTCACTGGACCCGCACGACGACCTTGCCCTTGGCGCGGCCCAGGGCGAGGTCGTCCAGGGCCTGCTTGGCCTCGTCGAACGGGAAGACTTTGTCGATGACCGGCCGGATGTGTTGCGCCTGCAGCAACGCACCGATCTCGCCGAGTTGGCGGCCATCGGACCGCCCTCGGCGCCGGCGCCAGGCCGGTTGAGGCGTCGCCACGGACGGCCGGATGAACGGCGTTCGTGGCGCCTCACCGCGGCCACCGCCTGGCGTCAGGCGGGCGCCGTGGCGTAGTGGACCCGGCCCTTGCCGGCGCGCTTGGCAACATACATGGCGCTGTCGGCGGCGGCCATGAGGTCGCGGGGCTCGGCCGAGTCTGTCGGGCAGATGGCCACGCCGATGCTGCCGGACACGGCGACCTCCACCCCGCCAAGCACCTGGACCGGCCTGGCGAGGTCCTGAAGAAGCCGCTGCAGGATGCGGTCGCAATGGCTCACGTCCGGCAAGCCGCACAGCACCAGCACGAATTCATCGCCGCCCATGCGGGCCACCGTGTCGCCGGCCCGCACGCCCCCTTCCATGCGCCGGGCGATCTCCTTGAGCAACTGGTCGCCGGCCTCGTGGCCATGGGCATCGTTGACGGCCTTGAAGCCGTCCAGGTCCAGGTAGGCCACCGCGGCGAGATGCCCCATCCGCACGGCGCTGGCAACGGCCTGGCCCACGCGGTCGGCCAGCAGCAGGCGGTTCGGCAGCCCGGTCAGCGCATCGTGGAACGCAATGCGCTCGACCTGCTGCTGGTATTGGTGCTGCGCGGTGACGTCCGTCATCATCCACAGCGCCTGGTCCGGGCGTTCCCGCAGCGGCGACCCCTGCAGGTGAACCCAGATGGGCGCCCCGTCCTTGCGCCGGAGCGCGAGCTTCGCGATGTAGTCCTGGCCCGCGACAAAGGCGGCGCGGGCCTCCGTGCCCACACGGGCGAAGCTCGCGTCATCGGGGTAGAGCATGCGGGCGTCGTGCTCCAGGAGCTCCTCCGGCGAGTAGCCGAACATGCGGGCCATGGCACGGTTGTTCCAGATGGCCCGGCGCGTCGCCATGTTCTGCAGGATGATGCCGACGAGCTCGTTGTCCAGCATGGCGGCCTGCTGCTCGCCCAGCGCACGCAATTGTTCGTTGGCCGTGTTCAGCTGCTCCGTGCGCTCCTGCACCATGCCTTCGAGCCGCTCGGTCATCGACTGCAGCGCCCCCGACAGCTGGACGAGCTCCCGGTTCTGCTTGAACTCGCCGATGAACGCACCGGGCTTGCCCTGCTCGACGTCGCGCGCCGCCGCGGCAATGCGCCGCAGCGGGCGCGTGAGCTGGCCGCCCAGCAGCAGGCCGAAGCCCACGGCCACGCCGGCCGCCACGAGGGCACCCAGCAGCGCGCGCTGCGTGGCCACCTTCGCGGGGGCGTAGGCAATCTCCGCGGGCTGCCGCACGAGCACGCGCCATCCCAGCTGGACACCCGGCGTGAAGTCATCCAGCGCCCAGCTCGTGGTGAGGTATCGCTCACCGTCCCCCCAGAACAGGTCGACCGCCGGCCGCGCCTGCTCCCCGGGCTGTACCGGCGGCAGCGCCGCCACCAGCGCCGCCAGCTGCTCCAGGTCCACGGAGGCAGCGCGGTCGGGCCCGTAGACGACCTCCCCCGAGCGCGTGATGATGTAGACCTCCACGCGCCTGGCGGCGGCGTTCTTCGGCAGGAAGGTGGCTGCGATGGCCTCCAGCGCCTGCAGGTCGGCATGCAGCGCGGCGACGCCCAGCGTGCGCCCGCCCACCTGGATGGGCGCGGCGAAGTCGATGAACCGCAGCGGCTCCCCGTTGGCCGCCGGCGGCAGCAGGCTCGCCAGCAGCTTGGCGGGGTGCGCATCACTGACGTAGGTGCCTCGCAGGCCGGCTTCAAACCAGGGGCGCTCCTGGACCTGGCGGCCCACCAGCAACCCGTCGGTGGCGGCCACCACGCGCCCCGCCCTGTCCGCCACGCCGACGCACGCCGGCGTCGGACGCAGCCCCTGAGTGCGCTGCAGCGCGCGCCGCACCTTGTCGCTGTCCAGGCCCTGATCCCACAGGTCCTCGGCGCCGACCAGCTGCTCGATCTGCTGGATGCGGTCGCGGATGTTCTTCCCGAGCCCCGCGGTCACGCTGCGGCCGAGGGCCGCCAGGGCGGCGCCTTTGTCGCGCTCGATCTGCGCCTGCATCATGGACGTGATGATGGCCGTCAGGGCCGTGGCCACCACCGTCACCGCGATGGCCATGAGCGCAGCCAGCTGGGTGCCGAAGCTGCGCCGGCTCATGAATCGCGTCAACATCGGCGCATGCTAGCGAAGTGAGCCCGCGCCGCCATGCCCCGCCGTTGCGCGCCGTGCACTTTCACGGCCCGCGCGGCAAGGCGCCTCACCGCAGCCTGAACGCGCCCACCACGTGCTTGAGTTGCTCGGCCTGGGTCCTCAAGCTCTCGGCGGCGGCCGCGCTCTGCTCGACCAGCGCCGCGTTCTGCTGCGTGGTCTGGTCCAGCTCGCCGACCGCGCCGGTGACCTGGCCCACGCTGTCGGTCTGGCGTTGCGACGCGGCGCTGATCTCCTCGATCAACGCGGCGACGCGGGCCACCTGCGTCACGATGTCTTCCATGGAGGCGCCGGCATCGCCCACCAGGCGGGAGCCGGCATCCACTTTCTCGACGCTGGAGACGATCAGCGTCTTGATCTCCTTGGCGGCCTCGGCGCTGCGTTGCGCCAGGCTTCGGACCTCGGACGCCACCACGGCAAAGCCGCGGCCCTGTTCGCCGGCCCGCGCCGCTTCGACCGCGGCGTTCAGCGCCAGGATGTTGGTCTGGAACGCGATGCCATCGATGACGCCGATGATGTCCGTGATCTTCCTGGAGCGGCCGGCAATCTCCTCCATCGTGGTGATGACCTGACCGACCACGTCACCGCCACGGACGGCCGCCTCGCTGGCCGAGCCGGCCAGCTGGGTCGCCTGCGCCGCGGTCTCCGCGTTCGCATGGATGGACGCGTTGATCTCCGCCATCGACGACGCCGTGCGGGCGAGGCTGGCGGCCTGTTGCTCGGTGCGGGTCGACAGGTCGCTGTTGCCCGTGGCGATCTCGCTGGACCCCGTGGCGATCGACTCCGACGCCTGGCGCACCCGGCCCACCACCGTGGCCAGGCCCTGCTGCATGGCGCCCAGCGACGCCAGCACGCTGCCCGCGGCGGCGCGGTCGGCGCCGGGCACCGGCTGCAGATCGCCCTCTGCCACCCGCCGCGCGGCGGCGCCCAGATCGGCGGGCTCAGCCCCGAGCTGGTCGACGATGCTGCGGGCGAGCTTCCAGGCCAGCAGGCCGCCGGCGACGAGCGCCAGCAGCAGCGAGATCAGCATCGCGTTGCGGAAGGAGCTGGCCTGCTCCAGCGCGCGCTTGTTCTCGGCCTGGATGCGCGCCTCTTCGTAGTCGATGAGCTTGTTGATGGCCGCCAGCCAGCGCACGTACTGCGGCTTGGCGTCGTTCCACAGCTTGGCCTTCGCCTCGTCCAGCGCGCCGTTCTCCACCGCAGGGACGATGGCGTTGGTTGTCGCCACCGTCTCGGATTCGATGCGCTTGATGCCGTCGTACAGCTCACCCACCTCCTTCGCGCTGGCGGAGCTGGCGATCAGCGTTTCGAGCGGGCCCGCCGAGGCCGCGTAGAACGCGGCCAGCCTGCCGATGGCCTCGACCTCACGGCGCCGCTCGTCCGCGGTGGTTGCCTGGACGACGTCCCGGATCGCGATCGAGCGGTCGTGCGCCGAGCCGCGGAAGTTGATGGCGTGGCGCTGGATCGACACGTTCTCCTGGCTGTTGGCGGACAGCGCGGCGTTCACGACACCCACCTTGACGATGCCGTAGGCGGTGATGGCGACCATGAAGGTCAGCACCACCGCAAAGCCCCCGTACAGGCGCTTGGCCACTGAGATATCGCTGAGGTTCATAGGAGTTCTCAATCAATTCGATTGATGTCATCAATTTTAGCAAAGATATCGAATTGACAGCACTGGCGTGCCGGGCCGGCGTGAGAACAATTAGGCAAAACCGGGCGCGCTCGCGGGCCATGCCAGCGGTGACGGCGCGCCCATCAGGCGCCGGCTCAGGCCAAGGCGCGGCGGTCGGCCGCACGGACGATGTGCCCGGCTGAGCCCTTTACGCCAACCCTCGGTGCATTCAGCAATCAGAGTTCACGATTGAGCGAAGAAAGTTCAGAAATCAATGAACTTCGACACACTCATGGCCACGCCCTCAGTTGCACTGAGTTTCATGCACCAGGATTGCGCAACCGACCGACTTCTAATCGCCCTGCGAGCGCAATCTCCCGCCAGCATGGAGTTATTCATGTTTTGCATGGCCGCACCCATCCGAGTGGTTACGGCGTGATTACATTGGATTCCACAATCCCGGTCCCAGGCCCGGTGTGCTTGGGCCAGCTCCGAAGGCTGCCCCAAACACATCCCTATCGGAGCTTTCCCATGAACCAACCCGTGATGCAGGGCCTGCGCCTGAACCTGCCCGCCTACGTCAAGAACGCCCGGCTGATCGCCTGGGTCGCCGAGATCGCGGCGCTGACCGAGGCCGCCGACGTCTACTGGTGCGACGGCAGCACCGACGAGTACCAGCGCCTGTGCGAGCAGCTGGTGGCCGCCGGCACGTTCAAGAAGCTGAACCCCGCGCTGCGCCCCGGCAGCTACCTGGCCAACTCCGACCCCAGCGACGTCGCCCGCGTGGAAGACCGCACCTTCATCTGCTCCGAGAAGAAGGAAGACGCCGGCCCCACCAACAACTGGATGGCGCCGGCCGACATGCGCGCGCTGCTGCAGACCGGTGAGAACGCGCTGTTCAAGGGCTGCATGAAGGGCCGCACGCTGTACGTCGTGCCGTTCAGCATGGGCCCGCTGGGCAGCCCCATCGCCCACATCGGCGTGGAGCTGAGCGACAGCCCCTACGTGGCCGTCAACATGCGCACGATGACGCGCATGGGCCGCGCCGTCATCGAGCTGCTGGGCAGCGACGGCGACTTCGTGCCCTGCGTGCACACCGTCGGCGCGCCGCTGGAAGCCGGCCAGGCCGACGTGTCCTGGCCCTGCAACAAGACCAAGTACATCGTCCACTACCCCGAGACGCGCGAGATCTGGAGCTACGGCTCGGGCTACGGCGGCAACGCGCTGCTGGGCAAGAAGTGCTTCGCGCTGCGCATCGCGTCGACGATGGGCCGCGACCAGGGCTGGCTGGCCGAGCACATGCTGGTGCTGGGCGTCGAAAGCCCCGCCGGCAAGAAGATGCACGTGGCCGCCGCCTTCCCCAGCGCCTGCGGCAAGACCAACTTCGCGATGCTGATCCCGCCGGCGGCGTTCAACGGCTGGAAGATCACGACCATCGGCGACGACATCGCCTGGATCAAGCCGGGCGCTGACGGCCGCCTGTACGCCATCAACCCCGAGGCGGGTTACTTCGGCGTGGCGCCGGGCACGAACTCGCACACCAACCCGAACTGCATGGCCAGCCTGCAGCGCAACGTGATCTTCACGAACGTGGCGCTGACCGATGACGGCGACGTCTGGTGGGAAGGCATGACCGACACGCCGCCGGCCCACTGCATCGACTGGCAGGGCAAGGACTGGACGCCCGCTATCGCCAAGGAGACCGGCGCCAAGGCCGCGCACCCGAACGCCCGCTTCACGGTGGCCGCCACCAACAACCCCGCGCTCGACGAGAACTGGGACAACCCCGCCGGCGTGGCCATCGACGCCTTCATCTTCGGCGGCCGCCGCTCGACGACCGTGCCGCTGGTGACCGAGGCGCGCAACTGGACCGAGGGCGTCTACATGGCCGCCACGATGGGCAGCGAGACCACCGCGGCCGCCGCCGGCCAGCAGGGCGTGGTGCGCCGCGACCCGTTCGCGATGCTGCCGTTCATGGGCTACAACATGAGCGACTACTTCCAGCACTGGCTGGACCTGGGCGCCAAGCTCGAAGCCGCGGGCGCCAAGCTGCCGGCCATCTACTGCGTCAACTGGTTCCGCAAGGGCGCGGACGGCAAGTTCGTCTGGCCCGGCTACGGCGAGAACATGCGCGTGCTGAAGTGGATGCTGGACCGCCTGGAAGGCACCGGCGGCGGCCAGGAGCACGTGTTCGGCGTGACGCCGGGCTATGACGACCTGAACTGGCAAGGGCTGGACTTCACGCCGGCCCAATTCGAGGCCGTCACACGCATCGACGCCGCCGAGTGGCAGGCCGAGATGAAGCTGCACGACGAGCTGTTCGCACAGCTGGCCCACCACCTGCCGGCCGCACTGCCGGCCACCAAGGCCCAGATCGAGGCGGGCCTGGCCCAGCTCGGCTGACGCCCGGCCTCTCCTTCAAAGGGCGCCTCCGGGCGCCCTTTTTTGCTGGCGGCGCGGCGGGCCGCCACCACCAGCCAGCGCTGTCATTGGACCGCAATCGATGTCATCGATGTCAGTCGCTCACCACACTGGTGTTTACCCAAATGACATCGATAACATTTGCCCGCAAAGTCCGCCCCATCGAAAGTCGGTGACGGCCGCGCCGGCTTTTGGGATGGGACGCGCTGGACGCGCCGCCGCCTGCGAGCGGACGGGTTCAGCGCTGCCACGACAACAACCAACGGAGACATCCATGCCCACCTCCCTCGCCGCGCCGCGCGCCGGCATCCGCTTTCGTCCCCAGCTGATCGCGCTGGCCGCTGCCATGCTGTGCGGCGCCGCACTGGCCCAACAGACCGCCCCTGTCGCCCCCGCCGCGAAGGCCGCCGAATCCTCTCCCGAGGTCAAGGAACTCGACGCCGTCGTCGTCACCGGCACGGCGCGCCGCGAAGGCGTGCGCAAGCTGGAGGCCGGCTTCTCCATCACGACCGCCACCGAGGAACAGATCAAGGCCGCCGCGCCCACGAGCACGGCCGACATCCTGAAGACCGTGCCCGGCATCTTTGTCGAGACCTCCGGCGGCCAGGCCGGCGCCAACATCCGCGTGCGCGGCTTCCCGACACCCGGTGACGGCCCCTACTCGACGTTCCAGCTCAACGGCGCGCCGCTGTACCACCTGCCCACGCTGAGCTTCTTCGAGCATTCGCAGCTGTTCCGCCTGGACGACACCATCGAGCGCATGGAAGTGCTGCGCGGCGGCCCCAGCCCCGTGTTCGGCAGCGGCCAGCCGGGCGTGACCGTCAACTTCATCCAGAAGGACGGCCGCAACCCCGAGGCCGGCCTGCGCATCACCACGGGCACCGGCAACCTCAAGCGCATCGACGGCGTCTACGCCGGCAAGCTCAGCGGCGACTGGAACGTCATGGTGGGCGGCTTCTGGCGCCAGAGCGACGGCGTGCGCGACACGCAGTTCCCGGCCGACGACGGCGGCCAGGCCAGCCTCGTGCTGAGCCGCAAGCTGGACAACGGCAGCCTGCAGCTCTACGCCCGCGCGCTGCGCGACCGCAACGCCTTCTTCACCGCCATCCCGGTGGTGGGCGGCGCCGACGGCAAGAGCGTGTCCAGCTACCCCGGCTTCAACGCCAGCAAGGACTACTTCTACGGCAACGAGCTGCGCAACATCGTGCTGGAGACGGGCCGCCTCGTGGGCAACACCGTCCAGCGCAGCACCGTCACCAAGGACCTGGCCGACGGCCGCGGTGCCGACGTGCAGACCTACGGCGCCAACCTCGACACCAAGCTCGGCGACTGGACGCTGACCAACAAGCTCAGCCACACCACCGGTGACACGCCCACCTACGCGCTGTTCTCCGGCGCCAACCCGCAGACGCTGGCCAGCTACATCACGTCGCAGGTCACGGCGGCGAACGCCGATGCCGCCGTCGTCGCAGCGGCAGGCCGCGCGGCCACCACCGGCACGGCCACGTTCACCAACGGCGGCGGCGCCGTGGCGGGCACGACGCCAGTCATCGTCAACGGCATGTGGGTGGTGGACAAGGCGCTGCGCTCGACGAGCAACGAGACGCGCCTGTCCCGCGAGATCGCACCGGGCAACAACCTCACCGTGGGCCTGTACCTCGCCGGCTACAGCTCGCACGACCAGTGGACGCTGGGCCAGGCGCAGCTGATGACGGTGCAGTCGCACGCCCGCCTCATCGACGTGGTGCTGGACAACGGCGTCAAGGTGTCGCGCAACGGCTTCGTGCCGCCGCCGTTCTCGTTCAACCTGGACGCGAACTACAGCGGCAACACCCGCGCCTTCTTCATCGCCGACGAGTGGCAGCTGAACAAGGAGCTGCGCGTGGACCTGGGCGCGCGCCGCGAGACGCAGCGCATCACCGGCACCATCGCCAACGTCAGCAGCGGCGACCTGGACAACGACCCGACCACGCTGCACAACAACCACCTGTCGTACTTCAACGGCACCAACACGCTGATCGACAGCAAGCTCAGTCGCAGCTCGTTCACGGCCGGCGCCAACTACGCGTTCAGCCGCGAGTTCAGCGCCTTCGTGCGCGCCAACAAGGGCCACCGCCTGCCCGACTTCGACGTGCTGCGCGGCCGCGGCGCCAACGAGAGCCGCGACTCGGTCGAAGACATCACGCAGTACGAGATCGGCCTGAAGACCGCCACCAAGCTCTACAGCGCCTTCCTGACGGCCTACCAGAACCGCCTGACCAACTCGCAGACGCAGCAGTTCACCAACGCCGGCAACGTCGTGCTGCGCCCCAGCAGCAAGGCCACCGGCGTGGAGTTCGAGCTGGCGCTGCGGCCGGGGGACTGGCTGAAGGGCTTCGAGATCGCGGCGACCGGCAACTTCCAGGACGCCAAGTACCGCGACTTCCAGCAGTACAGCGGCAACCGCGTCGAGCGCGCGCCCAAGTTCCAGGCCCGCCTGACGCCCAGCTGGCAGACGCAGACCGACTTGGGCCAGTTCCGCGCGTTCGCGACGTTCAGCCACGTGGGCGAGCGCTTCGCCGACCAGACCAACACGCTGAAGCTGCCGAAGTACCAGACGGTGGACGCGGGAGCCGTGTTCACGATGGACAACGGGCTGGAGGTGCGGCTGACCGGCACCAACCTGACCAACAAGATCGGCCTGACGGAGGGCAACTTCCGCGTGCCGGGCCAGGGCGTGGGGCAGGACGGCGTGTTCCTGGCGCGGCCGCTGTTCGGGCGGGCTTACGAGCTGTCGGTGGGCTTTCAGTTCTGAGGGTCGTGATGGCTGCAGTGGCGTTTTCGGCCAGTGCCGTGCGGGGAGTTCGCCCCCGCGGGCGACCTACTTTCTTGCACGCGCAAGAAAGTAGGCAAAGAAAGCGCCCCTGCAAAACCGCCCACCCTGCGGGTGGGTGCCCTGCGATGCTCGAAGCCCAGGACCGCGCCGAACTCACTTCGCTACGCTCCGTTCAAACAGGCGGCGCGAAGTCAGTGCTTGATGCGCGCTGCGCGCGCGCCCTGGGCTTCTGCGCTTCTCGGCGGTTTAGAAGGGGAAACCCCAAACAGCCGAAACAACCAACAGCCAAGCCCGCCAGCCGGCTGGCGCCGGCTGTTCGGTATGGCCCCTTTAGCACCGCCGAGGAACGG
>JAYSCT010000010.1:0-55085 GCA_041914785.1 Roseateles sp.
CACGCGCTCGACGCCCACGGTCTCCAGCAGGTTGGCCACGACCTTGGCCGAGATGGGCACGCGGGTGGAGCGCGGGCGGCGGTCCTGGCGGGCGTAGCCGAAGTAGGGGATCACGGCCGTCACGCGGCGGGCGCTGGAACGCTTCAGGGCATCGGCCATGATCAGCAGTTCCATCAGGTTCTCGTTCGTCGGCGCGCAGGTGGGCTGGATGACGAACACGTCACGGGCACGCACGTTCTGCTGGATCTCGACGGCGACCTCGCCATCGGAGAAGCGGCCGACCACGGCCTTGCCCAACTCGAGGCCGAGGTGGGTGGCAATTTCCTGAGAGAGGACCGGGTTCGCGTTGCCGGTGAAGAGAACCGTGTTGAGCAGCACTTGGAGCCTCTGGATCAGTCAGTGGCTCGCTGAAGCGCGCGCCGGTTCAGCGAAGTATCAGAAGAATTTGGCAGGGGAGGAAGGACTCGAACCCTCGCATGTCGGAATCAAAATCCGATGCCTTGACCAACTTGGCGACTCCCCTACACAGGACACAGCAGAGCTGCTGCACCCCAAAACTTTCTCAATCTGCCCAGCCCGCGAGCGGGTGATGAGCCAGACTGCGGCAGATTCGACCGTTCCACCCTTCAGGCCCTTCTTTCGAAAGGCGTTGAAGCAATGTCGCCAGGGACTGGTCGTCCTTGCCTGCTTCTCCCTCTTCAGCCAGTACGGAGAACACCGCAGCACCCGAGCCCGTCATCCGGGCGTTGCCGAACTGTGTCGACATCAGCGCTACCGCGTTTCGCACTTCACTGCTGATCGCCTCGGCGGCGGGTTGGAGGTCGTTGCGACCGAAGTCGGGACCAAAACCGCTGCTGATTTGTTCTGCAGTTCCTGCCGAGGCGGGAAAGCCCATGACTATAGCCAGCTTTTCCGACCTTGCCAACAGCCCGCTCGAAAAAATTTCTTTCGTCGCCAATCCGCCGGGCCCTTTGACGACGGCAAAGCGCTGTTCGGGCAGCGTGATGGGGTGCAGGATCTCGCCGATGCCCTCGACGAAGGCCGGCCCGCCGCCGAGGAAGAACGGCACGTCGGCGCCCAGCTTCAGCCCCAGCGCCAGCAGGCGCGGCAGCGGCAGCCGCAGGTCCCACAGCCGGTTCAACGCGAGCAGCGTGGTGGCCGCGTCGGACGAGCCGCCGCCCATGCCGGCGCCGGCGGGCAGGCGCTTCTCGAGGTGGATGTCGGCGCCCAGCGTGCAGCCGGTGGCCTGCTGCAGCAGCCGCGCGGCGCGCAGGCACAAGTCGTCGGCCGGCAGGTCGCCGCCGCCCAGCACGTCGTGGCGCTGCAGCCGTCCGTCCGCGCGGCGTTCCACGTGCAGCGTGTCCATCCAGTCGATGAGCACGAAGACGGACTGCAGCAGGTGGTAGCCGTCGTCGCGCTTGCCGACAACGTGCAGGAAGAGGTTCAGCTTGGCCGGCGCGGCCAGGTCATGGAGTGCTTTCATCGCCTCCGTCCAGTTTGGCGCGCAGCGTGACGACCGGCGCGGCCAGCCGCGTGGCGACGAGGGCCGGCAGCTTGGGTTCGATGCGCCAGCCGAGCTGCTCGAAGCCGTTGGCGGTCTTCTCGTGCGGCGCGGCGGGCCAGGGCCGGGCGCGCAGCCAGTCGAACAGTGCCGCCACCGGCACCGCCTCGCCCAGCAGCTCGCGGGTCAGCGCGTCCAGGGTGTCAAAGCGGCGTTCGCCGTCGGGCGTGGTCAGCGCGACGGTGCCGGGCGCCCAGGTGGCGCGGGCCACCAGCGTGCCCAGCGGCGAGGTCAGCTCCAGCCGGCCCGCGTCGGGCCCGCCGAACAGCTCGAAGCTGGCCGCGCCGCCGGTGCCGCGGTTGTGCTGGTCGCCGGCGACGGTGACGCTGATGCGCCCGCCCAGACGGGCCTCGGTGGTGTCGGCGGGCGGGGCCTTGGGCAGCTGGGCGCAGCCGGCCAGCGCCACGGCCAGCAGCAGGGCGGCGGCCCTCACGGCTTGACCTTGAGTCGCTTCATCGCGTCGCGCAGTGCCTCGTTGTCGGGCTCGCGCTGCAGGCCTTCGGCGAACACGCGGCGGGCTTCGTCCTGCGCGTCGCTGAGCCACAGCACCTCGCCGAGATGGGCCGCGATCTCGGCATCGGGCCGGCCCGCGTAGGCCTTGCGCAGCAGCCGTGCGGCTTCGGCCAGGTTGCCCAGCCGGAACTCCACCCAGCCCATGCTGTCGACGATGAAGGATTCGCCCGGTGCAAGCTTGAGCGCCTGCGCGATCAGCTCCCTGGCTTCGGGCAGCCGCACGTTGCGATCGGCGAGCGAGTAGCCCAGCGCGTTGTACGCGTGGTGGTGCGCGGGCTTGAGCTCGATGACGCGGCGCAGCTGCGCCTCCATGTCGTCGAAGCGGCCCAGCTTCTCGCTCATCATGGCCAGCTCGTACAGCAGGTCGGTGTCGTCCTTGAAGCGGTCGGTGCCGGCCTTCAGCACGGCGGCCGCGCCGGCGTAGTCGCGCTGCTCGCGCAGCAGCTGCGACTCGGCCAGCAGCGCGGCGCGGGCGTCGGCGTCGCTGGCGTCGGCGGCGGGCTTGAGCAGCTTGCGGGCGTCGGCCAGCTTGCCCTGGCGGGCCAGCAGGCTGGCGCGGCGGAACCTGACGTCCAGGCCGCTGCCGTCGACCTTCTGCAGCGCGGCCTCGGCGGCCTTCAGGTCGCCGCGCTGCTCAGCCACCTGCGACAGCATCAGCCACGCGTTCTGGCGGCCGTCGGCGCGCGCCTTGATCTCGGCGTCGGTGCCGGCGGCGGGCAGGTCCAGGCGCTTCAGGCTCTCGCGCAGCGCGGCCTCGGCGGCGGGCAGGTGCTTGAGCTCCAGCTCCAGCGCGCCCAGCGCCAGCCAGGCGGCGGGGTTGTCGGGCGTGGCCTCGGTCAGCGTGCGGAACTCGCGCGCCGCGTCGGCGGGGCGCTGGGCCTTCAGCAGCGTGCGCGCATAGGCCTGGCGCAGCGCGTGCTGGTCGGGCTTCGCCGCCAGGCGTTCGGTGATGAGGCTCTCGGCTTGCGGCTCGGCGGGCATCAGGTCGACGGCCAGCTGCATCGCGTCGTCGCCATCGGGCATGGCCTGGTCGAGTTCGCGTGTCAGCGCCAGCGCGCGGGCGTTCTCGCCGGCGTTCAACGCGAGGCGGGCCTCGGTGTAGAGGGCCGGCGGCTTGAGCGGGCCGGTCTGCGCCTGCAGCACGGGGGCCAGTGCGGCGAGCACGGCCTTGGGGTCGGGCGCGCGCTGGAACAGCCGCGGCAGCGACGCGATGAAGCCGGGGCGCTGGTCGGCCGGCGCCAGGCGCAGCAGCGCGCGCAGCGGCTGGGGCACCTCGGCGGGCTTGTTCAGCAGCGCGAGCAGCTGCACGAGGGTCTGTTGCGCCTCGATGGACGTGGGCAGCGTGTCGCCCCAGGCGCGGGCCGCCAGCAGGGCCTGGTCTCCCGCGCGGGCCTGCAGCGCGATGTTGACGACGCGCTTGAACAGGGCCTCGTCGCCGGTGCGCCGCGCGGCATCCAGCAGCACCTGGAAGGCGACGCCGGCCTGGCCGTTGTTGAGCTCCAGTTCGCCGATCAGCAGCTGGTAGAACAGCGGCGCGTCCATGGCGGAGTTGGTGAACGACGAGGCGCTCGCGGGTGGCGCCTCCTGGGCGTGGACTTGCAGGCCCAGCAGCAGGGCGGCAGCGCAGGCGATGCGGCGGACGGTGAACGGCATTCAGACTCCAGGCCCGGGGGGCGAGGCGCTGATTATGATTTCCGGCAAATGCCCGAGTTGCCTGAAGTCGAAGTCACGCGCCGCAGCTTTGCGAACGCCATCCAGGGGGCCCGGGTGACGGGCCTGCGCCTGGGGAAACCGCTGCGCTGGCCCATCGGCGTGGACCCCGAAACCCTGCTGGGAGCCCGCGTGGGCGACGTGCAAAGAAGGGGTAAATATTTGTGGCTGCCGTTGCAGGAGCGTGGCGGGCTGCTGATGCACCTGGGCATGTCGGGGTCGCTGGCCTTCCTTGGAACCACGCCGGCGCCCGGCGCGCATGACCATTTCGACCTGCACACCGACCGCGGCCTGCTGCGGCTGACCGACCCGCGCCGCTTCGGCGCGGTCGTCTGGGGCGCGGCGCTGGACGCCGATCCCGTGGCGACGCTGCTGGCCGGCCTGGGCCTGGAGCCGTTCGACGAGCGCTTCGACGGCCTGCACCTGCATGCCGCATTGAGCGGCCGGCGCGTGGCGATCAAGCAGGCGCTGCTGGCGGGCGACATCGTCGTGGGCGCTGGCAACATCTACGCCTGCGAGGCGCTGTTCATGGCCGGCATCGACCCGCGCCTGCCTGCCGGCAAGCTCAGCCGCCCGCGGGCCGACCGGCTGGCCGCCGCCGTGCGCCAGGTGCTGGGCCAGGCGCTGGAGGCGGGCGGCACGACGCTGCGCGACTTCCGCGACGCGCATGGCGTGGCCGGCAGCTTCCAGATGCAGGCGCAGGTCTACGGCCGCGAGGGCGAGCCCTGCCGGCGCTGTGGCACGGCCATCAAGCGCATCGTGCAGGGGCAGCGCTCCACCTTTTTCTGCCCCCAATGCCAGAAGCGCTGATCCAGGATTTCGGCCAGACCGTCGTCGCCTGGCAGAAGCGCCACGGCCGGCACACGCTGCCGTGGCAGAACACGCGCGACCCGTACCGCGTGTGGCTGTCCGAGGTCATGCTGCAGCAGACGCAGGTGGCGACGGTGCTGGGCTATTACGAGCGCTTCCTGGCGCGCTGGCCCCGTGTGACCGACCTGGCGGCCGCGACGCTGGACGAGGTGCTGGCCCAGTGGGCCGGCCTGGGCTACTACAGCCGTGCGCGCAACCTGCATGCCTGCGCGAAGGCGGTGGCGGCGCTGCATGGCGGCGAGTTCCCGCGCAGCGCGGCCGGGCTGCAGACGCTGCCCGGCATCGGCCGCTCGACGGCGGCGGCCATCGCGGCGTTCTGCTATGGCGAGCGCGTCGCCATCCTGGACGGCAACGTGAAGCGCGTGCTGTCCCGCGTGCTGGCGTTCGACGGCGACCTGGCCAGCAGCGCGGCCGAGAAGCGGCTGTGGGACCACGCCACCGCGCTGCTGCCCGAGCACGACGTGGACCGCTACACGCAGGGCCTGATGGACCTGGGTGCCACCGTCTGCGGCGCGCGCTCGCCCGACTGCCTGATCTGCCCCGTGCAGCCGCTGTGCCGCGGCCAGCAGCAGGGCGACCCGACGCGCTACCCCGTCAAGACCAAGAAGCTCAAGCGCGGCCGGCGCGAGAACTGGTGGCTGTGGGTGGAGAAGCAGGGCCAGGTCTTGCTGCAGCAGCGGCCCGCCACCGGCGTGTGGGCCGGGCTGTGGACGCTGCCCATGTTCGACGACGAGGCCAGCGCCCGCGCCGCGCTGGCCGGCGCGACGCCCGAGACGCTGCCGCGCATCCAGCATGCGCTGACGCATTTCGACTGGGTGCTGCACACGCTGCGTGCCGAGGCGCCCGAAGGCCTGTCGACGGCCGGCACGTGGGTTGCACGCGACAGAATCGCGGAGTACGCGCTGCCGGCGCCGCTGAAGAAGCTGATCGAGGAAAGCTGACCATGAGACCTGACATCAAGAGCGGCGTCGAGTACGCACTGATCGCGCTGCTGGTGGCCGCCGTGTGCCTGTGGCAGCTCATCAGCGGGGCCAACGAGCCCGATCCGTCGCCGGCCCGGATGGCGCTGATGGCCCTGGGCCTGCTGGTGGCCGGCACGATGCACTGCGTGTTCATGATGCAGCTGGTGCGGCGCACGGGCCGGGCGTTTGCGCCGTGGTTCGTCGCCATCGTCATCTTCATGCCCGTGGGCACGGCGGTGCTGCTGGCGCTGCTGCTGAGCGAGGCGGATTCGGCGCCAAGCTGACAGCGGCCGGACAGCGCGCCTGTCCCGCATTGCCTCGCTCTGGCGAAAGGAGCAAAGTCTTCTGGACAACTACAGGAGACTGCCTTGGATGCCCTGAACAACCTGCGTGTCGGAACCCGGCTGGGCCTGGCCTTCGCGATGCTGCTGGCCTTGCTGCTGGTGATGGCCGGCATCGGCGCGCTGCAGGCCAAGTCCATCAACTATTACGCCGAGTACTACCCCGCGAACATCCTGCCGTCGCTGCGCGCCATCCACCAGATCGACGGCGCGCTGTCCGATGCGCGGCGCCTGGAGCAGCAGCACATCCTGACGGATGACGACAAGGAGAAGAAGTCGCTGTCGGCGCGCATCGCGAAGGCGCGCACGGACCTGCAGCAGCGGCTCAAGGACTACGAGCCGCTGGTGGCCGACGACCGCGACCGCGCGCTGCTGGACAAGGTCAGGCAGGGCCTGGAGGGCTACCTCGCCGCGCAGGACAAGGTGCTGAAGGCGTCCGAGGACGGCGCCGCCGATCCCACGCAGGCCACCGCCGCACGCGACCTCACCTTCGGCCCCGCGCGCGCCGCCTTCACTCCGGTGCGCGAGACCATCAACGAGTGGTGGACGTACAACGAGAAGCTGGCGGCCGCGACGACCGAGTCCGCCACCGCGGCCTACACCCGCGTGCTGTGGGTGTTCGCCCTCGTGTCGCTCGTGGCGCTGCTGATCGGCGCCGGGGCGGGCTGGGTCATCACGCGCTCCATCACCGTGCCGGTGCGGCGGGCCTCCGAGGCCGTGAAGGCGGTGGCCGCCGGCGACCTGACGCAGCGCCTGCACGGCAGCAGCCGCGACGAGCTGGGCCAGCTGCTGTCGATGCTGGACGACATGACGCAGAACCTGGCGCGCATGGTGTCCGGCGCGCGCCAGGGCTGCGAGCAGATCAACGTGGCCGCGGCCGAGATCGCGCAGGGCAATGCCGACCTGTCGGCGCGCACCGAGAGCCAGGCCTCCAGCCTGGAGGAGACGGCCGCGTCCGTCGAGCAGATGGCCGCGCAGATCAAGGCCAATGCCGACAACGCGCGCCAGGCCGACCAGCTCGCCAACCGCGCGTCCGAGGTGGCGCAGCAGGGCGGCATGGCGGTGGGCGAGGTGGTGTCGACGATGGACGGCATCTCGGCGGCCAGCCGCAAGATCGGCGACATCATCGGCACCATCGACGGCATCGCTTTCCAGACCAACATCCTCGCGCTGAACGCCGCGGTGGAAGCCGCGCGGGCCGGCGAGCAGGGGCGCGGGTTTGCCGTCGTGGCCGGCGAGGTGCGGCTGCTGGCCCAGCGCAGCGCGGAGGCAGCCAAGGAGATCAAGAGCCTCATCGGCGACAGCGTCACCAAGGTCGAGAGCGGCAGCGCGCAGGTGCTGACGGCGCGCGAGACCATCGGCCAGATGGTCAACGAGGTGCGGCGGGTGACCGACCTCGTCGCCGAGATCACCGTGTCCAGCCGCGAGCAGAGCGAGGGCGTGGGTCAGATCAATGCCGCCGTCAGCCAGCTGGACCAGGCCACGCAGCAGAACGCCGCGCTGGTGGAGCAGACGGCCGCAGCAGCCGAGAGCATGCGCACGCAGACCGGCCGGCTGGTCGAGGCGGTGGCGGCGTTCCGCGTCGATGCCGGCGTGCAGGCCGCCGCACCGCGCAGCGCGCCCAGGCCGTTGGCACCGCGCCCGGCGGCGCTGGCCACGAAGGCCGCGCCCAGGCCCGCCGCGGCACCGGCGCGGGCGTTGGCCACGGCGCCCGCGCCCGCACCGTCACCGAAGCCGGCGGCAGCCGCACCGGCGGCCACCGCCGCCGAGGGCGACTGGGAGACCTTCTAGAACAGCGCGGCCAGCCGTTGCACCGCGTCTTCGGAGTGGGCGCGGTCCGGCGTGAGGTCGGCGTTGCCGAAGTCGTGCTCGCCCATCGCGGCGATGAGCAGGCCGTCGCGCCGCGGCAGCGCGACGACGTTGTGGCCGCGGTAGATGACCGCGTAGTCCACCTCGGGCTGCGGGATCAGCCGGGCGGTCTGCCAGCGCACGGGCGTCAGGCTGGCGTCGCCCAGCAGCGTGCGCGCGCCGTCGCCGGTGCAGTTGGCGATCAGCGTCTCCGGCAGCCGGGCCAGGTCGTGCGGCGTGCGGAACTCGCGCTGCACCAGCTCGCCGCCGTCGCGCGCGAAGTCGTCCAGCAGCAGGCGCTGGTAGGCCGGGATGTTGAAGACCAGCTGCGTGAAACGGCGCACCTGCACGTTGCGGAACGGGTGCTCGCCCGGTTGCAAGGCCCGGCCCTGCGGGCGCAGGTCCGCCACGCGGGGGTAGAGGTCGGGGTAGTCGGGCTCGCCGACGTGGCCGGGCAGCGGCGTGTCGAAGCCGTCGTCGGAGACGACGTAGCCGTCATGCCACTCGACCGGCCCGGACGGCAGGCCCAGATAGCCCTGGTGCACCTTGAACGACGCCCGCGCCATCGCTTCCCAGTTGGCTTGCCAGGCCTCGGTGGCGTGCTCGCTGGTGGCGATGCGCGACTCGGGCGTCCACAGCCCCGTGGCGGCCGACGAGTGCACGCGCGGCGGGCGGTCCCGGGCGTAGAGCCGCACCTTGAAGCCGGCCTGCTGCGCGGTGCGCGCGGTCGTCAGGCCGATGGCGCCGGCGCCGATGACGGCGATGCGCTCGCCGGGCCTCGCGTGGGCCTGGATCAGCGCCAGCGCGCGCTGCGCCGAGCCCCAGCTCAGCGACCAGCCGCTGCCGCCGTGGCCGTAGTGGTGCACGACGATCTTGCCGTGCAGCCGCTGCGCGTCGATGCGCGGCCCCTGGGCGCGGAACGGGCGGATGCCGACGGCGATGTCGATGAGGCGGTCGGTGCTGACGCGCATGGCCATCGGCGTGCGCGGCGCGGCGAAGTCCAGCGCGGCGGCGGGCAGGGTGCAGGCGGCGGTGCCCGCCGCGAGCAGGTCACGCCGGCGCATCACGAGGCCTGCTTGGCCAGCGACTTGCGAATCAGCGCCGCATCGCGCAGCCGCTGCGCCGAGCCGTCGGCGTCCAGCAGCACGACGGTGACGGGCCGCTTGCCGTTGAGGATGCGCATCGCCAGGCAGCGGCCGGCCTCCTCGGTGTAGCCGGTCTTGGAGACGCGGATGTTCCAGCCCTTGGTGCCCACCAGCCGGTTGGTGTTGCGGATCTCGCGCGGTCGGCCGTCCACCGGCACCTTGGCCTTCTTCGTGCTGGTGATGCGTTCGATCTCGCCGTAGCGCGCGGCCGCGGCAGTGATGGCGGCCATCTCGGTGGCGGTGGACGTGTTGGCCGGCGACAGCCCCGTGGGCTCGGCGATGGCCGTGCGGTGCAGGCCCAGCGAGCGGATCTTGGCCTGCATCGCCTTGACGAAGCCTGCCTCGCCGCCTGGGAAGGTGCGGGCCAGCGCGGCGGCGGCACGGTTCTCCGACTCCATCAGCGCCATCTCCAGCGCGGCCAGCCGCGTCATCTGCGTGCCGACGCGCACGCGCGACTTGCTGTGCTTGAGCGTGTCGACGTCGTCATGGGTGATGCGCAGCTTCTCGTTCGGGTCCAGCTTGGCGTCCAGCACCACCATGGCCGTCAGCAGCTTGGTCAGCGACGCGATGGGCACGACCGCATCGGCGTCGCGCGACATCAGCACCTTGCCCGTCGCGTCGTCCACGACGACGACATGCTTGGCATTCACCGGCAGGCGCAGCTGCTGGGCGGGCGGCGTCGCGTCCATGGCCGTGGCGGCCGCGGCAGCGGGAGGCGGCTCCGGTGTGTCGCGCCCCTTGGCCTGCACGACGAAGCTCGTCGCCGCGATCAGCAGCGCCGGCAGCGCCAGCTTCCAGCCGGTGGCCTGCGGGCGCGGCGCCAGCAGGCGTTCCACGCGGCGCAGCAGGTCGCCGCCGCGGGCGGCCATCGCCAGCGCCGGCGCGTGGCGCTCGGGCAGCTCGCTCAGCGCATGCAGCGCGCGGGCCAGGCGGTGCCCGCCGTCGTGCCGGCCCAGCAGCTCGACCGAGATCTCGTCGGCCACCAGCTCGCGTTCGGCGCGCAGGCGGGCCGACAGCCACCACACCACCGGGTGGAAGAACAGCAGCGCCTCCACCACGCTCTGCAGCAGGTTGGCGACGTAGTCCCAGCGCCGCACATGCGCCAGCTCGTGGGCCAGCAGCGCCTCCAGCAGGTCCACCGGCAGGCGGCTCAGCAGCGCGGCGGGCAGCAGCACGCAGGGCCGCAGCATGCCCAGCGCGATGGGGCCGGCCAGCTCGGGCAGCAGCCGCAGGGCGACGGCGCGGCGCAGGCCCAGGCGGCGGGCGAGGGCGTCCAGCCGCGCCTGCCAGTCGGCCGGGGCCGGCGTGCTGCGCCGGCGCGCGCGCGCCACCCAAGCCAGGCCCAGCGCCAGCCGCGCCAGCATCAGCGCGGTGCCCAGCGCCCAGGCGCCGACGAGGGCCGGCATCTGCTCGGCCAGCGGCGGCAGCTGGTCGACGAACTCGACCTCGGCGGGCGCGAGGTCCAGGCACTGCGCCAGCGGCAGCCCCAGACACAGGCCCAGCGCGACGGCGCAGACGGCGTAGCGCCAGCGCGCCGACGCGCCGCGCAGCAGCGCCAGCAGCAGCGCGGCCACGCCGCCCACGACGGCGCCCTGCCAGACGAAGTTCAACAGGGCCCAGCCCCAGGCATTCATGACGATGTCCAGGTTCAAGGCTGGTCTCCGTTCTTGGCCAGCAGCTGGCGGATCTCCGCGCGCTCCTTGGCACTCACATGGTTCTTCAAGGCGGCCAGCACCAGGGCCTTGCCGGAGCCGGCGAACGCCTTGGCGATGAAGTCCTTCACCAGCGACTGCTGCAGCTTGTCCTGCGCCTGCACGGGCGCGTAGCGCTGCGGTCGCAGGCTCTCGTCGCGCGTCAGCAGGCCCTTGCCGTGCATGACCTGCAGCTGGCGCAGCACGGTGGCGTAGGTGGCATCGGGCCGGTCGGGCAGCAGGGCCTCGTGCACGGCCTTGGCGTCAGCCGGGCCCAGGCGCCACAGCACCTGCAGCAGGTCCAGCTCGGCCGCCGTCGGGCGGGTGGGGGTGGGGGGTGTCATGAATTCAGAATAACTGTTCTAGAACGAATTGTCTAGAACATTTATTCTGTTTGAGCGTGGGGTTTTCGGCGGGTACCGCGCGCGCAGTTCTTTTGACTTTGGGCCGAGCGCCGGGCCGCTCCCAAGCCGGCCCGTACGGCGATGTGCGAGCGGGGCATGCCCTGCGAGCATCGCCGTCCCCTAGGGGGACCGACCAGCCCCGCCGCGTCCAGCGTGCGGGGCTGGGCGAGGGGCTCAACTCACCTGGCGTCCAGCTCGCGATGGCGCTTCAGGACATGCCCGTGGTGGCCGAACTGCCGTGCCAGCATCTCGACGAGATACACCGAGCGGTGCTGCCCGCCCGTGCAGCCGATGGCGACGGTCAGGTAGCTGCGCTGGTCGGCCGCGAAGTTGGGCAGCCAGCGCGACAGGAAGCCGGCGATCTGGCCCATCATCAGCCCCACCTCGGGCTGGGCCGCGAGATAGGCCGCCACCGGCGCATCGCGCCCGGTCAGCGGGCGCAGCTCGCGGTCGTAGTAGGGGTTGGGCAGCACGCGCACGTCGAAGACGAAGTCCGCGTCGCTGGGCACGCCGTGCTTGAACGCAAAGCTCTCGAACACCAGCGTCAACTGGTTGCTGGCCTCGGGGCCCACCAGGTCGCCCAGCCACGCGCGCAGCTGCGCCGGGCGCAGCTGGCTGGTGTCGATGACGGTGGACTCGGCCTTCAGCCCGCCCAGCAGCTCGCGCTCCAGCTTGATGGCGTCCAGCAGCAGGCGGTGCTTGTCCTCCTCGGCGCTGCTGTCCAGCCCGCCGAAGCCGGTGTCACGGCCCTGGTGGCGCAGCGGGTGCGGGCGGCGCGTCTCGGAGAAGCGGCGCATCAGCGCCTCGTTGCTGGCGTCGAGGAAGATGGAGCGCACCCGCACGCCACTGGCGCGCAGCTGCTTCAGCAGCGGCAGCATCAGCGGCAGCGAGCCGGCCGAGCGCACGTCCACCGCGATGGCGACGCGACGCTCGCCGCGCTGCTGCTCCAGGTTCAGGAAGTCCAGCAGCAGCTCGGCCGGCAGGTTGTCGACGCAGAAATAGCCGGCGTCCTCCAGCGCATGCATGGCCACCGACTTGCCGCCGCCGGACATGCCGGTCAGCAGCACCACGTCGCCTTGCAGCTCTTGTTCCGGGTTCATGATCGGGCCTTCTTCGCCTGGGGCGCGGTGGTGGAGGCCGCCAGCATCTCCTGCGCATGCGCGAGGCTGGTGGACGACAGGCGTTCGCCGCCCAGCATGCGCGCGATCTCGGCCACGCGCGCCTCGCCGGACACCGGCGCCACGCGGCTGGCGGTGGCGCCATCCTGCAGGCTCTTGGCGACCACCAGATGACGGTCCGCGCAGGCGGCCACCTGCGGCAGGTGGGTGACGGCCAGCACCTGGCGCTGGCCGTCGGCCGCATGGCCCAGCTGCTTCATGAGCCGGCCCACGGTCTCGGCCACGGCACCGCCGATGCCCACGTCGATCTCGTCGAAGATCAGCGTGCCGGGCGCCTGCCCGTGCGTGTTGGCGGCCTGGCTGGTCGTCACGGCGATGGCCAGCGCGATGCGCGACAGCTCGCCCCCCGACGCCACCTTGGCCAGCGGCCGCGGCGTGCTCCCGGCATGGCCGGCGACGAGGAACTCGGCGGACTCGACGCCCCAGCTCTGCGGCCCGTCGGTGGGCGGCAACGCGATGTCGAACTGGCCGCCGGCCATGCCCAGCTGCTGCATCGCGGCCGTGACGGCCGCGGCCAGCTGCGGCGCGGCCTTCCTGCGCGCGCGGCTGGCGGTGGCGGCTTCGGCATCGAAGGCCCGGCGCGCGGCGGCCAGCGTGGCCTCCAGCTGCGCGGGGTCGCTGGCGGCATCCAGCGCGGCCAGCTCGGCGCGCCACTGCGCCAGCAGCGCGGGCAGCTCGTCGGGCTGGCGGCGGTAGCGGCGGGCCAGCGTCATCCACGCCGACACGCGCTCGTCCAGCTCGGCCAGCCGCTCGGGATCCAGGTCGGTTTTGTGCAGATAGCCGGCCAGCGTGTGGCTGGCGTCGGCCAGCTGCGCCTGCACGTCGCGCAGCGCCTGCACGGCGGGCAGCAGGCGGGCGTCGTGGTCCAGCACGCGCTCCAGCTGGTCCAGCGCGCCGGCGGCCAGCGACTGCGCGCTGGGTTCGGCCTCGTCCAGCGCGTCCAGCGCCGACTTGGCCGCGTCGATCAGCGACTGGCCGTGCGACAGCCGGCCGTGCTCGGCATTCAGCTCGTCCCACTCGCCGTCGGCGGGCGCCAGGCGGTCCAGCTCGGCGATCTGCCAGGCCAGCCGCTCGCGTTCGTGCTGCGCGTCGGCCTGCAGGCCCTGCGCCTTCTGCAGCGCCTCCAGCGCCTGCTTCCAGGCGGCGTGGGCGCGCACCAGCGGCGCCGTGTCCAGCCCGGCGAAGCCGTCCAGCAGCTCGCGCACCGCGGCCGGGCGGGTCAGGCCTTGCCATGCGTGCTGGCCGTGGATGTCCAGCAGGTGGTCGGCCAGCTCGCGCAGCTGCGTCAGCGTGGCGCTGCCACCGTTGATCCAAGCGCGGCTTTTCCCCGCGGCGTCGATGACGCGGCGCAGCAGCAGGTGGTCGTCGACGTCGAAACCGGCGTCGTCCAGCCAGCCGCGCAGATGCGCCGGCGTGTCGAACTCGGCCGTGATTTCGGCCTTGGCCGCGCCCTCGCGCACGACGCCGGCGTCACCGCGGCCGCCCAGCGCCAGCTGCAGCGCGTCGATGAGAATGGACTTGCCCGCGCCGGTCTCGCCGGTCAGCACGGCAAAGCCGGGCTCGAAGTCGAGCTCCAGCGTGGGGACGATGACGAAATCCTTGAGGCTGAGATGCCGCAGCATGGTGAACGAGATCTAGAGATACCAGCGGAGCTTGCGACGCAGCGTGGCGTAATAGCTCCAACCCTGGGGATGCAGGAAGCGCACCTGATGCTGGCTGCGGCGCACGGTGATGGTGTCGCCGTGCAGCAGGCTGGCCAGGCTCTGCATGTCGAAGTTCACCGACGCGTCGCGGCCGGCCACGATCTCCAGCCGCACCTCGCCGCTGTCGGGCAGCACGATGGGGCGGTTGGACAGCGTGTGCGGCGCGATGGGCGCCAGCAGCCAGCCGGCGATGCTGGGGTGCATGATGGGCCCGCCGGCCGACAGCGCGTAGGCCGTGGAACCGGTGGGCGACGCGACGATGAGGCCGTCGGCGCGCATGTTGGCGACGAACTGCTCGCCCACCGACACCTTCAGCTCCACCATGCCCGACGTGCCGCCGCGGCTGACGACGACATCGTTCAGCGCCAGCCCCGAGAAGATGGACTCGCCGTCGCGCAGCACGCCGCCTTCCAGCATCGCGCGCGACTCGACCTCGTAGTCGCCCGCCAGCACCGGCGCCAGGGACTCGCGCCAGCGCTCGATGGGGATGTCGGTGATGAAGCCCAGGCGCCCCTGGTTGATGCCCAGCAGCGGCACCCCGTGGCGGGCCATCTCGCGGGCGAAGCCCAGCATCGTGCCGTCACCGCCGACGACGACGGCCAGGTCGCAGCCGCGGCCCAGCTCGTCGTGCGACAGCGCGTCGTAGCCCGTCATGCCGGTGTTCTGTGCGGTCTCCGCTTCCAGCGAGACATCGACGCCGTGGGTGCACAAAAACTGGGCAATTTCCTCCAGCACCGGCTTGATGCCCGGCGCCTGATGCTTGCCCACGATGGCGACATGTCTGAAGCGCTCGGCCATGCGGCAAATTACACCACAGGGGTTTTGCCCGCCAAGGCGGCGAGACCGCCGGTTTTCAGTCAGTTGGTGCCAGAGCTACTCGCTTCGCTCGATCGGTCTGGCACGCAAGCCATAAGATTGCGACATGCTCGACGAGCGCTCCAAATCCCTGCTGAAGACCCTGGTCGAACGCTACATCGCGGACGGCCAGCCGGTCGGTTCGCGCACGCTGTCCAAGGCCTCCGGGCTGGAACTCAGCCCGGCGACCATCCGCAACGTGATGGCCGACCTGGAGGAGCTCGGGCTGATCGCCAGCCCACACACCAGCGCCGGCCGCATCCCGACGCCGCGCGGCTACCGCCTGTTCGTCGACACCATGCTGACGGCCCAGCCCGGCCGGCTGGAGGTGGAAGCGCAGCTGCAGCCCGACCAGCCGCAACGCGTCATCGCCAGCGCGGCGCAGCTGCTGTCCAACCTGTCCAGCTTCGTTGGCGTCGTCACATCGCCCAAGAAGCCCAGCGTCTTCCACCACATCGAGTTCCTGCGCCTGGGCGAGCGGCGCGTGCTGGTCATCCTCGTGTCGCCCGACGGCGACGTGCAGAACCGCGTCATCTTCACCGCGCAAGACCTGACCCAGGCCGAGCTCGCCGAGGCCAGCAACCGGCTGAACGCCAACTACGCCGGCCTCACGCTGGAGGCCGTGCGCGAACGGCTGCGCCACGAGGTGGACGCGCTGCGCGGCGAGATCGCCGGGCTGATGAGCGCCGCCGTGCAGGTGGGCACCGAGGCGATGGAACAGCAGGACGAGCAGGTCGTCGTCTCGGGCGAGCGCAACCTGCTGACCGTGCAGGACTTCAGCCACGACATGGGGTCGCTGCGCCGGCTGTTCGACCTGTTCGAGCAGAAGACGCAGCTGATGCGCCTGCTCGACACCTCCAGCCGCGCCGAGGGCGTGCGCATCTACATCGGCGGCGAGAGCCAGGTCGTGCCCTATGAGGAGCTGTCCATCGTGTCGGCGCCCTACGAGGTGGACGGCCAGGTCGTCGGCACGCTGGGCGTCATCGGCCCCACGCGCATGGCCTACGACCGCATGATCCAGATCGTCGACATCACGTCGCGCATGGTCGGCCAGGCCTTGAGCCAACGCTGACTAGAATCACGGCCGTCTTCCGGCATGGAAGAAGTTGTTCAGTGGGCCGTTAGCTCAGTTGGTCAGAGCAGAGGACTCATAGCGAAAGTTGTGCACCGGGCGGCGAAAGTGCCCGCGTGAATGGCGTCAAATTCGGCGAAACCTGACGGCCGCAAGGCACAAGGCAACGCCGAGCCAAGCCCCGCGAGGGGAAGGTGTAGAGACTAGACGGCGCCCGCCTACCGGCCTTGCTGGCCCATGGCGAAGGCATAGTCCAGGGAGCCCCGAAATGGGCGCAAACCGGAATCCTTTGGTCGCAGGTTCAAGTCCTGCACGGCCTACCACGAGACATTTGCACGCAGCGTTCCGTTGCGTCTTCGCTGCCTTGCTTGCCGGTCCATCGTTGGCGCGACTAGGATGATTCGGCACCGGCGCACCAAGCCGGTGTGAGCGAGGTTCCGCGATGCATGGCCGGTCGGCCATGCCACAGCGGCCAGACTCAGGCGAGGGGGGACGAGAACGCTCAACAGCATCACGCTGCATCCGGGCGCTCGCGTCGGTGCCTTTGCCAGCCTGACAGCGCGGCACGCCTGGCTCCGAACACGAGACGGAGACATCGATGCTGCCTGGCCCGCGATCATTCAGCCCCCTGGCGGTGAGCCTGTTGCTGCTGGCCTTGCCCACGCACGCGCAGACCCCGCCCACCGGCGAAGACCTGCTGCGGGAGGCCGAGAAGGCGGCCAACCGCGCGCGGCCCGGCGGGCTGCCGGCCCCGGCGCTGCCGGCGCCGTCGGCCGCGGTGGCGGGTGCCGCCGTCGTCGTGCAGCGCTTCGACGTGCAGGGCGCCACGCTGCTGGACGCGGACACGCTGCAGGGCGTGTTGCGGCCGTGGGTGGGGCAGCGGTCCGACATGGCCTCGCTGCGCCGCGCGGCGGATGCGGTGGCCCAGGCCTACCGGGCCCGCGGCCTGCTCACCCGGGTCTGGCTGCCGGAGCAGGAGATCCGCGACGGCGTCGTGCGCCTGCAGGTGGCCGAGGGGCGGCTGTCGTCGCTGCGCATCGAAAACCGCGGCGCGCCGCGCGCGCTGCCGGAGCCGCGTGTGCGCGAGACCGTGCTGGCCCGCCAGCGCGAGGGCGAGGCGCTGCGCACCGACCAGGTCCAGCGCGCCATCACGCTGCTCAACGAGACGCCCGGCATGCATGCGGCCTCGGTGTTGGAGCCGGGCGACAAGGAGGGCGACACCCGCCTCGTCGTCGCGTTGACGGATGCGCCGCTGTTCAGCGGCAGCGCGCTGCTGGACAACACTGGCGCGCGCGCCACCGGCGAGGCGCGGGCCTCGGTGAACCTGCAGTTGAACGGCCCGCTGGCACGCGGTGACCAGTGGTCGCTGGCGACCTTCGCCAGCAAGGGCTCCACCTATGCCCGCGCGGGGCTGTCGCTGCCGCTGGGGAACGACGGCCTGAAGGGCACGCTGCTCGCCTCGGGCCTGCACTACGGCTACGACCTGAACACCGTGCGCTACTCCGGCAACGCCAGCACGCTGGGCGCGGTGCTGAGCTACCCGCTGCAGCGCAACGCGGGCCTGCAGCTGTCGGCCGAGCGCAAGCGCTTCAAGAACCTGGTGGCCGGCGTGGAGCTCAGCCGCAAGCAGCTGGACCTGGTGACGTTCTCGGCCAATGCCGACCGCATGGACGACTGGGCGGGCGGCGGCGTCTGGATCCTGTCCGGCCAGCTGGTGCTGGGGCAGCTGGACCTGTCGGCCAACGCGACGGACCTGGCCAACGACCAGGTGGCCGGCGGCCCGCGGCGCGACGGCCACTACAACCGCATGAATGCGACGCTGACCCGCATGCAGCGGCTCAACGCGCAGCAGATGCTGACGCTGTCGGCCTCGGCCCAGAAGGCCAGCAGGAACCTGGACTCGTCGGAGAAGTTCCAGCTTGCCGGGCCTTATGCGGTGAGGGCGTACAGCGTGTCCGAGCCCAGCGTGGACACCGGCCTGCTGTTGAGCGCCGAGTTCAAGCACAAGTTCGGCGACGGCTGGGCGCTGAGCGTCTTCCACGACCAGGCGCTGGGCTGGCGCGACCAGGACCCCAACGTCGCGACGCTGCAGCCCAACCGCCTGCACCTGAGCGGCTCGGGGCTGGAGCTGAGCTGGGAGGGCCCGGCGGCGCTGCAGGTGCGCGCCGCGCTGGCCCACCGCCATGGGCGCAACCCCACCCGCAACCCGGTGACCGGGCTGGACGCCGACGGCACGCACCGCGAGACGCGTGCGCTGCTGTCGCTGTCCAAGTGGTTCTGAGGCCGCCCGCGCAGCGCAGGCAGGCTTTCCGAGACAAGACATTCGTCGAGGTACGACATGAAGCATCGTGGTCCGGGTTCGATGAACCGCGCGTTCAGGCTGGTGTGGAACGAAGCCGCGGGCGCCTACGTGGCTGTCGCGGAGCTGAGCCGCTCGCGCGGCAAGGGCCGCGCCGGCGGCGCCAGCGCGTTGGCGGGTGTCGTGCTGGCCGGGGCGTCGCTGGCGGCGCTGGCGCAGGCGACGCCGCCGCCCGTGACGGCGCTGCCCACCGGCGGCACCGTCACGCAGGGCCAGGCCCAGCTGGCGCAGAACGGCGCGCGGCTGGACATCAGCCAGGGCAGCGACAAGGCGGTCATCAACTGGCAGAGCTTCAACATCGGCGCGCAGGCGCAGGTGAACTTCCAGCAGCCCGGCGCCAGCTCGGTGGCGCTGAACCGCGTCGTCGGCGCCGACATGTCGCAGATCTTCGGCCGGCTGTCGTCCAACGGCCGGGTGGTGCTGGTCAACCCGAACGGCATCGTCTTCGGCCAGGGCGCGCAGGTGGATGTCGGCGGCCTCGTCGCGTCCACGCTGAGCCTGGCGGATGAGGACTTCATGGCCGGCCGCATGCGCTTCACGCGGGGCGCGGCGGCGGGCAGCGTGAGCAACCAGGGCCGGCTGACGGCCGCCGAGGGCGGGCATGTGGCGCTGCTGGCGCCGGAGGTGCGCAACGAGGGCGTGGTGAGCGCGCGGCTGGGCACGGTGGCGCTGGCGGGCGGCGACGTGGTGACGCTGAACTTCGACGGCGCGCGCCTGCTGGGCGTGAAGGTCGAGCCGTCCACGCTGGGCACGCTGATCGAGAACCGGCAGGCGCTGGTGGCCGAGGGCGGCCAGGTCATCCTGGCGGCGGGCGCGGCGCGCCAGCTGATGCAGCAGGCCGTGGCCGGCAGCAGCGGCGCCAGCCAGCTGCTGGAGCAGGACGGCGTGCTGCGCCTGGTGGCCAACACGGGCAGCATCTCGGCGCAGGGCGGCCAGGTGACGGTCAGCGCCGGCAACGTGGAGCTGTCCGGCGAGATCGCGGCGCGTGACGGCGGCCGCATCCAGCTGCAGGCCGACTACGTGGGCCAGTCCGGCCGGCTGGACGTGTCGTCGGCGCAGGGCGCGGGCGGCACGGTGCAGGTGCAGGCCGAGACCGTCGTGCAGACGGCGCAGGCGGTCGTCGCGGCCGACGGGGGCACGCGCGGCGGCCGCATCGCGGTGACGGGCAGTACGGGCAGCACGGGAGCGGAGGCCGGTTCGGTGCTGTACAGCTCGGCGCGGCTGAGCGCGCTGGGCGGCAGCGGCCGGGGCGGCGACATCGACCTCAGCGCCGCCAGCCTGCAGCTGCGCGCGGCCACGCTGGATGCCAGCGGCGCCGATGGCGGGCGGCTGCGCATCGGCGGCGGCTTCCATGGCGCCGATGCCGACCTCGGCAACGCGACGACGGTGGGCATCAATGCGTCGACGGTGCTGCGCGCCGATGCGGCCGGCGCGCGCGGCGACGGCGGCCAGGTGGTCGTCTGGTCCGACGCGAAGACGCTGTTTGCCGCCGGCCTCAGCGCCCGCGGCGGCTCGCAGGCCGGCGCCGGCGGGCAGGCCGAGGTGTCCGGCAAGCAGGAGCTGGTGTTCCAGGGCCTGGCCGACCTCTCCAGCCGCGACGGCCGGCCGGGCCAGCTGCTGCTGGACCCGCGCAACATCCTCGTCGACAACGCGTCGGCCGCGCTGGCCACGCTGGCGATGAGCGACCCCACGCCCGGCAGCAACAACGGTTTCGGCAGCACCGTCAGCGTGCTGGGCAACGGCAATGTCGTCGTCACCGCGCCGCGTGCCAACACGGGCGGCACCACGTCCACGGGCGCCGCCTACCTGTTCAACAGCCAGACCGGCGCGCTGCTGGCCAACCTGCGCGGCACCAACGCGGGGGACAGGGTCGGCAGCGGCGGCATCAAGGTGCTGGGCAACGGCAACTACCTGGTGCTCAGCCCCGATTACGGCACCATCAGCAACCGGACCGTCACGTCCTACGACTCGCAGGACAGCGACGGCACCGGCGCCTCGCCCGCCGCCAGCCGCGCCTATGCGCTGCTGGACAACACCACCGCGTCGGCCGGCGCCATCACCTGGCAGAGCCTGGCGGGCAGCGGCTCGCACACCGTCGGCTCCGGCAACAGCCTGGTGGGCAGCACGGCCAACGTCGACAGCCTGACCCGCTACACCTACAGCGGCCTCACGGTCAACAACGCCGGCGCGGTCACAGTGACCGCCAATGACCGTGTCGGCGGCACCGACATGCTGGATGCGGGTGGCAACAACGTCGTCCGCCCGGGCACGACCTTCACCGAGCTGACCGACGGCAACCTGGCCATCGGCGTGCCGACCTGGTTCAACGGCCGCGGCGCTGTGGTCTGGATGAATGCCAGCAACGGCCAGCTCGCCGGCGGCGCCTCCGGCGGTGCGATCTCGGCCAGCACGGCCCTCGTCGGCAGCACGCCCAACCGCACGGAAGCGCTCGTGAGCGCGGCCGCCAGCGACAGCAGCAAGAAGGTCTACGTGCTGGGCCAGCGCACGGCCCAGAACCCGCTGTACACGCCGGTCGACCTAGAGCGCTTCGCCAGTGCGAGCCTCCCCTACCAGTACAGCGACGGCGGCACGAACCGGCGCACCACCACGCCGGGGGCGGCCGGTGACATGGTGGGCCAGCTCATCACGCCGCTGCCCGGCGGCAGCTACGTGATCAATTCGCCGCTGTGGAGCAATGGCGGCACCGCCTACGTCGGTGCCGTCACCTGGGGCGCCTCGGGCGGCGCCGTGGGCACCATCGGCACCGGCAACAGCCTGGTGGGCAGCAGTGCCTACGACTTCGTCGGCAGCAGCGGCATCAAGACCGTGGGCAGCAGCGGGCAGAACTACGTCGTCGTCAGCCCCTACTGGAGCGGCAATGGCAACGCCGCGGCGGGCCGCTTCCTGGAGAACAACCCCAACGGCGCGGTCACCTGGGTGGACGGCAGCAACGGCCAGCCCTTCGGCGCCGGCAGCGCTGGCGCGGCGGTCAGCGCGTCCAACAGCCGCATCGGCGGCGCGGGCGACGGCATCGGTTCCTACTCGCTGGGCGACACCTTGCCCTACTCCAGCTACGACTACAACGGCAGCACGCTCATCACGACCAGCACGACCCGCAAGGTCGGGGCCATCAGCGGTGGCGTGCGCGTGCTGAGCAACGGCAACTACCTGATCGACGCCACCAGCTGGAGCAGCGGTGCCGGCGCTGTCGGCTTTGGCGATGGCGCCCTCGGGGCGGCCGGCGTGGCCTCGTCGTCCAACAGCCTCGTGGGCTCCACCGCGGCCGACCAGGTCGGCCAGTTCATCGTCGAGCTGGCCGGCGGCAACTACGCCGTGGTCTCGCCCAACTGGGACAACGGCGCCAGCGTCAACGCTGGCGCGGTGACCTGGGGCAACGGCACGACGGGCCGCACCGGCGCCGTGGGCAGCGGCAACAGCCTCGTCGGCTCGGATGCCTACGAAGCCGTCGGCTCCGGCGGCGTGCAGGCGGTGGGTGCCACGGGGGGCAACGGCCTGCGCACGAACTACATCGTGCTGAGCCCGCAATGGGGCAACCGCAGCAGCAGCGCGCAGAGCACGGTGGCCTACGGCGCCGTGACCTGGGTGGACGGCAGCAACGGCCAGCCCTTCGGTGCCGGCAGCACGGGCGCGGCGGTGTCGGCGAGCAACAGTCTGGTCGGCAACCATGCCGGCGACTACGTCGGCAGCGTGCACTACGGCGACACCCGCAGCGGCAACTACAACAGCAGCGGCAATGGGGTTTACTACACGTCGGTCGGCAACTGGGACGCGCTGCTGACCGCCTCGGTCAGCGTCTTGTCCGACGGCAACTACGTCGTGCGCAGCCCCGGCTGGGACAGCGGCAAGGGTGCGGCCACGCTGGGCACCGGCGGCACCGGCCTCGCCGGCACCATCAGCGCCAGCAACAGCCTCGTGGGCGCGGTGTCGGACGTGACCAGCGTGTCCACCACCAACCAGACCCGCGGCGGCGTCAGCTGGACCGACGTCACCACCTACCTGACGACGACCGGTGATCACGTCGGCCTGCTGGGCGGCGCGCTCAATGGCGGCAGCTACCTCGTCGTCAGCCCGTTCTGGGGCTCGGGCAAGGGCGCCATCACCTGGCTGGGCAGCGGCAACAGCACCGGCACGGTGAGCAGCAGCAACAGCCTGGTCGGCAACACCGCCGACACCTTCAACAACGCCAACCACACGGCCATCACCGCCGTGGGTGACCGTCTCGGCACGCTGGCCACCACGGCGTGGGTGACGCCCACGGTCTCTTCCGGCACCGTGAGCGGCAGCGCGGCCAGCACTACCACGATCCGGCCGGTCGGCCCCTACGTCGGTACGGCCACCACGGCCACCTACGGCAGCAACTACTCGGTGCCCCAGCCACAGTCGCTGTCCGTGCAGCCCGACGGCTACGGCGGCGTCTACACCGGCTTCTTGCTCAATGTGACACCCATCTACCAGCAGCTGAGCAACGGCAACGTGCTGGTGGCCAGCCCCAACTGGAACAACACCGGCGCGGCCCAGGCCGGCGCGGTGACCTGGATCAATGGCAGCAACGGCCAGCTGGCCGGCGGCGCCAGCGGCGGCGTGCTGTCGGCCAGCAACAGCCTGGTGGGCAGCCATGCGGGCGACTACATCGGCTTCCGCCTGCCCATCGACGGCGTGACCGAGCTGACCAACGGCAACTTCGTGCTGTCCAACTCGCAGTGGTGGAGCGAGCGCGGCGCCGTCACCTGGGGCAGCGGCACGGCCGGCGTGACCGGCACCATCTCGGCCAGCAACAGCCTGGTCGGCAGCACCGGGTCCGCCAGCGTGCAGCAGACGACGGCCAACCAGAAGCTGCTCGGCATGACCGACTATGCCGACTACATCAACCGCTACATCGAGGGCAAGGGCTTCAACTACGACTGGCCCGACCGCGTGACGACGATGGACGGCGACCGCGTCGGCTACGGCGGCGTCAAGGCGCTCGCCGACGGCAATGCCGTCGTGGCCTCGCCGTTCTGGGGTTCCATCGCCGCGTGGGACCAGTACTCCGCACCGGCCTCCAAGGGCGCGGCCAGCTGGATCAACGGCAGCAACGGCCAGCTCAAGGATGGCAGCGCGGGCGGCGCCGTCAGCGCGGCCAACTCGCTGGTGGGCGCCGTGGCGGGCGACGCGGTCAGCTACTCGGCCTTCATCGACCCCAACTCCACGCTGCACTTCGCCTACGGTGGCATCACGACGCTGGCTGGCGGCCGCTATGCCGTCGCCAGCCCCTGGTGGTCCAACGGCACGGCCACCGGCGCCGGGGCCGTCACCTTCGGCGACACGGGCGGCGTGGCCGGCACCGTGTCGGCCAGCAACAGCCTGGTCGGCTCGTCCGCGGGCGACCACATCGGCATGGCGACGTCGCTGTACGACAGCTACCTTGGCGTCAGTTCGGTGGTCAGCGGCGTCGTGGCGGTCACGGCCAACGGCCAGACGAACTACGTCGTGCGTTCGGCGAACTGGACCAACACCGCCGACCGCAGCGGCGGCGGCGCTGGGGCCGGTGCGATCACCTGGGTGAACGGCACGACGGGCCGGGCCTACGGCGAGTCGTCCACCGGTGCCACGGTCAGCGCCAGCAACAGCCTCGTGGGCAATGCGGCGGGCGACGGCGTCGGCGCCAACTTCGTGACGCTGACCCGCAACGGCACCGCCACCGGCGACCTGCTGTTCATGAGCGCGCTGGACTACTGCGGCATCGACGGCTACGGCGCCGTCACGCTGCTGTCGGGCGCCCAGGGCGCGGCCGGCCAGGTCGGCTGGCGCAACAGCATCCTGGGCCTGGCGCAGAGCGGCCTGGGCCAGAACACCTCCACGGCCAGCGCCGGCACGCTGACGAGCGACATCCAGGTCGCCCTGCTGCCCACGGCCGTCACCAGCGCCGAGCGCGTCGCGTACCGGCCGCTGATCTGGGCCGCGCCGAACGGCACGTCGGGCAAGAACAGCAGCCAGCTGTTCGCCGCCACGCTGGTGGACGAGAGCGCTTCCGGCGGCAGCATCGTCACGCCCGTGCACAACGCCGGCGGTGCCAACTGGAACGGCAACCGCTTCGTGCCCGACGGCAGCGGCTACACCGCCAGCGGCGGCAGCACGTCCAGCGGGCTGCTGGGCTTCTCGGCCAACCCGTCGACGGACATCGTCATCACGCCGTCCGCCATCACCGGCATGCTCAATGCCGGCACCAGCGTCACGCTGCAGGCCAACAACGACATCCGCGTGGCCCGCGCCATCGGCGCTTCAGCCGGCGGCGCCGGCGGCAACCTCACGCTGGAGGCCGGCCGCAGCGTCTACGTCGACGCCAACATCACCACCGACAACGGCAACTTGAGCGTCATCGCCAACCAGGGCGCAGCCCAGGGCGTGGTGGACGCGAACTGCAGCAGCTGCGTGTCCGAGATCGTCCAGCGCGCCGGCACCACGCTGGACGCCGGCACCGGCCAGCTCGCCATCACGCTGAAGAAGTCTGTCGACAAGACCAGCAACGCCGCCGGCGACATCGTGCTGGACGACCTGCGCGGCGCCAGCATCACCGTGACCAACGCGGGCCTCAACGCCAGCAGCCAGGGCCGCGGCGTGCGCTTCCAGAGCGGCGCCGTCATCGGCAGCAGCGGCACCAGTTCGCTGGTCTTCCACGTCGGCGGCTACACCGCCCAGGGTGGCGGCCTGCTGCTGGCGGGCGACACCCAGCTTGTCGGCGCCAACGGCGGTACGCTGCAGGTGGCCGCGGCCGACCCCACGCTGACCGCCGCGCTCGGCGCCACCAACGCCGGCTTCGGCATCCTGTCCAGCCAGATCGGCGCCGTCATCCAGCAGTCCACCGGCTTCACCGACCTGAAGTTCGGGCGCGCCGACCAGACCGGCGTCACCGCCGTCGCGGCCATGGACTTCACCCAGGCCAGCATGAAGCGCGGCGGCGCGACGCTGGATGCCGACGTCAGCCTGCTCGGCGGCTCGGGCGGCACGACGCTGCTCGGCGCCCTCACGTCAGGCGCGGCCACCGACCGGCGGCTGACGTTGAAGGCCGACGGCGGCACGCTGTCGCTGGGCAGCGCCACCCTCACCGCCAGCACCGGCGTGCTGGAGCTGTCCAGCGGCACGGCCGGTACTGTCACGCAGGGCGGCTCGGGCACGCTCAACGTCAACCAGCTGCTGCTGACGGGCACCGGCACCACCACGCTGACCGGCAGCGGCAACGCCGTCGGCACCGTCGCGGGCCAGCTGGGCTCGGGCACCCTCAAGAACGCCGCCAGCACGCTCACGGTGGGCACCGTCGACGGCATCGACGGCCTGGCCTTCACGACCGGCGGCACGCTGCAGGCCGCCGGCGCCAGCAGCGACGTGGTGCTCAACAAGGCACTCAGCACCGGCTCGGGCGACCTCGTCGTCGCCGCCGGGCGCAACTTCGTCAACAACCTCGCCACCGACACCGGGCTGAGCGTTGGCAGTGGGCGCTACCTCGTCTACTCCACGTCCCCCTCGGGCACGACGGAGGGCATGAGCAGCTACAACAAAAAATACAACCTGACCTACAGCTCGGTGCCGGGCAGCGGCAACTGGTTCGTCTACAGCATCGCGCCGACGCTGACCGTGTCGGTCGGCGCGGGCTCGTCCATCACCTACGGCGACTCGGGCTCCGCGCCCGGCGTGAACATCACCGGCTTCATCGACGGCGACACCCAGGGCTCGGCCACCACCGGCTCGCTGAACTTCACCAGCAGCGGCTACGTGCCGTCCAGTGCCGGCTACCAGCCGGTCGGCACCTACACGGTCAACCTGACCGGCCAGGGCAGCTTCGCGTCGTCGCTGGGCTACCAGATCACCGTCAACACCGGCAGCAGCAGCTTCACCGTCAATCCCAAGGCCATCAACGTGGGCGGCCTGACGGCGGCCAACAAGGTCTATGACGGCACCACCAGCGCGCAGGTCAGCGGCGTGGCGGCCATCAGCGGCGGCGGCGCCACCAGCAACGATGGCAAGGCGCTGAACGGCGACGACGTCTACATCACCGGCTCGGCCTCGGGCGCGTTTGCCGACCGCCATGCCGGCACGGGCAAGTCCGTCACGCTGGGCGGCCTGACGCTCGGCGGCTCCGATGCAGCCAACTACACCATCAGTGCCGGCTCCGTGCTGGCCGACATCACGCCCAAGGCGCTGACCACCAGCGGCCTGAGCGTCGCGGCCAGCCGCGCCTACAACGGCGTCGTCGCCGCCACGCCCCTGGGCACGGCCGCGCTGCTCGCGGCCGAGACGGCCGGCAGCGGCAGCACGGCCGACGGCAAGCCCTACTCGCTGGACACCGTGTCGATCAGCGGCACCGCCACCGCCACCTACAACAGCAGCCAGGTCGCGCAGGCCTCGCAGGTGCAGTTCGGCGGCCTGACGCTCAGCGGCGCCAACGCGGGCAACTACACGCTGCCGCTGGGCACGCAGGCCGCGACGATCACGCCCAAGGCGCTGACCGTCACCGGCACCGCGGTGTCCAACAAGGTCTATGACGGCCTCACCACCGCGTCGCTCAGCGGCGGCAGCCTGGTGGGCGTCGTCGGCGGCGACAACGTCACGCTGACGCAGCTGGGCAGCTTCGCCGACAAGAGCGCGGGCACGGCCAAGCCCGTCACGGCCGCCGACACGCTGGGCGGCACGGACGCCGGCAACTACTCGCTGACGCAGCCCACCGGGCTCACCGCGGACATCACGCCCAAGGCGCTGACCGTCACCGGCACCACTGTCGCCAACAAGGTCTACGACGGCCTGACCACCGCGTCGCTCGGCGGCGGCAGCCTGGTGGGCGTCATCGGTGGCGACACCGTCACGCTGACGCAGCTGGGCAGCTTCGCCGACAAGAACGTCGGCACGGCCAAGGCCGTCACGGCGGCCGACACGCTGGGCGGCAACGACGCCGGCAACTACGCGCTGACACAGCCCACCGGCCTCACGGCCGACATCACGCCCAAGGCCCTGACCGTCACCGGCACCACCGTCGCCAGCAAGGTCTACGACGGCCTGGCCGCCGCGTCGCTCAGCGGCGGAAGCCTGGTGGGCGTCGTCGGCGGCGACACCGTCACGCTGACGCAGCTCGGCAGCTTTGCGGACCGCAACGTCGGCACGGCCAAGGTCGTCACGGCCGCCGACACGCTGGGCGGCAGCGGTGCCGGCAACTACACGCTGACCCAGCCCACCGGCCTCACCGCCGACATCACGCCCAAGGCGCTGACCGTCACCGGCACCGCCGTGGCCAGCAAGGTCTACGACGGCCTGCAGCTGGCCTCGCTGAGTGGCGGCAGCCTCGTCGGCGTCGTCGGCAGCGACACCGTCACGCTGACCCAGGCCGGCAGCTTCGTCGACAAGAACGTGGGCACCGCCAAGGCCGTCGCCGCCGCCGACACGCTGGGCGGCACCGACGCCGGCAACTACGCGCTGACGCAGCCCACGGGCCTCGCGGCCGACATCACGCCCAAGGCAGTGACCGTCACCGGCACCGTGGTGGCGAACAAGGTCTACGACGGCCTCACCACCGCGTCGCTCAGCGGCGGCAGCCTGGTGGGCGTCGTCGGCGGCGACACCGTCACGCTGACGCAGCTGGGCAGCTTCGCCGACAAGAACGTCGGCACGGCCAAGGCCGTCACGGCCGCCGACACGCTGGGTGGCACCGATGCCGGCAACTACAGCCTCACGCAGCCCGCCGGCCTCACCGCCGACATCACGCCCAAGGCGCTGAGCGTCACCGGCACCGCGGTGGCCAACAAGGTCTACGACGGCCTCACCACCGTCTCCCTCAGCGGCGGCAGCCTGGTGGGCGTCGTCGGCGGCGACACCGTCACGCTGACGCAGCTGGGCAGCTTTGCCGACAGGAACGCGGGCACGGCCAAGGCCGTCACGGCCGCAGACACGCTGGGCGGCGCCGACGCCGGCAACTACAGCCTCACGCAGCCCACCGGGTTGACGGCCGACATCACGCCCAAGGCGCTGACGGTCACCGGCACCACGGTGGCCAGCAAGGTCTACGACGGCCTGACCGCCGCCGCGCTCAGTGGCGGCAGCCTGGTGGGCGTCGTCGGCGGCGACACCGTCACGCTGACGCAGCTGGGCAGCTTCGCCGACAAGAACGTCGGCACGGCCAAGGCCGTCACCGCGGCCGACACGCTGGGCGGCGCGGATGCCGGCAACTACAGCCTCGTGCAACCCACGGGCCTGAGCACCGACATCACGCCCAAGGCGCTGACCGTCAGCGGCACGACGGTGGCCGACAAGGTCTACGACGGCACGCTGGCCGCCCCGCTGGTGGGCGGCAGCCTGGTCGGCCTGGTCATGGGCGACACCGTGACGCTGACCGAGCTGGGCAGCTTTGCCAGCAAGAACGTCGGCAGCGGCAAGGCCGTCACGGCCGCCAGCACGCTGGGCGGCATGGACGCCGGCAACTACGCGCTGGTGCAGCCCGGCGGGCTGAGCGGCAACGTGACGCCCAAGTCGGTCACGGTGACGGGCACGCGCGTGGCCGACAAGACCTACGACGGCAGCACCGCCGCCACGCTGCTGGGTGGCAGCCTGGTGGGCCTGGTCGGTGGCGACGCGGTCACGCTGGTCGAGGCCGGCCAGTTCAGCGACCGCAACGCCGGCGCGGCCAAGGCCGTCACCGCCACCAACTCGCTGAGCGGCAACGACGCGGGCAACTACGCCATCGTGCAGCCCACGGGCCTGTTCGCCAGCGTCGGCTCGCGCACCGTCACCGTCGCCGGCACCGTGGTGGGCGACAAGGTCTACGACGGCACGACGACGGCCCAGCTCAGCGGCGGCAGCCTGGTGGGCGTCGTCGGCGACGACGACGTGGCGCTGGCGCAGACCGGCCAGTTCGTCGACAAGAACGTCGGCACGGGCAAGGTCGTCACCGCCAGCGGCACGCTGACCGGGGCGGCCGCCGGCAACTACGCCGTCAGCCAGCCCACCGACCTGCGCGCGTCCATCACACCGCGCCCGCTGACCGTCATCGCCGACGACCAGCGCAAGACCTACGGCGACGCCGAGCCCGCGCTGACCTACCGGCTCGGCGGTCAGGGCCTGGCCACCGGCGACACCGCCGCCGGCAGCCTGGCCGGGCAGCTCGCCACGGCCAGCGGCGCCGAGGCGAGCGCCGGCAGCCACGCGATCACGCTGGGCACGCTCAGCGTGGACGCCAACTACCGCATCACCAGCTTCGTGCCCGCCACGCTGACCGTGGACAAGGCGCCGCTGACGCTGACGCTGGGCTCGCCCACCAAGGTCTACGGCGCCGCCGACCCCACGCCCGGCTGGAGCGTCGACACCACGCAGCTGCGCTACGGCGAGGCCGCCGCCGCCGTCGTGCAGCTGGGCAGCGTCTCCCTGCCCACCGGCGCCCAGGCGACGGCCGGCACCCACGCCATCACCGGCCAGGCCAGCGCGGCCAACTACGAGGTCAGCGTGCGCAACGGCGTGCTGACCGTGACGCCGGCGCCGCTGACCGTGCGCGCCGACGACAAGGCCAAGACCGCCGGCGAGCAGGACCCGGTGCTGACCTGGTCGCTGGACCCCGCCCAGCTGCGCTACCAGGACAGCGCCGACGTGGTGCAGAACGTGACGCTGACGGCGCCCACCGGCGCGGGCACGCCGCCTGGCAGCTACGCCATTCAGGTGACGGGCGCGACGGCGCAGAACTACACGCTGACGCTGGTGGACGGCGTGCTGACCGTGAAGCCCTCGCCCGCGGTCAAGTCCGAGAACCTGCAGGCCCAGGTCACCGAGCCGCCGCGCATGACGCTGGTCTACACCTCTGTCACGCAGCCCATCGCCGCGGCGCCGCTGCCGCCGGCCGGCAGCAGCGGCATGGGCCAGGCCGGCTCGGTGACGGTGCTGGGCGGTGGCGTCGCCGGCGAAGCGCCGACGCTGGCGCAGCTGCCGGCGCTGGGCGCTGCCGTCGACGGGCCGGCGCCCGCACCGCTGCCGTCACCGGGCGCCGCAACCCCGGTCGCGCGGCTGGCCGTCGTGCTGCCGCTCCTGCAGGTGCAGGGCAGCGAAATGATGCAGGGCATCGTGACATCGCGCCTGTTCAGCCCGCCTGCGGGCAGCCAGGTCACCTACACGGCGCGGCTCGCCAACGGCAGCCCGCTGCCGGCCTGGCTGCGTTTCGACGGCCAGACCGGCCGGCTGGAGGGCACACCGCCGGCGGGCGTCGGCGACGTGGAGGTGCAGATCACCGCGCAGACGGCCGACGGCCAGAGTGCCACGGCCAGGCTGCGCGTCAACAACCCGCGGGCACGCCGCTGACGGCGGCCCGGCCGGGCCGGCTCAGCGCGGGCCGGCCGGGTCGTCGGGCGGCGTCTTCGCCAGCGTCCAGCGCCCGCCGCCGGTCAGCTTGAGGACGCGGCGATGAAAGCCCGCCACGGCGGCGCGGTGGGCGATGCTGATCAGCGTGGTGCCGCGCTCGCGCAGCCGCTCGTACAGGCGCTGCTGGTTGGCGTCGTCCAGCGCACTGGTGGCCTCGTCCAGGATGGCCACCGGCGGCGCGTGCACCAGCAGCCGTGCGAAGGCCAGCCGCTGCTGCTCGCCGCCGCTGAGCAGCTTCTCCCAGTCTTCCTTGCGGTCCAGCCCCGCGGGGGTGTCGGCCAGGTGGCGCAGCTGCACCTCGTCCAGCACCTTCAGCAGCGCCGCGTCGTCGCGGTCGGCATGGGTGCGCGGGTAGATGAGCTGGCTGCGCAGCGTGCCGGATTGCAGGTAGGGGCGCTGCGGCAGGAAGAACACGTCTTCCTGCGGCGGGTGCTCGATGCGGCCGCCCCCCTGCGTCCACAGCCCGGCGATGGCGCGCAGCAGCGAGCTCTTGCCGCAGCCGCTGGCGCCCGTGATCAGCAGCGACTCGCCGGCGGGCACGCTCAGCGACAGGTCCTTCACCAGCACGCGGTCGCTGCCCGGCGCGGTCACCGTCACGTTGGACAGCTTCAGCTCCCGCGCCGGCTGCAGCGCGATGCCCGCGGCGGGCGGCGTCTCCTGCAGCTTCTGCGCCATCACGTGCAGCCGGTCGATGCCGGCCACGAAGCGCGACAGGCTCTCGAAGTTCTCGACGATGACGGACACGGCGCTCAGCACCGCGGCAAAGGCGCCGCCGGCCTGCACCGCCTGGCCCACCTCCAGCTCGCCCGCCAGCACCTGCCCGGCCAGCACGACAAACGGCACCAGCAGGCTGAGCTGGCTGAACGAGCGCTGGAACAGGTTCAGCAGGAACTGCGCGCGGATCATCTTCTTCGTGTTCAGCAGCGCGGCGCGCAGGCGCTGGTCCAGCTGGTGGCGCTCCTGCTGCTCGCCGCGGTAGAACGCGATGGACTCGGCGTTCTCGCGCAGCCGCATGAGCCGGAAGCGGAAATCCGCCTCGCGCTTGAGCTGCCAGAAGTTCAGCCGGATCAGCGGCCGCCCGAACAGCCCGATGGACAGCAGCGTGCCCAGCAGCGCGTAGGCGATGAGGAAGCCCACCAGCATCTTCGACAGCCCCCACAGCACGGCGCTGAACGCCACCAGCTGCATCGCCGAGCCGAGCAGGATGAGCAGGAAGTTCAGCGACCGGCCGGTGAAGGTGTTGACGTCGTCGGCGATGCGCTGGTCGGGGTTGTCCACGCCGGCCAGGCGGAAGTAGGCGCGGTCGCCGAGGTAGGCGTCCAGGAAGCGGTGCGTGAGCCAGCGCCGCCAGTCGTTGGCATAGGCGTCCCGCGACGCGTAGTACAGCGCGTAGACGGGCACGGCGATGCCCACCACCCACAGCATGCCGCGCACGGCGGCCCAGAAGCGGTCCTCGTCCCGCGCGGCCAGGGCCGAGGTCAGCTCGCCGGTCTTCTCGTTGACGAGCACGGCCAGCTGCGTGTCCAGCAGCATCAGCGCGATGAGGCCTACCAGCACAGCCCAGGCGACGCGCCGGCGGTCACCGGTCCAGTACGGCTTGGCCACCACCAGGAAGCGGCGCCAGGCGGAAGCGTTGTCGGCGGGCGTGGAGCTCATGGCGCAGGCGGGCAGGGGGGCATGCCGCCAGCCTAGGGGCGCCTCGGTGGCGCCGGTGTCGGACGCCGCGCCGGTGTGCGGTCAGCCCAGCGCCGCGGCCAGCGCCGCCTGCAGCAGGTGGCGGTGATTGCAGGCGGTCTCGCCGTCCATCGTGTCGGCCAGCCGGCGCAGCGGGTGGTCGGCATCGGCCATGCCGTCGAACACCGGCACGCCGGCATGGCGGCCCAGCTCGCGCAGCTCGGCCTGCGGCAGGCCCTGGCATTCGATCGCGTCGTAGAGCTGGCCCAGCAGCGAGGCCAGGTTGCGTGCATGCCGGTCGCCCAGGCCGCTGGCGCGCACGCGGGCGACCTGCGCGCCCAGCTCGGTGGCCGCCCGCACGAAGATGGTCGCGGCCGGGCCGTCGAGGTCGTCGCTGAGCAGCGCCAGCCGCTTGCCGCGCAGCAGCGGGGGCAGGCCGGCCTCGCTGGCGGCGGCGCGCTTGAGGCGCACGGCATCGGCAACCAGCGCGAGGCCGTTGTCGGCAGACCAGGGTGAGGCGTGGGGCAGCATGGCGGCCGCAGGCTAAGCGGTCGCCGCCGCGCCGGGTCTGACGAAGATCAAGCCGGGCACCGCGTTTACACGCCGTTTACCGAGTGTTGCCGAACGCTGCCGATCGTTGTCGGGCGGTTGTCGGCTGCTTCCTAAGCTCCTGTCCATCGAATCTGCTTCCCCAGGAGCCCCCGCCATGATGACCGCCACCTCCACCGCCAGCACCCGCGCCCCGTCTGCCCCCCAGGCCGCGGGCCGGCACGACGTGGCCGAGCGCATCGCCGGCACGCTGCAGCTGCTGCAGGACCATGTCGCCATCACGCGCCGCATCGTGCGGGCGGGCGACAGCGTCTACGAGGCCGGCGAGCGCTTCGGCATGCTTCACGTCATCAACTCGGGCTTCTTCAAGACCATCAACCTCGCCGCCGATGGCCGCGAGCAGGTCGTGGGCCTGCACTTCAAGGGCGACTGGCTGGGCTTCGACGGCATCGCCGCCGGCCAGTATGGCTGCGACGCCGTGGCGCTGGACACGGGCGAGGTCTGGAGCATCCGCTACGACGCGCTGCTGGCCGCCTGCACCCGCCACCCGCAGCTGCTGGGCGCGCTGCACCAGGCAATGAGCCGCGAGATCACGCGCGACCGCGACTCGCTGCTGAGCCTGTGCACGCTGTCCGCCGACGCCCGCGTGGCCGAGTTCCTGCGCTACTGGGCCGACGCGATGGCGCAGCGCGGGCTGCGCTGCGACCAGATCACGCTGCGCATGACGCGCGCCGAGATCGGCAACTACCTGGGCATGACGCTGGAGACCGTCAGCCGCGCGATGTCGCGCCTGTCGCGCGAGCAGCTGATCGCCTTCCCCGAGCGCGGCCGCCGCGACGTGCAGATCCCCGACGTGCAGGCGCTGGGCGCCTACGTGCAGCGCAGCCTGGCGCCGGCCAGCACGACGCTGCAGTAAGCCGCGCAGCACCTTGGCCCTTCGGGCCGAGCGCCGGGCCGCCCCAAGCCGGCCCGTTCAGGCGACGTGCTGGCGGCTCGATGCCGCGAGCGTCGCCGTCCCCCCCCGGGGGACCGGCTGGGCTGGCCCGCGTTCAGCGCGGCAAGCCCGGGCGAGGGGCTTTCAACACCCTCGCGATCGCCCGCGCCAGGTCCTCGCGGCTGAAGGGCTTGCGCAGCAGTTCGTGGGCGGCGGCCTCGTCGGCGTCCAGCAGCTCCGACGAATAGCCCGACATCAGCAGCACCGCCAGCCCGGGGTGCTGCTGCTGCGCGCGCTGCGCCAGCTGCGTGCCGCGCAGGCCGGCGCCCAGCGCGATGTCCGACAGCAGCAGGCCGCAGCCCGCGTCGGCCGCCAGTTCGGCCAGCGCCAGCTCGGCGGTCGCCACGGCGCGCACCTCGCAGCCCAGCGTGCGCAGGAAGGTGGTCACGACGGTGCGCACCTCCGGCTCGTCCTCCACCAGCAGCACGCGCAGCCCGGGCGGCACGGCATCGCCGTCCGCGCCCTCGGCCGCGGCGTCGTCGGCCGCGTCGGCGTGGACGGGCAGCAGCAGCGACACCGTCGTGCCCTGGCCCGGCGCACTGTCCAGCAGCACCGCGCCGCGCGACTGCTTGGCGAAGCCGTACACCGTGCTCAGCCCAAGGCCCGTGCCGCGGCCGGCCTCCTTGGTCGTGAAGAAGGGCTCGAAGGCGCGCTCCCGCACCGCCTCGGGCATGCCGGCGCCGGTGTCGGTGATGGCGATCAGCAGGTAGTCGCGCGGCCGGCCGCCGGCCAGCTCGGCAGGCAGCGTGTCGCAGCGCCGTGCGGCGAAGGCCAGCTCGCCGCCGTCGGGCATCGCGTCACGGGCGTTGATGGCGATGTTCAGCAGCGCCGACTCCAGCTGCCCCGGGTCGGCCAGGCAGGGCGGGCAGCCGGGCTCGACGTCGACGCGGATGCGAATGCGCTGGTCCAGCGTGCGGCGCAGCATGTCGGCCAGCGAGGCCAGCAGCGCGGCCAGGTCCACGCCGGCGGGCTGCAGCACCTGCCGGCGCGAGAAGGCCAGCAGCTTGGCGGTCAGCTCGGCGCCGCGCCGGGACGCCCGCGCCGCCGCGCCCACCAGCTGCGGCGCGATGGCGTCACCCGCCACGGCGGGCAGGTCTTCCAGCACCTGCAGGTTGCCCTGGATGATGGTCAGCAGGTTGTTGAAGTCGTGCGCGATGCCGCCGGTCAGCTGGCCCACGCTCTCCAGCCGCTGCGCGTGGTTCAGCGCCTCCTCGGTCTGCGTGCGCTGCAGGCTGGTGGCCAGCAGATGGGCCAGGGACTGCAGGAAGCGTTCCTCGTCGTCGCCGAAGCGCTCGCCCGCGAGCGGGCGCACCGTCAGCGTGCCGACGGTCTGGCCGCGGTCGGTCAGTGCCACCGCCAGCGTGCCGTCGGCGCCGGCGCGCGCGGCGCCCGCGGGCATGCGGCTGCCGAGGTGGCCGGGGGGCAGGTTGCCGGCACAGCCGGCCACGCGCAGGCTCTGGCGGTCGGGCTCCAGCAGCAACACGGCCGACGCGTCCGCCTGCAGCGCCTGCACGGCCACCTGCGGCACGCGTTGCAGCAGCTGCTGCGGGTCGCGCGTGTCCACGGCGATGCTGCCCACCTGCGCCAGGTGCTCGGCATAGTGGGCGCGCTTGAGCGCCTGCTTCACGCGCGGGTAGGCGCCGATGTCGCGGATGGCCGCCACCACGTAGGGCAGGCCCTGCGCGTGCAGCGGGCTCAGCGCGATCTCGACCATGACCTCCGAGCCGTCCTTGCGCCGCGCCACCAGCTCCATCTGCGTGCCCATGGGCCGCGGCCGCGGATGGTGGGCGTAGCTCTCGCGGTAGGCGGCGTGGCGGGGGCGGATGGCGTCGGGCACCAGCGCATCCACCGGCAGGCCGGCCAGCTCCTCGGGTGGATAGCCCAGCAGCGTCGTCGCGGCCGGGTTGGCCAGCACGATGCTGCCGCGCGCATCCACCAGCAGCAGCGCATCCGCCGACGCGGCGAACAGGGCCTGGTGCAGCGCGGTGGCGTCCATGGCTAGTGCTGGCTGACGGCGGGGGCGAACAGGTAGCCGGCGCCGCGCACCGACTTGATGAGCTGCGGCTCGTCGGCGCTGTCGCCCAGCTTGCGGCGCAGCCGGCCGACGAGCACGTCGATGGTGCGGTCGAACGGCGCGGCCTCGCGGCCGCGGGTCTGCTCCAGCAGGAAGTCGCGCGACAGCACGCGGCCGCCGTGGCGGGCCAGCACCTGCAGCAGCTCGAACTCGCCGGTGGTCAGCACCACCTCCGCGCCGCCGGCGTCGACGAGGCGGCGCGCGGCGGTGTCCAGCGTCCAGCCGGCGAACTGCAGCCGCGGGCGCTGCACCGGCGCGGGTGCGGCCGCGGGCGGCGCCGGCTCGGCCGGCACGAGGCGGCGCAGCACGGCCTTCACGCGGGCCAGCAGCTCGCGGAGGTCGAAGGGCTTGGTCACGTAGTCGTCGGCGCCGATCTCCAGGCCCACGACCTTGTCGATGGCGTCGCCGCGGCCCGTCACGATGACCAGCCCACAGCGCCAGTGCTCGCGCAGCTGGCGGGCGATGACGAAGCCGTCCTCGCCCGGCAGGCCCAGGTCCAGCAGCACCAGCGCGGCGGGGTCGCGCGCCATCAGCGCCAGCAGGTCGCGGCCGCTGTGCACCTGGCTGACGCGAAAGCCTTGTGCCTGCAGATAGGTGGCCAGCAACTGGGTGATGTCGACTTCGTCGTCGAGGACGGCAACGTGGGGCAGGGTCATGGGTTCGGGCGTGCGCTGCTGGCGCAACGATGGCGGCGACTTTAACGCCCGCGGTCGCCGTGAAATTGCACCGCGAACCGCCGGTCTCATGCCAGAAACGCATGGCGTGACTTGATGCAGGTCAGCGTGTCGCCGGATGGCGGTGCCCAGAATTCCCGCCCATGACCAGGAAGACGGCCGAGGCGCAAGACCCCGCGAGCAAGACGTTCTGGCAGCCGCCCGCCGTCGGCGCGGCCCGGCCGGGCGTGTTGCGCCGCTGGCTGGGCGGCGTCGACCGCAGCGCGCTGACGGCGGCGCTGCTGTATGCGCTGTTCGGCGTCGCCTGGGTGCTGGGGTCCGACCGGCTGCTGTTCGGCCTGTCGTCGGAGCTGGCCGTGCTGCGCCCGCTGGGGCAGTGGAAGGGGCTGGCGTTCGTCGCGCTGTCGGCGCTGTGGGTGGGCGTGGCCGGGTGGCGGCATCGCAGCCAGCCCGGCTCGGCGGCGATGCCCGGCAGCCGGCGGCTGCTGGCCGTGCTGAGCCTGGCGGCGGCGACCATCGTCAGCGTCGGCGTGGCCGGCGCCATCCATGCGTCGCGGGGCGAGCGCCGCGAGGTGTCGCAGATGCTGGCGGCGGTGGCGCAGGCGCGCGGCTTGCTGTGGTCCGCCTGGCTGCAGCAGCGGCAGCGGGACGCCGCCGGCTGGCGCGCCGACGCCCAGTTGCTGCAGCTGCCGGGTGCCCCCGGCGAGCCGCCGGCGCTGGCCGACCGGCTGCAGGCGTTGTGCCTGCAGCTGGGCTGCGTGGGCGCCCGCATCGAGCCCCCGGGCCCGGACCTGGCCATCGTGACCGCGGGGGGCGTCGGCGCCGACGCCGCACCGCAGCGCGTGCTGGTGGAACTGGGCGTGCCGGTGGTGCCTGCGGCCGGCAGCGCCACGGCCCGGCTGGTGCTGCGTTTCGACGCGACGCCAACGCTGTCAGCGCTGCTGGGCACCGGCGACGGCGCACCGGCCGGCATGAGGCTCGTGCTGTCGCGTCGCCACGCCGACGGCTGGCAGTGGCTGCAGGCCGCGCCGGACGCCGGGCTGTCGGGGCGCCTCGTCGCGCCGGGTGAGGCCACCGGCTGGCCCGACCGGGGCGTGCAAGCGCGGCCGGGGCCGCTGGTCTTCGACGCGACGCTGGACGCCGGGCGCTCCTTCGTCGGCGCCGCCATGCCGGCCGGTGCTGGCTGGACGCTGCTGGCCATCGCCGACGCTGCCGGGCTGTACCAGCGGGCCTGGGGCGACCTGCTGTGGATCGTCGCCGCCGACCTCGCCGCGCTGGTGCTGCTGGCGTTCGCCGTCTACGGACTGCAGCAGCGCCGCGAGCTGCTCGCCAGCCGGCGCGAGCGCGCCGAGCAGGCGGAGAAGCTGCGCGCGCTGAACCTGCTGGAGGCCGTCACCAACAGCACGCCGGCGCTGGTCTTCACCAAGGACCTGCAGGGCCGCTTCACCTTCGTGAACCAGGCGACGTGCGACGCGCTGGGCCAGCCTCCCGAGGCCGTGCTGGGCGCGCGGGCCGACGCCTTCCTGGCCCCCGAGGACTGCGAGCGCATCGCGGCGTTGAACGCCGAGGTCGCCGAGTCCGGCCGCACCCTGGCCAGCGAGGGGCCGCTGACGACGGCGCTGGGCCGACGCTGGTACCTGCGTACGCTGGGCCCGCTGCGCGACGCGGATGGCAGCGTCAGCGGCATCTTCGGCGTCGTGCACGACATCACCGAGCGCCGCCAGCAGGAAGAGCGCCAGCGCCAGTGGGCCAAGGCCTTCGAGAGCACGCGAGACGGCGTCATCATCTGCGACGCGGCCGGCCGTATCGAGAGCGTCAACCCGGCGTTCACCGAGATCACCGGCTACGCGCCGGCAGACGCCATCGGCCGCACGCCGGCGCTGCTGCACTCGGGCCACCACGACGCCGAGTTCTACCGACAGCTCTGGCGCGGCATCACCGAGAACGGCCACTGGCGCGGCGAGATCTGGAACCGGCGCAAGGACGGCGAGATCTACCCCGAGTGGCTGACGATCAGCGCCGTGCGCGACGACGCCGGCGCCATCGCCAACTACGTCGGCGTGTTCACCGACATCACCCGCGTCAAGCGCGACGAGGCCGAGCTGCAGCGCCTGGCCAACTACGACCCGCTGACCGAGCTGCCCAACCGCCGCCTGCTGATCACGCGGCTGGAGCAGGCGCTGGCGCGCACGCAGCGCCACGGCGGGCGTACGGCGCTGCTCTACATCGACCTGGACGGCTTCAAGACCGTCAACGACAGCCTGGGCCACCCGGTGGGCGACGAGCTGCTGGTGGAGATGGCGCGCCGGCTGGGCGGGCGCATCCGCCGCGGCGACACGCTGGGCCGGCTGGGCGGCGACGAGTTCCTCGTCATCGCCGAGTCGCTGAACGACCCGCAGGAGGCCGCCTTGCTCGCGCAGGACCTCCTCGACGCCGTCGCGCGGGTGGTCACGCTGGCCGGCGGGCACCAGGTCTACGTGACCGCCAGCATCGGCATCAGCCTGTTCCCCGACGACGGTTGCAGCGACGCGACGGCGATGATGCGCGACGCCGATGCGGCGCTCTACCGCGCCAAGGAGCAGGGCCGCAACCGGCTGTGCTTCTTCACGCACGACCTCAACCGCCAGGCGGTCGCCCGGCTGGACATCGAGGTGGCGCTCAGCCATGCGCTGGACCGCGGCGAGCTGCGGCTGCACTACCAGCCCAAGGTGGGCGCCGCCAGCGGCCGCGTCATGGGCGCCGAGGCGCTGCTGCGCTGGCAGCGCGGCGGCGACCTCGTGCCGCCGGGCCTGTTCGTGCCGATTGCCGAGCAGAGCAGCCTCATCCTCGAGATCGGCGCCTGGGTCCTCGACCAGGCCTGCGCGCAGCTGGCACGCTGGCGGGCCGACGGGCTGGCCATGCCGCGCATCGCCGTCAACGTGGCGGCCCGCCAGTTCTCTGCCGGCGACCTGGACCGCGTGGTGGGCCAGGCGTTGCGCCGCCACGGCGTGCCGGCGGCCTGCCTGGAGCTGGAGGTCACCGAGAGCATGCTGATCGACCGGCCCGGCGAGGGCATCGCCATGCTGCGCCGGCTCAAGGACCTCGGCGTCAAGCTGTCGCTGGACGACTTCGGCACCGGCTACTCCAGCCTGGCCTACCTGCGCCAGTTCCCCATCGACGCGCTGAAGATCGACAAGTCCTTCGTCGACCACATCGGCATCGGCCCGGACGGCAGCGCCATCGTCGACGCGGTGATCTCGCTGGCGCACCGGCTGGGGCTGGCGGTGGTGGCCGAGGGCGTGGAGACGCCGGCCCAGCTGGCCCACCTGCGCGAGCAGGGCTGCGACGAGCTGCAGGGCTACGGCCTGGCCCGGCCCATGCCGGCCGATGCCTTCGAGACCTGGTGCGCCGGCCGCGACGTGGCCGCCGCAGCGTGACGGGCCGGGTGGGCTGACCTTTGTCAGGGGCATTCGCGCGCCCGGATACTGGCCGCCCCAACAGGAGACACCGCTCATGAAGACCTGGCTCACCGCCGTCACCCTCACGCTCGCCGCCGTCGGCGCCCAGGCCCAGGCGGCCGATCCGCTGAAGGCCGCCGTCGCGGCCGACAACCGCCTCGTCGGCAACGTGGCCCGCGATGCCTGGCGCCACCCCTACGAGACGCTGAGCTTCTTCGGCATCAAGCCCACCGACACCGTCGTCGAGCTGGCGCCTGGCGGCGGCTGGTACACCGAGATCCTCGCGCCGTACCTGCGCGACGCCGGCCAGCTCTACGCAGCCGACGGCGGCAGCGCCCGTTTCAAGGCCAAGATGGAGTCCATGGGCGTCTACGCCAAGGTCAAGATCACGGCGTTCGATGCCAACAAGGGCCTGCTGGACATCGCGCCCGCCGGCACCGCCGACGCCGTGCTGACCTTCCGCAACGTGCACAACTGGATGGGCTCCGGCAAGGCGCAGGACGTCTTCAATGCCGCCTTCAAGGCGCTCAAGCCGGGCGGCGTGCTGGGCGTGGAGGAGCACCGCCTGCCGGCCTCGCGCCCGCAGGACCCCAAGGCGTCCAACGGCTATGTGCACGAGGCCGCCGTCATCCAGTTCGCCGAGGCTGCCGGCTTCAAGCTGGCGGGCCGCAGCGAGGTCAACGCCAACCCCAAGGACACGGCCGACCACCCCGAGGGCGTCTGGACGCTGCCGCCCACCTACGCGCTGAAGGACAAGGACCGCGCCAAGTACCAGGCCATCGGCGAGAGCGACCGCATGACGCTGAAGTTCGTCAAGCCTTGATGGCTGCCAGGGCCCAGCGCCGGGCAACTCCTTGGCCGGCCGAGGGGCAGACATGACCCACGCCGTCGTCGGCTACGGCCGGCTCGCGCAGGCGCTGGTGCCGGCGCTGCAGGCCGCGGGCGAAGCGGTCGTCGTCGCGCGTCGCCGCGATGGCGAAGCCGCCGTGGCGGCCGCGGTGCGCTCGGCCGACTGGGTCTGGCTGACCGTGCCCGACGACCACATCGCCGCGACCGCCGCCGCGCTGCGCTGGCGCGAGGGCCAGCTGGCGCTGCACTGCAGCGGCGCCACGCCGCTGGCGGCGCTGGCGCCCGCGCCGGCCGTCGCCGGCTTCCACCCGCTGAAGCTGCTGGCCGGAGACGCGGTGCTGGCCGGCGCGCACGTGGGCATCGAGGCCGACGACGCGCACCGCCCCGCGCTGCTGGCGCTGGCCCGGCGGCTGGGCCTGGTGCCGCTGGCGCTGCCGTCGCCGATGCCGGCGTCGGCCCGTGCGGCCTATCACGCGGCCGCCAACCTCGCGGCCAGCGGGCTGCTCGCCGTGCTGGCCGAGGCCGGCGCGCTGTGGGCGGCCGCGGGCCTGGCACCGGATGACGCGCTGGCCGCGCTGCTGCCGCTGTCCCGCGGCGCGCTGGACACCGCCCAGGCCCGGGGGCTGGCCGGCGCCGTCTCCGGCCCCGTGGCGCGGGGCGACGCCGGCGTGCTGGCCCGCCACCTCGATGCGCTCGCCGGCGCCGGCCTGGCAGACGACCTGCTACGCGCCGTGGCGCTTCGCCAGCTGGTGCTGGCGCAGGCTGCGGGGCGGCTGGATGCGGCACAGGTCACGGCCTTGCGGGCGCTGCTCGCGGCGCGTTGAACACGATTGCAGCGCGCGTGACAAAGGCCGCGTTCGGCCACCGCCGGGGGGTGGGCGCGGTGGGGCAGGCCTCCTAAACTGCCGCGAATCCGGTCGCTGTTGCCCGGTTCGACCAGGGAGTCCCGCATGTCCGACGCATCCATCCAGACCCTGATCCGCGCCGATGCGGCCCAGATCCTGCACAACGTGGTGGACGAGCTGCCCGACGCGCGTGAACGCCTGGCCTATGTGCGCAGCATGACCGAGCAGGCGGCCACCAAGGTGCTCAACCTCGTGGAAGCCGCGCAGGAAGACGCCGAGGCCGTGCGCAAGAAGGGCCGCGAGCTGTCCGATGCGCTGAACCGGCTGGCGCTGTCCAGCAACATCAGCCAGGACCGTGCCCGCGCGCTGATGAAGCTGTGCGCCGCCTACGCCTCCGATGCCGCCAGCTTCGCGGCGCGCGAGAAGTCGCTGCACACCGAGATCATGATGTCGCAGGACTTCCAGGATCTCTCCGGCCAGGTCATCAACAAGGTCAGCAAGATGCTGGAGCGCGCCGAGCCGCCGCTCAAGGACCTGATCTCCTCGCTGCCCGCGCCGGTCGCCGATGCCGCGCCGCAGGAACTGGGCGGCGTGCAGACGCCCGACAAGGCGCTCAAGCAGGACGACGTGGACGACCTGCTGGCCAGCCTCGGGTTCTGAGCGTCATCCGCTCCGCACAACCCCGCCTTCGGCGGGGTTTGTTTTTTTGGGGTCAGGTCCAGTTCGCAGGATCGAGTCGGTAATAGCCGCTGAGCTCCGCATACAGCGCCGGGTGCATCGCGGCCAGCTCGACGGGCCGCTCGAAGAACAGCTCGCTGATGACGGCGAAGAACTCCGCGGGGTCGGTGGCCGCGTAGGCATCGATCAGCCCCGGCTCGCCGCTGGCCAGCCGCCAGCGCAGCGCATCGAACTCGTTCTGCATCACCGTCGACCAGCGCCGGTAGGCCTCGGCCGTCGGCAGCGCCGGCGCACCGTTGGCGCGGCCGCCCGCCTGGTCCAGCTGGTGCGCGAACTCGTGGATGACGACGTTGTGGCCGTCGCCCGGCGTCGCCGCGCCGCGCTTGACCTCGTCCCAGGCCAGCAACACCTGGCCCTGGCTCCAGCTCTCGCCGGCCAGCACGCGGCGCTGGTCGGACTGCACGCCGCCCTCCGTCACCGGCCGGTCGACGACGAAGGCGCCGGGGTAGACCAGCACCTGGCGCAGCTCCGGGTAGACGCCGCGCGCCGCGCCCAGCAGCGGCAGGCAGGCCAGCGCGGCGATGGTCACGCGCACCTCGTCCGTCACGCGCAGGCCGCGGCAGCCCAGGATGGGCTTCTCGGCCAGGAACACCTGCATCAGCCCCTTGAGCCTGAGCTGCTGCCGCGCCGGCAGCCGCGCCACCAGCGGCACATGGCGGCGCAGCAGACGCCGCCATGCGGCCGGGAAGGGGCGGGCGGCCAGCCGCTCGCGCCGGCGCCGCACCCACAGCGGCCACAGCGCGATGCCCGTGGCGGCAAGCAGGACGACGACGAAGCAGATCAGCAGCGGCATCGCTGGCAATTGGGCCCGCCCGCGCCGTTTGCAAGCCCCCGCGGGCGCGGCCCGCGCCGTCGTCGCTTACGCTGCGCGCATGCCCGACGCCGCCCAGCCCTCCCGCCTGCAGGCCTGGCAGGTGCTGCTGGGCGGCGTCTGCGCGCTGGTGCTGACCATTGGCCTGGCGCGCTTCGCGTTCACGCCGCTGCTGCCGCAGATGCACGCGCAGGCCGGCCTGGGCGTGGCCGACGGCGGGCTGCTGGCGGCCATCAACTACGCCGGCTACATGAGCGGCGCGCTGCTGGCGGCGTGGATAGAAGACCCGGTCTGGCGCCGACGCCTGTACACCTGGGCGCTGCCGCTGGCGCTGGTCATCACGGCGCTGATGGGCTGGAGCACGCAGTTCTCGGCCTGGGCCGTGTCGCGCTACGTCGGCGGGCTGTGCGGCGCGGCCGGCATGCTGCTGGGCTCGGGCCTGGTGCAGGGCTGGTTGATCCGCGCCGGGCGCCGGCCCGAGCTGGGCCTGTACTTCATCGGCCTGGGGCTGGGCATCGTCGTGTCGGCCGTCGGCGCCATGGGCATGGGCGGGCTGGGCTGGGACTGGGCCGCGCAGTGGCAGGGCTTCGCACTGCTGGGCCTGGCCTTCCTGGTGCCGGCGTGGTGGTGGCGTCCGCCCGTGCCGCCGCCGGCGCTCAAGTCGCAGGCCGGCGTGGCGCCGTCGCGGCGCTGGATGGCGCTGATGGTGGCGGCCTATTTCTGCGCCGGCTGGGGCTTCGTCATCAACGCGACCTTCACGGTGGCCATCGTCGAGAAGCAGCCGCTGCTGGCCGGCCAGGGGCCGTGGGCCTGGCTGCTGGTGGGGCTGGCGGCCACGCCGGCGGTGTTCATGTGGGACCGCATCGCGCGGCGCACCGGCGACGTCGGCGCGCTGCTGCTCGCGTTCGGCGTGCAGATCGCCGGCGTGCTGCTGCCGGCGCTGTCGCACAGCCTGGCCGCGGCGCTGCTGGGCGCGCTGCTGTACGGCGCCACCTTCATCGGCATCGTCAGCCTGACGCTGGCGCTGGTGGGGCGGCGCTCGCCGGCCAACCCGGGCAAGGCGATGGCGCGGCTGACGCTGAGCTACGGCGTGGCGCAGGTCAGCGCACCGGCGCTGACCGGGCGCATGGTGGAGGCCAGCGGCAGCTTTGACGCCGCCCTGTGGCTGACCGCCGCGGTGCTGGCCCTCGGCATGCTGGCGCTGGCCGGCGTGCGGCGCGAGGACCGCCGCTGATCAGGAGCCGCGGCCGGGCGGCAGGGTGGAACTCGGGCGGATGGTCTCGCCGATGGACTCGGCCTGGCGCCGGTCGGTCTCGCGCTGGGCCGCGCTGCGGCATCGCGTCGTCGGCAGGTTGCTGCCGGTGCGCGTCTCGCGCTCGCAGGAGACCTGGTCCGCCGCGACGGCGTCGTTGGTTTGCGGGGCGGCGACGCAGCCGGCCAATCCGATCACGAGCAGGGGCAGCAGCAGTTTCATGGCGACGGGGGGCAGGTCCGTGGTGGCACGCAGCATAACGCGACGGTCAGGTGCTGCCGGGACGGGTGACAGCCTGGCCGCGGCGGGCCACATCCTCGAGGTCCTCGGCGGCGCGGCGGTCCTTTTCGCGCTGCGCGGCCGAGCGGCAGCGCATCGCCGTGAAGCGCGTGCCGGTGATCTCGTCGCGTTCGCAGACGGTGCCGTCCGCCGACGTGGTGGCGTCGGCCTGTGGCCTGGCGGGAGGGTTGGCGCAGCCCAGCAGCGCGGCGGGCAACACAAGCAGCAGCAGTGATTTCATGTCTGTCCCTGGAAGCGGAGCGTGCAGCATATCGGCCCGGCCGACTCGGCGTAACCGTGTGTGACGCCGGTCATCCGGCCGCGGCCGGCGGCGGTTAGCTGCTGACGGCCGCGCGTTGCGGCCCGGAGCTGACCCATGAAACGACTGGCCCTGGCCTTCGCCCTGATCTCGTCTGCCGTGCTGCTGTCCGGCTGCATCATCGTGCCGCACCGCCACGGCGGGTATCACCATCACTACGACGACCGCGACTACGGCCGCGGCCCGGTCTACGTGGTGCCCGGCCCGCGGCGCTGATCAGGCGCGCCCGGTGCCGCTGGCAATGCCTACGGCCGCTTCCAGCGCGGCGACTTCCTCGTCGATGTAGGCCGCGAGCCGGCCCAGGTTGGGCAGCGCGTCGGTGGCGATCAGCCCGAAGTACAGCGTGCCGGCGTAGCTGAACAGCGTGATGTTCAGCAGGTGCGTGGCCGGCAGCGTGGAGACCGGGTGCATCTCGGTCAGCTCGGCGCCCTTCAGGTAGAGCTTCTCGGCCGGGCCGGGCACGTTGGACACCAGCGTGTTGCCCAGCGGCGTGACGACATCGGCCAGCTTCAGCATGCCGGCGATCTGGCCCAGCAGGCCGGTGAGGATGGTGTAGGTCTCCACCGCCTCGGGTGCCACCGAGTCGATCATGGCGCGTACGTTGCGCAGCGAGTAGCCGACGTTGCGCAGCCGCACGTAGGCGTCGTCGGTGGGGGGCGACAGGTCGACGAGGATGATGCCGATCTTGTTGCCGCCGCCCTTCTCGCCTTCGCGCCTCAGGTTCACCGGCATCTGGATGGTGATGGGCCGGTCCAGCGTGACGCCCTCGTCGGCCAGGTAGCGGTGCATCGCGCCGTCCAGGCAGGTCAGCGCGACGTGGTTCAGCGTGGCGCGCGCGACCTGGCGGATGGCGTCGATGCGGGCCATGGGCACGGCGGCGGTGGCGAACTGCCGGCCCGGCGTCGCGTTGCCGGTGAACGGCGTGTTGCCGCTGGCCATGAACGGCAGCGCGATGGCGTTCTTCGTCAGCTTCACGGCCTCCAGCGCCAGCATGGCGGTGAGCCGGCCGATGCCGATGGCGCGCTTGCTGTTGGCCGTGAGCTGCTTCCACACGGTGCCGGCGACGGCCTGGTCCAGCCGCTTCTTGCCCTTGAGGCCGCCGCCGCGGCGCGAGTGGTCCAGCGTCCAGACCGGCGTGAGGCGGAGGTCGTCGGGCGTGGTGCGCAGCGAGGCCACGCCCCAGCGCGTCATCGTGATGCCGTCGGCCACCGCGTGGTGCATCTTGTAGTAGACGGCGAACTGGCGGTCCCACAGCCCGGCGATGACGTGCACCTCCCACAGCGGCCGGCTGCGGTCCAGCACCGGCTCGTGCAGGCGCGACGCCAGCGCGTACAGCGCCTCGCGGTCGTTGGCGCCGCGCTTGAGCTGGTGGAAGAACACGTGCTGTGTCAGGTCCACCGACTCGGCTGTGGCCCAGCTGGGCATCAGCCCGGCGGACAGGAAGTGGATGACCTGGTCGAACGGCGGCTGCACGTCGGTGTGGCCGAGGAAGTCCTCGTACAGCTGCTTCGCGAAGCCAGCCTTGGCGCCCTGGGGGATGCGGTGGATGTGCAGCCCCGCCACATGCTTGGGGCTGGCCTCGCTCTCGGCGATGAAGAAGGCGAGGTCGAGCAGCGAGAGGCGGGTCATGGCGCCCAGCATAGGCAGGCGCCGGAGGCGGTCAAGGCCGGGAAATCACGCCTCGCCGCCGGACGCCTGGCGCCGGCCGCTGCGCTTGGCCTTCTCCGCGGCCTTTTCGGCCTCGCGCTCGGCGGCCTTGCGTTCCTCGGCTTCGGCGGCCGCGCGGCGCCAGGCGGCCATCTCGTCGGGCGTCTCCAGCGTGATGCGGCCCAGCTGCCCGCCGCGGAAGTCCATCAGCAGCGCCTCGGCGGCCTTGTGCAGCTGCACCGCACCGCCGCGGATCTTGGCGCCGCGCTTCACGCCGATGGCCTCCAGCACCACGTCGTCCTCGCCCAGCTCCGCCAGGCCGAAGCGCTGCTGCAGCCGGTCGGCGTAGCGGCGCTTGAGCGTGGCGATGAGCTCCAGCGCCACCTCGGCCTCGTCGAACGCGTTGCGGCCGATGGCGCCGCTGGCGGCCAAGTGGTAGCCGCTCTGCTCGATGGAGATCTTGGGCCACAGCATGCCGGGCGTGTCGAACAGGTAGAAGCCGTTCTCCAGCACGATCTTCTGCTCGACCTTGGTGATGCCGGGCTCGTCGCCCGTCTTGGCGGCCTTCTTGCCCACGAGCGTGTTGATCAGCGTGCTCTTGCCGACGTTGGGGATGCCGCAGATCAGCACGCGCATCGGCTTGTGCATGTCGCCGCGCCCGGGCGCCAGCTCGCGGCAGGCCTTGATGAGGGCGCGCGCCGGCGCCTTCTCCCCCGCATCCAGTGGGATTGCGCGGGTGTGGGGTTGTGCGTTGTAGTACGCCAGCCAGGCTTCGGTCTGGGCCGGGTCGGCGAGATCCTGCTTGTTCAGCACTTTCAGCGACGGCCGGCCGGTCGTCAGCGAGGCCAGCAGCGGGTTGCTGCTGGAGCCCGGCAGGCGTGCGTCCAGCAGCTCGATGACCACGTCCAGCCCCGCCTTCACGCGATCCTTGATCGCCTGACGGGTGGAGTTCATGTGGCCGGGGAACCAGTGGATGGGCATGCGAGGTCGTCAGGGTCGGGGAGGCGGGATTGTCGGGGTTTACATCCGGTTGCGGCGCCTGGCGCCGGCCGCCCCAACATTCAGGCTTGAGAGGGCAGTATGAGATTCGATGGTGTGCTGAGCGCCTGGAACCACGCGGCGGGCTACGGCAGCATCCGCCCGGCGGGCGGTGGCGATGAGTTGTTCGTGGCCCTGGCCGCGTTTCCCACCGACGGGCTGGGGCCGCAGTTGGACGAGCCGCTGAGCTTCGAAGTTGTGACGGGACGTGACGGCCGCAAGCAGGCGGTCAACCTCAAGCGCCTGCCGTCGGGCTACCGCGGCGCCGCGCTGCGCGAGGCCACCGGCGTGGGCCATGCCCGCGTGCAGCGCGCCCAAAGAAAACGGCGCCTGAGCCTGGCGGCCGGCGCCGTTGTCACGGTGATGCTGGTCATGGGCGGCGTGCACTGGTGGCCGCACGGCTCGCCGGCGGACGTGCATCCCGCGATGCGGAGGTAGATCCGCTTCTTCGGGCCGAGCGCCGGGCCGCTCCCAAGCCGGCCCGTCTGGCGATGTGCGAGCGGCTCAATGCCGCGAGCATCGCCGTCCCCTCGGGGGACCGATCAGGCCTGCGCGCGTCCAGCGCCGCAGGGCTGGGCGAGGGGCCATCAATCCTCGTTTTTGAAGACGAGCTTGACTTCGTGGGTGGTCTTCTCGCCCGGCTCGAACTTCCACTCCATCAGCGCCGCCTTCACGGCGCGGTCGAACACGCGCTTGGGTTCGGCTTCGACGATTTCCACGTCGCTGACCTTGCCGTCGGCTTCGATGATGAGCTTGGCCTTGACCGAGCCGGCGGAGATGCCCTTCTTGGCGGCCTCGGAGGGGAACTCCGGCGGCACCTTCTTGACGACCTTGGGCGCGGCGTGAGCCGCCGCCACGGCGAACATCAGGCTGGCGGCCAACACGGTGGCGGAACGCAGAATTGACATGGCGGACCTCGATGAGTGATTGACGGGGCTCAGGCGGCGCGGAAGAAGCCCACGGCCTCGATGAGGCGGGTGGAGCTGTCGCGCAGCGCATCAGCCGAGCGGCTGAGTTCGCCGACCAGGCTGGTGTTCTGCTGCGTGGCCTTGTCCAGCTCGTTCATCGCGCCGTTGACGACGCCCACGCCGGTGGCCTGTTCCTGTGCCGAGTGCGAGATCTCCTCGATCAGCTGGCCCATGTTGTTGACCTCGTCGACGACGCTGCGGATGGTGACGCCGGCGTTGTTGACCAGCGTCGTGCCGTTCTCGACCTTGACGGTGGATTCCTGGATCAGCACCTTGATTTCCTTGGCGGCGCCTGCCGAGCGCTGGGCCAGCGCGCGCACTTCGGCGGCGACGACCGCGAAGCCGCGACCGTGTTCGCCGGCACGGGCCGCTTCCACGGCGGCGTTCAGCGCCAGGATGTTGGTCTGGAAGGCGATGCCGTCGATGACGCCGATGATGTCGCCGATCTTCTTGGAGCTGGCGCTGATCTCTTCCATGGTCTCGACGACCTTGGAGACGACCGAGCCGCCGTTGCTGGCCGCCTGGCGGGCCGTGACGGCGATGCCGGCGGCGCGGCGGGTCAGGTCGCTGGCGCCCTTGAGCGTGGAGGCGATCTCTTCCACCGACGCGGCGGTGTTCTGCAGGCTGGCGGCGGAGCGCGTGGTGCGCTCGGCCAGGTTGGAGTTGCTGTCGGCGATGGAGCCGGAGTTGGACGCCACCTCGCTGGCCGCAGCCGACACGTCGCGCACGACGCCGGACAGCGCCTGCTGCATGTTCTGCATGGCCTGCAGCATCTGGCTCAGCTCGTCACGGCCTTCGACGTGGATGTTCTGCGTCAGGTCGCCGGCGGCGATGGCCTCGGCAGCCAGCTGGGCCTTGCGGGCCGGGCCGACGATGGAGCGGGCGATGACGATGGCACCACCGATGCCGACGACGACGGCGAACACCACCAGGCCGATGGTCAGCATGACCGACCAGCGGGCCAGCTCGACGCCGTTGGTGGCCAGCAGCTTGCCGTTCTCGAACTGCATGTCCACCAGCTTCTTGATGCCGTCCTGCAGCGCGGCCTGGGCGGGGCGCAGGTCGGTGATCAGGCTTTCGCGGGCTTCGTCGGGGCTGCCGTCGGCCTGGATCTTCTGGAACTTCTCCAGGGCGGCCAGGAACTTGACCTTCTGCGCGCGCACGTCCGATACGACGGCCTTCTCGGCGTCGTCGGAAACGCTGTCTTCCAGGCTCTTGAGCTGCTTCTCGGACTCGTCGACCGCGCCGGCGATGGCGGCCTTCTGCTTCTTGATGGCGCCGGCCGTGTCCAGCAGCAGCAGGTCGCGCACCGCGCGGGCAATGATGTTGACCTGGCTCTCCAGGCCGTTGGCCGAGCCGATCTTCACGAGGCTGGAGTTCGCCGTGCGGTCCAGGTCATTGGCCAGGCGCTTCGCATTCGATGCGCCATAAGTGCCGATGCCCACCAGCAGCAGGATCAGCAGACCAAAGCTCACGAAGAGGCGCTGGTCGATGCGCAGTTGCGTCAGAAAGTTCATTCGTTCTGTTCCTTCGAGATCTCGGTATGGCGGCCGTCGGCGCGCGTGCTTGCCGGAACGGACTGTAGGCCCGCGCGTCCGCTTTGGACGGCCCCAACGACGGGCCGGCGCGCAGTGTGTCGCGACCTGTGACGATTTGCTTCCAGGCTGCTGCCGGCGGCCGTGAAGTCGTTCACGACGGCCCTCGCGCCCAGGGGTCGCGAGGCTCAGCGCGCGGCGGCGGCGGCCTTCAAACGCAGCACCTCGACGGCGTCGACCTCGCCCGCGTGGTGCCCGAACGACTGGCGCAGATGGCTGGCCAGCGCGGCCAGCTCCTCGGCGCCCAACTGGCCCGCGAACGGCGGCATGCCGTAGGGCCGCGGGTGGCCGGGCGTGGCCGGCGCGAAGCCGCCGCGCTCGATGAGCCGCACCAGGTTGGCCGCGCTGGCCTGCGTGACCAGCCGGCTGCCCGCCAGCGCGGGGTAGGCCAGGCGGCCGGCCTCGTCGCGCCCGCCCTCGCCGCGCTCGCCGTGGCAGCTGGCGCAGTGGTCGGCGTACAGCCGCGCGCCCAGCTGGCGGCGGCGCGGGTCGGGCTCGGCCGGTTCCGGCCGCGCCGCGGGCTGCTCCGGCAGCGCACGCAGGTAGGTGGCCATGGCGGCCAGGTCGGCGTCGTCCAGCGCGGCGGTGCTGCCCAGCACCACCTCGGCCATCGGGCCCTGTGCCGTGTGGCCGTCAACATGGCCGTCGCGCAGCAGGCGCTGCACGGCCTCGGGTGTCCAGCGCTGCACGCCGGCCTCGGCCGGGTCCAGCAGCGACGGCGCCAGCCAGCCCAGCCCGGGCAGCAGGCCGCCGCGGAAGTCGGCGGCGCCCTGGTCGCCGCCCAGCGCGTTGCGGCCGGCGTGGCAGGCGCTGCAGTGGGCCAGGCCCTGGCTCAGGTAGGCGCCACGGTTCCAGGCGGCGTCGCGTGCGAGGTCGGGCTGGTAGGTGCCCGGCCGGAAGTACAGCGCCCGCCAGGCGGCGATGGCCAGCTGGCTGCCGTACAGCCCGCGCAGCTCATGCGCGCGGCGCGGGGCCTCCACCGGGGGCTGGGCCTGCAGCCAGGCGTGCAGCGCGTCCGCGTCTTCGCGGGTGACGAGCGTGGTGTTGGTGACCGGGTGGGCCGGCACCAGCAGCCGGCCGTCGCGGCCCTGGCCCAGGTGCAGCGCGCGCCAGAAGTCGTCGGCGTTCCAGCCGGCCAGGCCGGTGGCGTGCGGCGTCAGGTTGGAAGAGAAGACGGTGCCGAACGGCGTCGGGATGGCGCGGCCGCCGGCCAGCCGCTCGCCGCCGCGGGCCGTGTGGCAGCCGGCGCAGTTGCCGACGGCGGCGAGGTAGGCGCCGCGCTTCAGGTCCACCGGCGCGGTGCTGCGGGGCGTGGCGTCGGGCAGGTGGCGTTGCCAGGCCAGCAGCGCGAAGGGCGCGGCCACGGCCAGCAGCGCGGCAGCCAGCAGCGCGCGCTTCATGGCTGCACCCCGCCGCAGCGCAGGGGCGCTGGCGCCGGCAGCGCGGCGGCCGGGTGCGGGTCGGCGGGCAGCGGGCGGCCGGCCAGCCACTGCGTGATCGCGTTGATGTCGGCGTCGGTCAGCGCCTTGGCGATGTGGGCCATGCAGTCCGGCGCCTGCGCGCGCCGCTGGCCGCTGCGCCACGCGCCCAGCTGGCCGTTCAGGTAGTCGCGCGACAGGCCCAGCAGCCCCGGCACGGCCGGCTGCGTGCCGGTCAGCCGCTCGCCGTGGCAGGCCACGCAGGCGGGCAGTTTGCGGGCGGCGTCGCCGTGGCGGATCAGCTGCTCGGCGCGGGCCAGCTCGGGCGCCGGCAGCGTGGGCGGCTGCGGCGGCGGATAGGGCAGGTCCAGCGCCGCGAAGTGGCCGGCCAGCTCCTTCAGGTAGGCGTCGGACAGCGGTGCGATGAGCTCGCTCATCAGCCCGTAGTCGCGCCGGCCGTCGCGGAAGTTCAGCAGCTGGTTGTACAGATAGCCGGCCGGCTTGCCCGCCAGCCGCGGGTAGTAGCCGTCAGGGGCGGCGCGGCCTTGCTTGCCGTGGCAGCCGGTGCAGGCCAGCGCGCGCTGCGCGAGCGTGTCCGGCACCGGGGCGGCGGGGCTGGGTGCGCCGCCCAGCAGCGCCAGGCCGGCAGCCAGGGCGGTGAGCGGGCGTCGCGCCATGGGTTGCGGCCGCCCGTCAGCGCTGGCCGAAGATGGCCGAGCCGATGCGCACCATCGTCGAGCCCGCGCGGATCGCGTCCTCGAGGTCGGCGCTCATGCCCAGCGACAGCGTGTCCAGCGCCAGGCCGTCGGCCTTCAGCTGCTCGAACAGCGTCGCCATCGCCTGGTGCTGCGCCAGCGCGCCGGGGCCGGGCTCGGGCACGGCCATCAGGCCACGCAGCCGGAGCCGGGGCAGCGCGGCGACCTGGTGCGCCAGCGCGGCGACGTCGCCCGGCAGCAGGCCGCTCTTGCTGGCCTCGGCGCTGATGTTGACTTGCAAGCAGATGTTCAGCGGCGGCAGTCCGGCCGGGCGCTGTTCGCTCAAGCGCTGGGCGATCTTGAGCCGGTCCACGGAATGCACCCAGTCGAACTGCTCGGCCACCGGCTTGGTCTTGTTGGACTGCAGCGGGCCGATCAGGTGCCATTCGAGCTGGCTGCGCAGGTCGATCAGCTCGCCGATCTTGGCCAGCCCTTCCTGCACGTAGTTCTCACCGAAGGCGCGCGCGCCGGCGTCGAAGGCCTGGCGCACCGCGGCGGCAGGGAAGGTCTTGCTGACGACCAGCAGCCGCACCGCCTCGGCCGGCCGGCCGGCTGCGACACATGCCGCAGTGATCCGTGTTTTGGTGACTTGGAGGGAATCTGGGATCGCCATAATCGGCCGAGGACTCTTAGAAGCATCATGGACATCACTCAGCTGCTGGCATTCTCGGTCAAGAACAAGGCGTCCGACCTGCACCTCTCGGCCGGGCTGCCGCCCATGATCCGCGTGCACGGTGACGTGCGCCGCATCAATGTCGAGGCGCTGGACCACCGCGCGGTCCACGACATGGTGTACGACATCATGAACGACTCGCAGCGCAAGGTGTACGAGGAGACGCTGGAGGTCGACTTCTCGTTCGAGATCCAGGGCCTGGCGCGCTTTCGCGTCAACGCGTTCAACCAGAACCGCGGCGCGGGCGCCGTGTTCCGGACGATTCCGAGCAAGATCCTGTCGCTGGAGCAGCTGGCCGCGCCCAAGGTGTTTGCCGACCTGGCGCTCAAGCCCCGCGGCCTGGTGCTGGTGACCGGCCCGACCGGCTCGGGCAAGAGCACGACGCTGGCCGCCATGGTCAACCACCTCAACGAGAACGAGTACGGCCACATCCTGACCATCGAGGACCCGATCGAGTTCGTGCACGAGAGCAAGAAGAGCCTCGTGAACCAGCGCGAGGTCGGCCCGCACACGCACTCGTTCGCCAACGCGCTGCGCTCGGCGCTGCGGGAGGACCCGGACTGCGTGCTGGTCGGCGAAATGCGCGACCTGGAAACCATCCGCCTGGCGCTCACCGCGGCCGAGACGGGTCACCTGGTGTTCGGCACGCTGCACACCTCGTCGGCCGCCAAGACGGTGGACCGCATCGTCGACGTGTTCCCGGCGGCCGAGAAGGAAATGGTGCGGGCGATGGTGTCGGAGTCGCTCGTCGCCGTCATCTCGCAAAGCCTGTGCAAGCTGAAGGACGGCACCGGCCGCGTCGCGGCGCACGAGATCATGCTGGGCACCTCGGCCATCCGCAACCTGATCCGCGAGAACAAGGTGGCGCAGATGTACTCGGCCATCCAGACCGGCAACTCGCAAGGCATGCAGACGCTGGACCAGAACCTCACCGACCTCGTCCGCCGCAACATCATTTCTCCGGCGGAAGCGCGTTCCAAGGCCAAGTTCCCCGAGAACTTCCCCGGCTAGAACTGTTCACCCCCGGTTCGGCGGATACGCCGAACCACCCCCCGAGGGGGTGCAATCCAATGCGCGCCGGGCGCACATCGGATTGCATCGCGGGCCGGCTTGGGAGCGGCCCGGCGCTCGGCCCGAACACGGGTACTACTTCGTATCGGATAGATCATGGAACGCGATCAGGCCTCGAAATTCATCAACGACCTGCTGCGGCTGATGCTGTCGCGCAAGGGCTCCGACCTGTTCCTGACGGCGGAATTCCCGCCCGCCATCAAGGTGGACGGCAAGATGACCAAGGTGTCACCGCAGCCGCTCACCGGCCAGCACACGCTGCAGCTGGCGCGGGCCATCATGAACGACAAGCAGGCCGCCGAGTTCGAACGCACCAAGGAGTGCAACTTCGCAATCTCGCCTCACGGCATCGGGCGCTTCCGCGTCAACGCCTTCATCCAGCAGGGCCAGGTGGGCCTGGTGCTGCGGACCATCCCGTCCACGCTGCCCACCATCGAGTCGCTGGACCTGCCCGTGGTGCTGCGCGAGGTGGTGCAGCAAAAGCGCGGCCTGGTCATCGTCGTGGGCGCGACCGGCTCGGGCAAGAGCACGTCGCTGGCCGCGATGATCGACGAGCGCAACGAGACGACCTACGGCCACATCGTGACCATCGAGGACCCGATCGAGTTCGTGCACCCGCACAAGAACTGCATCGTCACGCAGCGCGAGCTGGGCATCGACACCGACAGCTGGGAAGCCGCGCTGAAGAACTCGCTGCGCCAGGCGCCCGACGTCATCCTGATGGGCGAGCTGCGTGACCGCGAGACCATGGACCACGCCATCGCCTTCGCCGAAACCGGCCACCTGTGCATGGCCACGCTGCACGCCAACAGCGCCAACCAGGCGCTGG
>JAYSCT010000011.1:0-54541 GCA_041914785.1 Roseateles sp.
CAAGGGCGCTCTGCGCCAGCGGCTCAATTGAGAAGATACAAGGGGACGGCGATGCGTGCGGCATTGAGCCGCCCGCACATCGCCCGGCGGGCCGGCTTGGGGCGGCCCGGCGCTCGGCCCGGGAGCCCCCCAGTTTCGATGGATGGGTAGTTACCCCGAGGTTGTCGAAACGGCGTCGCGTGGATCGTCGTGGTCATGAAGGCAGCGAGAACTGGTTGCCTGCCAACCCCAGGAGAGCCCCCCATGCGATTCATGATCCAGGTCCGCGCCAATGCCGTCAGCGAACGCGGTGACCCGCCCGGGCCCGAGTACGCGCCGCTGTTCGAGGCCATGGGCGCCTTCCACGGCGAGATGGCCCGTGCCGGCGTGCTGCTGGACGGCGCCGGCCTGCGCCCCAGCCGCGACGGCTGGCGGCAGCGCTACGCCGCCGACGGCCGCGTCGAGCTCGTGGACGGCCCGTTCGCCGAGGCCAAGGAGCTGATCGCCGGCTACACGCTGATCCAGGTGCGCGACGAGGCCGAGGCCCGCGCCTGGGCCAGCCGCTTCCCGATGCCGTTTGTCGGCATCCCCTGCGAGATCGAGGTGCGCCGCCTCTACGAGGAGGCCGACTTCGCCCCCGGTGGCGACATGGCCATCCCCAGCGCGTGAAGGAGCCGCCATGAGCAATGTCTCCCTCTTCCTCATCGGCCTGGGCGCCGCGCTGGTGCTGCTGCTGGCCTACGCCGCCACGCGGCCCGACGAATTCCGCGTGGAGCGCCGCCTGCGCGTCGCGGCGCCGGCGGACAAGGTCTGGCCCCTGGTCAGCGAGCTGCGCGCCTTCAACCGCTGGAACCCCTACGAGCGCAAGGACCCGCTGATCAAGGGCGCATACACCGGTGCCGCCAGCGGCGTGGGCTCGCGCTACGACTGGGACAGCCAGGAGGTGGGCAGCGGCAGCCTGGAGATCACCGGCCAGCAGCCCGGCCGCGCGGTGCAGATGAAGCTGGACTTCGTGAAGCCCTTCGAGGCGCACAACCGGGCCGAGTTCGCGCTTCAGCCCATGCCCGACGGTGCCACCGAGGTGCGCTGGACGATGCACGGCCCGGCCAACTTCATCAGCAAGCTCATGGGCGTGTTCATCGACATGGACAAGATGGTGGGCCGCGACTTCGAGGACGGCTTGCAGAACCTGCGCCAGCTTGCCGAGGTGAAGGCATGAAGGACCTGCACTACGGCATCGACATCGCCGCGCCCGTGGCCCGCGTGTGGGACTGCATGTTCGACCCCATCGCCTACCGCGACTGGACCCGCGCCTTCTGCGAGGGCTCGTACTACGAGGGCTCGTACTACGAGGGCTCGTGGGCGCAGGGCGCGCGCATCGCGTTCCGCGACCCGGACGGCAACGGCATGGACGCCATCGTCGACGAGAACGTGCTGCACGAGCGCGTGGCGCTGCGGCTGGTGGGCGACTTCACCGCCGGCCGCCCCAACGCCGACAGCCCGCTGATCCGCGAGCCGGCCCGCGAGCGCTACGAGTTCAGCACCACGGCCGAGGGCGGCACCCGCCTGGACATCCACCTGCAGAGCTGGAACGACGGCTTCACCGACTTCCTCACCGACAGCTGGCCCCGTGCGCTGCAGCGCCTGAAGGCGCTGGCCGAGTCCACCCACTGAAAGGACACATCATGCAGATCAAGGTGACCAGCGTCATGGTCGACGACCAGGAGAAGGCACTGGCCTTCTACACGGAGAAACTCGGCTTCCGGAAGATGGCCGACATCCCGATGGGCCCCAGCTACCGCTGGCTGACCGTCGTGTCTCCTGAAGGCATCGACGGCGTCGAGCTGTCGCTGGACCCGATGAACCTGGAGGCGTCCCGGGTCTATCAGAAGGCCTTGTACGACGCCGGCATGCCCATCAACGCGTTCGTCACGACCGACGTCGATGCCGAGGCGCAGAAGCTGCGCGACCGCGGCGTCGTCGTGCGCGGCGAGCCGGTGGACATGGGCCCCATCAAGGCCGTCATGTTCGAGGACGGCTGCGGCAACCTGCTGCACCTCGTTCAACCTTTGTGAGATGACCATGCACAAGCAGATCTTCGTCAACCTGCCCGTGAAGAACCTGGCCCGCAGCAAAGCCTTCTTCGAGGCGCTGGGCTACACCTTCAACCCGCAGTTCACCAACGACATCGGCGCCTGCCTGGAGCTGGGTCCCAACCTCTACGCGATGCTGCTGACCGAGGACTTCGCCCGCGGCTTCACGTCCAAGCCGCTGGTGGATGCCACCGCCGCCACCGAGGTGCTGGTGTGCCTGAGCTGCGAGAGCCGCGAGGAGGTGGACAGCCTCGTCGCCAAGGCCCGCGCCGCCGGTGGCACGGTGCCACGCGAGCCGCAGGTCCACGGCGACTTCATGTACGGCCACGGCTTCGAGGACCTGGATGGCCACATTTGGGAACTCGCCTACATGACCGGCACGCCACCCCAGGAGTAAACCGCGATGAAGATCCAGCAAAAGATCACCCCCTTCATCTGGTACGAGAAGGGCGCCGAAGACGCCGTCGCGCACTACCTGAAGGTGTTCGGCAGCGGCCAGGTCACGCACACGCAGCGCTGGGGCGAGGACTCGCCGGGCGCCGCCGGCACGGTCATGGTCGTGCAGTTCGAGCTGCTGGGCCAGCTGATGACGGCCTTCAACGGCGGCCCGCACTTCAAGCTCACCGAGGCGTTCTCGCTGATGGTGGCCTGCGAAGACCAGGCGGAGATCGACCACCTGTGGACCGAACTCCCCGCCGGCGGCGGCAAGCCCAAGGCCTGCGGCTGGGTGGAGGACGCCTGGGGCCTGTCCTGGCAAATCATTCCCAAGGTCTGGTTCGACATGATCCGCGACCCCGATGCGGCCCGCGTGCAGCGCGTGTTCCAGGCGATCTGGGCGATGGAGAAGATCGACCTCGCCGCGCTGCAGCGCGCCTACGACGGGCAGTGAGCGCGTGAGCCATGCGGACCTCGCCGCCGGCGTCTGGCGCCTCGAGCGCAGCCGCCTCGTGGGCGCCGCGGCGAAGCTGCTGCGCGACCTGGACGAGGCCGAGGACTGCGCGCAGGACGCCCTCATCGCCGCGCTGGACGCCTGGCCGCGCGACGGCCAGCCCGCCAACCCGGCCGCGTGGCTGATGACCGCCACCCGCAACAAGGCGCTGGACCGGCTGCGCCGCCGCGCGATGCTGGAGCGCGAGCACGAGCACCTCGCGGCCGACGACGAGGCCTACGGCACCCACGTCGTGCCCGACTTCACCGACCACCTCGACGCCGCGCGCGACCAGGCCGCCATCGGCGACGAGCAGCTGCGCCTGATCTTCATCGCCTGCCACCCCGTGCTGCCGCGCGAGGCGCAGGTGGCGCTGACGCTGCGGCTGCTGGGCGGGCTGGAGACGGCCGAGATTGCCCGCGCCTTCCTGCAGCCCGAGGCCACCGTGGCGCAGCGCATCGTGCGCGCGAAGAAGGCGCTCAACGGCCAGGCCTACGAGCTGCCCGGCGCGGCCGAGCGCGAGCAGCGGCTGGGCGCCGTGCTGGCCGTGGTCTACCTGATCTTCAACGAGGGCCACAGCGCCGGCAGCGGCGCCACGCTGCTGCGCCCCGCGCTGTGCGACGAGGCGCTGCGCCTGGCCCGCCAGCTGCAGCACCTGCTGCCGCAGGACGCCGAGGTGCACGGCCTGGCCGCGCTGCTGGAGATCCAGGCCTCGCGCCTGCCCGCGCGGCTGGACGCCGAAGGCCGCCCCGTGCTGCTGCCCGACCAGGACCGCCGCAAGTGGGACCGGCTGCTGATCCAGCGCGGCCTGGCGGCGCTGGCGCAAGCCCTGGCCCTGGGCGAGCCCGGGCCGTACACGCTGCAGGCCGTCATTGCCGCCTGCCACGCCCGCGCCGCACGGGCCGAGGACACCGACTGGCGCGCTATCGTCGCCGGCTACGACCGGCTGCTCGCGCTGAACCCCTCGCCCGTCATCGCGCTGAACCGCGCGCTGGCCGTCAGCTACGCCGACGGCCCCGCCGCCGCGCTGCCGCTGCTGGACGCGCTGGCCGCCGAGCCCCCGCTCCAGCGCTACCCGTACCTGGCCGGCGCCCGGGCCGACGTGCTCGAACGCCTGGGCCGCGTGGGCGAGGCCCGCGACGCCTACCTGCGCGCGGCGGAGCTGCAGGACAACGAAGTGCAGCGCGCGCTGCTGCTGGCGCGGGCGACGCGCCTGGCCAACTGAACCGGAGGTGATGCAGATGTCCACCGAAGAACAAGCCGTGCGAGCCGTGCACACCACGTTCATCGACGCCGTCAACGCCGGCCGGCTGCAGCCGCTGCTGGGCATGATGACCGACGACGTGGTGTTCTTCAGCCCGGGCCAGGCCCCGTTCGGGCGCGAGGGCTTCCCGGCCGGCTTCGAGGCCGGGCACCGGGACTTCCAGCTGCACTGCGTCAGCGACCTGGAAGAGGTCGTCGTGGCAGGCGACGTGGCCTACACCCGCGCCCGCGACACGCTGACGCTGACGCCCCGCGCGGGCGGCGCCACGACGCAGCTGGCCGGCCACCGCATGACCGTCTACCGCCGCGAGCCCGACGGCGCATGGCGCCTGGCGCGGGATGTGCACACGCTGATGCCGGTGGCGGGCTGAACCGCCGGGCTGCCCCGGCGGCCCGCCATCCGGCGCGCGCTCAGCGCATCGCGTAGCTCAGGCTGACGAAGTAGCTGCGGCCGCGCGGGTCACCGTAGGTCGGGTCCCAGGTGACCTGGAAGTAGCGCGACTGGTTGGTGAACGGCGGCGCCGTGTCGGCCAGGTTCAGCACACCGGCGCGCAGGCGCAGCTGCGGCGTGATGCGGTAGCTGCCCGTCAGGTCCCACAGCGAGTAGGGCTTCACGTCGCGGTCGTTCCACTCGGGGGCGGCCAGGCCCGGCGTGTTCTGGTCGCGGTAGCCGGACAGGTAGGTGTTGGCCAGTGTCAGGCCGACGTCGCGCAGGTCCCAGTCCACGCTGAGCTTGTGGCGCCAGCGTTGCACGGCCTTGTCGTCGCGGAACTTGCCCAGGCCGTCCACCATCGGCGAGCGCGGGTCGGTGTTGAACTTGTACTGCGTGATCAGCGTGCCCGCGAGGCTGGCGCCGAAGCGGCCGTAGGCGGTGTTCTCGCCGCGCCAGGCCAGCGACACGTCCAGGCCCGCCGTGTTGAGCTTGCCGCGGTTTTCCTTCTTCACGACGACGGTGTCGACGAAGCCGTCGGAGAAGCGCTTCACGAGGGTGGGGTCGTTGTAGTAGACCGGGTTCGTGAAGATGGTTTCCTCGCCGATCTCCGAGATGATGTCGGTCTTGCGGATGGCCCAGTAGTCCACGCTGCCGTTCCAGCTGGGCGCCGGCTCGAACACGAGGCCCAGGTTGAACTGCTTGCTCTTCTCGGGCTTGAGCGCCGGGTTCGAGTAACGGTCCACCGCCATCTGCGCCACTTCGCCGGACACGGGGTCCTTCACGAAGCTGGCCGTGATGCCGGAGCGCAGCGGACGGAACAGCTCCGACACCGTCGGCGCGCGGAAGCCCGTGCCGTAGGACGCGCGCGCCAGCAGCGTGCGGTCGGGGCGGAAGCTCAGGCCCAGCTTGGGGTTGGTGGTGTTGAGCTTGGGCGAGGTGGTGTTGGTGGCCGCGTCGTAGATGCCGTCGTAGCGGTCGTGGCGCAGCGCCAGCTGGCCTTCCCACTGCTTGGTGAGCGGCGCGCTCAGCTCGGCGAAGGCGCCCATCACGTTGCGGTGGTGGTCGGTGTCGGCCAGCAGCGGGCCGGAGCTGGAGCGGTCGTTGTTGACGTCGTTGCTCTTCAGCGCATCGGTGGCGCGGAACTGCAGCTTCTCGCGGCGCAGCTCGGCGCCCACGGCCAGCATCAGGTCGCCGCCGGCCAGCGAGGCGAGTGCGCGCGTCAGCTTGCCGTCCAGGCTGGTGCTGCTGCCCTCGGCGATGCGCGCGGCACCGTCGATGCGGATGCTGTTCATGAACGCGCGGCCGGCGCTGGCGTCGGTGGCGCGCTGGAAGGGGTTGTAGGCGCCCGCCTTGATGCCGTCCTGCAGCTTGGTCAGCGACACCCAGCCGTCGAGGTTGGTGTCGGTGGCCTTGTTGACGCTGTGGTTCAGCGCGGCGTCGTAGTCCCACTCGCCGAAGCGGCCGGTGGCACCGGCCACCAGGCGGGTGGCCTGGCTCTCGACGCGGCTGATGCGCTTGCCGGCGTCTTCCAAGCGGAAGCGGAAGTCCACCGCGCCGGTGATGCCGGTGACGGCCTGCAGCGAGGCCGGCAGCGTGATGCCGGCCGAGGTGCGGAAGCGGGCCGTGGCCGGCGACGCGGCGTAGTCGGTGTCGGTCTTGGCGAACAGCGCCTCGATGAACAGCTGATGCTCTTCGGCCAGCTGGAAAGTGGCGCGGCCGATGACGCTCGCCTTGTCGGACTTGGGGTAGATCTCCGAGCCGGCGACGTAGTCGTACGAGCAGCCCTCGCGGCCGCCCAGGCCCAGCGGCTGCACCGAGTTCGGGTTGATGCCGCCGGTGCACGAGGCCTTGCCGAAGTTCACGCGGCGCGAGCCGGAGTTCACGCCGCCCGGGTTCCAGGTGCCGTCGGCGTTGCTGCCCTTGAGGGCGGTGTTGGGGTTGGCCAGCACGAAGGCGTTCAGCGTGCTGAGCTGGCTGGACGTCAGGTCCACGTTGGCCGGGAAGCTGTTGCTGGACGTCTGCGGCGGCAGGCGCGTGGGCAGGCTGTACGCCTGGATGAAGTCGCGCTGGCTGGCGTCCAGCGCATCGAGCTTCTGCACGTCCAGCGCGGCGAACACGTTGAAGCGGTCGCGCACGAGGTCGCCGAAGCCGCCGGAGGCGCTGAAGGTGGTCTTGCCGGCGCCGCCGTCCTGCGTGCGCAGGCCGTAGACGGTCAGGTCGGCGCCCTGGTAATCCTTGCGCGTGATGAAGTTGATGACACCGCCCATCGCGTCGGTGCCGTAGATGGCGGAGGCGCCGTCCTTCAGCACTTCCACGCGCTGGATGGCGCCGGCGGGGATGTTGTTCAGGTCCACGCCGGCGTTGTCACCGGGCGAGGCGAAGTTGGCCAGCCGGCGGCCGTTCAGCAGCACCAGCGTGCTGGACACGCCCAGGCCGCGCAGGTTGGCGCCATTGAAGCCGCGCTGGCCGCCGGTCTGGTCGGTCACGCTGGCGCCGTCGGTCAGGCCGCCGACGTTGGACGTGATCTTCTGCAGCAGCTCGGCGGCGGTCGTCACGCCGGCCTTGTCGATGTCGGCGCGCTTGATGACGTCCACCGGCAGCGCGGCCTCGCCGTCGATGCGCTTGATGCTGGAGCCGGTGACCTCCACGCGTTCGAGCTTCTGGTCCTGGGCATGCGCGGTGAGCGCGGTGACGGTGAGCAGCGCGGCATGGGCCAGCGTGTGCAGCGAGAAAGAACGGGCTGGGGTCATAAGGCCTCGGGGTGTGGCGGTGAGCGGATGCCAATCAGGTTAGGGAGGCGCCTCGCGACTTGCCTATGGGGTTTGGGCGCGCCGGTCGCTTGCGCGCAAATGCGCGTCGCTTCCCGGCAAGCGGGCCGGGCGGCTTCGCCACAGCGCTTGCGTTGAAGCGACATGCAATTGCGTCCGCGGTGCATGGCGCACCGATGCGGGGCCCAACCCTGTGGCCGCCGCGCAGGCCCGCTGACAACATGGCTGCATGAAGTTCGTGAAACCCCTTTTGTTGGCCGCCTTGCTGGCTGCCGGCGCCGCGCAGGCCGGCACGGCCATCGTCATCGGCGGCGCGCTGAAAACCGACAACGACGTCGTCTGGCAGCGCATCGTCGACGAGGCCGGCGGCGCGGGTGCGCGCATCGCCGTGTTCGCGACCGCGGCCGCCAACCCGGCGCGCAGCGGTGCGCAGATCGCCGCCGCGCTGAACCGCCGCGGCGCGCGCGCCGAGGTCATCCCGGTGGCGCCGCGCCTGGCCGGCGCGGACCTCGCCGCCAACCTGGCCGACCCCGCGCTGATCGCGCAGGTCAAGGCGTCGCGCGGGGTGTTCTTCTCCGGCGGCGCGCAGGAGCTCATCGTCGACACGCTGCAGCCCGGCGGCCAGCCCACCGCGATGCTCAAGGCCATCCGCGAGGTGTTCGACGGCGGCGGCGTCGTGGCCGGCACCAGCGCCGGCGCGGCCATCATGAGCCGCATGATGTTCCGCGACGCGCAGGACAACCTGGACATCCTCAAGGGCCGCTGGCGCGAGCACCGCGAGTACGACCGCGGGCTGGGCTTCGTCGGCCCCGACCTCTTCATCGACCAGCACTTCCTCAAGCGCGGCCGCATCGGCCGCATGCTGCCGGCCATGCGCGCCTTCGGCTACCGGCTGGGCCTGGGCGTGGAGGAGGACTCGGCCATCGTCGTCAAGGGCACGGCGGTGGACGTCATCGGCGCGCGCGGCGCGCTGCTGGTGGACCTGTCCGAGGCCAGCAGCGATGCGCGGCTGCCGCACTTCAACCTGCGCGGCGCGCGCCTGAGCTACCTGGACCGCGGCGACCGCCACGACCTCGCCACCGGCGTCACCACGCCCGCCGCGCACAAGCTGCGCGAGCCGCGCATCGATCCCACCTCCAGCGACTACAAGCCCTACCTGCGCGCCGACACCTACTTCCTCGACATGCTCGGCGACAACACCCTCGTTACCGCGATGGCCCAGCTGCTGGACAGCCCGGCGCCCGAGGTGCGCGGCCTGGCCTGGCGCGCGCGGCCGCGCGACGGCGACGCCGCGCCCGACGTGGGCTTCGAGTTCCGGCTCTACAAGGGCCCGGGCCTGACCGGCTGGTTCAGCGGCGCGCTGGGCGGCGAGGACTACACCGTGCTGAACGCGCGGCTGGACGTGCAGCCCGTGCGCGTGGCCACGCCTTTCGTGACGCCGATCACAGCGCCCTGAGCGCCCTGCCCGATGCGAACCCTGACCCACGACCTGCCGGCCGCCAGCGCCGGCACCACCCACCGCCTGCGCAGCCTGCACTTCGGCCGCGGCGTCTCCGGCCGCAAGGCCTATCTGCAGGCGGCGCTGCATGCCGACGAGGTGCCGCCCATGCTCGTCGCGCAGGCGCTGGCGCAGCGGCTGCAGGCGCTGGACGACGCCGGTGCCATCGACGGCGAGATCGTGCTGGTGCCCATGGCCAATCCGCTGGGCCTGGCGCAGCACCTGCAGGGCAGCGCCTTCGGCCGCTTCGACCTCGCCACCGGCCTGAACTTCAACCGCCGCTTCAAGCACCTGACGGCGGCGCTCATCCCGCAGCTGGAAGGCCGCCTGGGCGCCGACCGCGACGCCAATGCGCGCGCCATCCGCGCGGCCAGCGCCGCGCTGCTGCAGGCCTGGCAGCCGGCCGACGCCGCCGAGGCGCTGAAGCGGCTGCTGCAAGGCCTGGCGATCGATGCCGACCTGGTGCTGGACCTGCACTGCGACAACGAGGCCGTCATGCACGTCTACACCGCCACGCCGCAGGCTGCGGCCCTCGCGCCGCTGGCCGCCCGGCTGGGCGCGCAGGCGCTGCTGGTGGCCGAGGTGTCGGGCGACGAGCCCTTCGACGAGACCGTCGCGCGCACCTGGTGGGAGCTGGCTGCGCACTTCGACGGCCGCTTCCCCATCGACCCGCTGGGCTGCCTGGCCGCCACCGTGGAGCTGCGCGGCGAGACCGAGGTGTCGCAGGCGCTGGCCGAGCAGGATGCCGACGCGCTGCTGGCCTTCCTGCGCGACATGGGCCATGTGCAGGGCGACGCCGCGCCCGCGCCGCCGGGCTGCGCCGCGACGCCGCTGGAGGGCGTGGAGCCGGTCACCGCGCCCGTGCCCGGCGTCGTCGTGTTCGCCAAGGCGCCGGGCGACTGGGTGGCCGCCGGCGAGCTGGTGGCCGAACTCGTCTGCCCGCTGACCGATGCGCGCACGCCGCTGCACGCCCGCGCTGCCGGCCGCTGCTTTGCCCGCACGTCGCGCCGCTACGCCACGCGCGGCATGCGGCTCATGAAGATCGCCGGCGCCACCCCGTGGCGCAGCGGCAACCTGCTCTCGCCATGAAGCTCAAGCTCCCCAACACCTTCGTCCTGCTGCTGGCCCTGCTGGTGCTCATCGCGCTGGCCACCTGGGTGGTGCCGGGCGGCCGCTTCGAGACCGAGCTGGTCAACGGCAAGCCGGTTGTCGTCGCCGGCAGCTTCCATCCCGCCGCGGCCAGGCCGCAGGGGCTGGCGGCCTTCCTCACCGCGCCCATCAAGGGCTTCGTGGAGGCGGCACTCATCATCGGCTTCGTGCTCATCGTCGGCGGCGCGTTCGCCGTGCTGCAGAAGACCGAGGCCATCGACGCGATGATCAAGGCCGTGGCCCGCGCGCACGCCCGCTCCGCATGGGTGCGGGCGGCCGTCATCCCCGGCTTCGTCACGCTGTTCTCGCTGGGCGGCGCCACGTTCGGCATGGCCGAGGAGGCCATCCCCTTCGTGCTCATCTTCATCCCGCTGGCGCTGGCGCTGCGGCTGGACTCGCTGACCGGCGTGGCCATCCCCTTCGTCGGCTCGCAGGTGGGCTTCGCCACCGCCTTCCTGAACCCGTTCAACGTCGGCGTGGCGCAGGGCATCGCCGGCGTGCCGCTGTTCTCCGGCATCGGCTACCGCGCGATCTGCTGGGCCATCGCGACGGGGCTGACCATCGCCTTCCTGATGTGGTGGGCCGCACGCATCCGCCGCCAGCCCGAGCTCAGCCCCAGCTTCGCGCTGGACGAGGAGCGCCGCCGCACGCTGGACCTGGCCAGCTTCGAGGCCTTCGCCGGCATGACCGGCCGCCAGCGCGCCGTGCTGTGGCTGTTCGCCGCCACGCTGGTGGGCATGATCGCGGGCGTCGTGCACTGGGGCTGGTACATCGAGGAGATCGCCGCGCTGTTCCTCGTCATGGCCGTCGCGGTGGGTCGGGTGGCGCGGCTGTCGGCCGACGACATCGTCGCCGCCTTCCTGCACGGCGCGCGCGACCTGGTCGGCACGGCCCTCGTCATCGCGCTGGCCAAGGCCACCGTCATCCTGATGCGCGACGGCCAGATCATCGACACGATGTTGCATGCGCTGGCGCCGCTGGTGGGCTCGGAGAACCCGGTGTTCGCCGCGCAGAAGATGTTCCTGATCCAGTCGGGCATCAACTTCTTCATCCACTCGGGCACCGGCCAGGCCGCGCTGACCATGCCGCTGATGGCGCCGCTGGCCGACCTCGTCGGCCTGACGCGCCAGACCGCCGTGCTGGCCTTCCAGTTCGGCGAGCTGACGACGGCCGTCATCCCGACGTCGGGCATCACCGTCGGCGTGCTGGCGCTGTCGCGGCTGCCCTACGGCACCTGGGTGCGCTGGATGCTGCCGCTGCAGGCGGCCTACCTCGTCATGGCGCTGGCGCTGCTGGCGGTGGCCGCCGCCACGGGCTGGGCCTGACCGCCACAATGCGGGCATGACCCCCGCTCCGCTGCGCCGTGTCGGCCTGGTGTTGCAGCCCGGCTTCCCGGCGCTCGCGCTGGCGGGCGTGCTCGACAGCCTGGCCGCCGTCAACGCGCTGCAGGATGAGGCCTGCTACCGCGCCGACTGCCTGTCCGCCGCGGGCGGGCCGGTGGCGTCGTCCAGTGGGCTGCTGGCGCTGACCCAGCCCTGGACGCTGGCCGCCGACTGGCATGCCGTCTTCCTGCTCAGCGCCGAGGCCGGGCCGGCCGACCCGCTGCTGTCGGCCGCGTTGCGCGCCTGGGCCGCGCAGGGCGCCGTGCTGGCGGGCGTGGACGCCGGCGCCGCCGCGCTGGCCGCGGCCGGCCTGCTGGACGGCCAGCGCGCCTGCGCCGACTGGGCGCAGCTGGACACGCTGGCCGATGCCTACCCCGCGGTCGCCTGGGCGGCCGGCCTGTGGGAGATCGCCGCGGACGGCCGCCAGCTCAGCTGCGCCGGCGGCACCGCCAGCCTGGACCTGTGCTGCGCCTGGCTGGCCGCGCAGCATGGCGAGCGCGTGGGCCAGGAGCTGGCGCAGGCGCTGGGCCTGAAGGGCCTGCGGCCGCGCGACGAGCGCCAGCGCGCCGGCTACAGCGAGCAGCGCGGCGCCGGCAGCCCCAAGCTGGCCGAGGCGCTGGCGCTGATGGAGGCCAACCTCGCCGAGCCGCTGCCCACCGAAGAGGTGGCACGGCTGGTGGGCGTGTCGCGCCGGCAGCTGGAGCGGCTGTTCAAGCAGCACCTGGACACGCTGCCCTCGCGACACTACCTCGCGCTGCGGCTGGCCCGCGCGCAGCGGCTGCTGCAGCAGAGCAGCCAGTCCATCCTGCAGATCGGCCTGTCCAGCGGCTTCGCGTCGGGGCCGCATTTCTCCAACGCCTACAAGGCCCACTTCGGCCACACGCCGCGCGACGAGCGCAGCCGCCGCGCGCTCGCCTGGCGCAGCGGCACCCCCACGGGAGAGACCTCATGAACCACCTGCTGCTGCGCCCCGTGGCGGCGGCCGACCTCGCCGACCTGCACCGCATGGCCGCCGCCAGCGCCGATGCGATCAGCTCGCTGCCCAACGACGAGGCCAAGCTGCGCCGACGCATCGCCGCGTCGCTGCAGGCCTTCGCCAGCCCCGACGACGCCAGCGGCGAGGAGACCTACCTGTTCGTGCTGGAGGACACCACCGCCGGCCGGCTCGTGGGCTGCTCGGGCATCGCCGCCAGCGCCGGCTTCTTCGACCGCTTCTACAGCTACCGCAACGAGTTCGTCGTGCATGCGAGCGCCGCGCTGGGCGTGTCGCAGCGCATGCATACGCTGCACCTGTGCCACGACCTGACCGGCGCAACGCTGCTGACCTCGTTCTACCTCGACCCCGCCTACGAACACGGCCCGGCCGCCCAGCTGCTGAGCCGGGCGCGGCTGCTGTTCATCCAGGCGCATGCCGAGCGCTTCTCCGAGCGCATCGCCGCCGAGAGCCCCGGCGTGACGGACGCCGCCGGCCAGAGCCCGTTCTGGGATGCCATCGGCCGGCGCTTCTTCGGCATGGACTACCCCGAGGCCGAGGCCGTCATCGGCGGCCGCAGCCGCGCCTGCATCGCCGAGCTGATGCCGCCGTCGCCCGTCTACGTGGCGCTGCTGCCCGAGGCGGCGCAGTGGGCCATCGGCCAGCTGCACCCGGTGGGCGAGATCCCGTTCGGCATCCTGCAGGACGAAGGCTTCGACGCCGACAGCTATGTCGACATCTTCGACGGCGGCCCCACCGTGGAGGCGCCGCTGGCCTCGCTGCGCAGCGTGCGGCTGGCGCGCGAGGTGACGGTGCAGGCCGAGGCGGCCGACGGCCCGCGCCGCTGGCAGCTGCTGGTGCGGCCGGCGCGCGAGTGCTTTGCCGCCGTGCTGGCCCGCGCGGGCGACCAGCCCACGCCCGAGGACACCGGCGCCATGGCCGCCAGTGCCGGCGAGCGGCTGCTGGCCGTGCCGCTGCAACCGGAGGGCCAGGCATGAGCGACGTGCGCATCGACACCACGGCCGACGGCCACCGGCTGGCGCTGCCCGACGGCAGCGCGTCGCTGCGGCTGGTGCCGCGGCTGGGCCTGGCGCTGCCGCGCTACCACTTCCACATCGGCCGCGTCGTGCATGCGGCGCAGGAGCTGGGGCTGTTCCGCGTGCAGACCACGCTGCTGCTGGGCAACGACCACACGGGCCAGTCCGAGCTGGCTGACCTGCAGTTCGCGCCCAGCCTCGGCGCCGCGCAGCAGACGGCCGCGCTGCGCGAGCTCGTCGACGCCGCCCGCGCGCTGATGCGCGAGCGCCCGCAGGACTTCGGCGACGCGCTGGTGGCCGAGCTGCCGGGCTGGCGCGACGCCGCGGGCGCGTCGCCGTTCTGGCAGGCGCTGGGCGCGCGTTTTTACGCCAGCGATCCGGCCGAGGCGCAGGCCCGGCTGGGCGACGCCTGGCGCAGCCACCTGGCCGCGCTGCTGCCGCGCCAGACCATCTACCTGTCCTTCCTCGGCGCGGCCGCGGAGGCCAGCCTGGCCCGCGCCGACGACCGCGCGCTGCCGGCGCTGGCCGCGCTGCGCGCCGCCGGCTTCCAGCCGCCGGTGCATGCGCGCATCGACGACGGCGGGCCGGTGCTGGTGTGGCGCGGCGCCGGCGCGGCGGGCTGAAACGCCCGGGTCAACCCGGGCAGGACATTCCCGCAGGCGGCACACCGACGCAAGAACGCGTCGCGCCGCCGCAAGTGGCGGGCTTTCGCCGTCCGCCGGCCGTCACTACCGTGTACTCCAGGGTTCGAGGTCGCCAGCGTGGCGCCGCCCGGTCGTTGGAGAACACATGAGATCCGTCTTCGCGAAACTTCCCCTGGTGGCGCTGTGTGCGGCGCTGGCGCTGCCGGCTGCGGCCGGCAAGCTGTTCCTGTCCGGCGGCGCCTATGACGACGCCAACACCGACCTGTTCGTCAACGGTCTGCGCAAGGCCACCGGCCGCGACACCGGCTTCACGCCCAACCTCTCCAGCACCAGCAACTGCGGCACCAACTGGGCCACCACCGCGTGTCCGCGCATCGCCGTCATCACGGCCGCCAAGGACAGCTACGCGACGGGCCTGGACGCCTTCCAGAACGACATCCCGGCCAGCGGCTCCTCGCCCCTCAAGCGCGGCTACTACAACCTGTTCCAGACCCACGGCTTCTCGCCCAAGTTCATCACCGCCCACGTCGACAACTACGCGGTGCACAGCAGCGCCGCCACGCCCGAGGGGCAGGCCAACATCGCCCTCATCAACCAGGCCGACGCCGTGTGGTTCGTTGGCGGCGACCAGGCCAAGATCATCCGCACGCTGCTGACCGACGGCGGCGCAGACAGCGGCCTGGCCGCCGCGCTGCGCAGCCGCTGGAGCAACGGCGGCGGCAACATCGTCATTGCCGGCGACTCCGCCGGCAACCATGCGCTGAACGTGACCATGCATGCCGCCGGCGTCAGCTACGGCTACCTGTACTACGGCGCTGACCTGCCCCACACCCCCGTCACCGGCTGGCAGACGCTGGGCGACACGCGCGACGGCCTCAGCGCGCTGCGCTACCTGGAGAACGGCGCCACGATGAAAGGCCTGGGCTACCTGCCCGCCGGCCTGCTGAGCGACACGCATTTCGACAGCCGCTCCGGCCGGCTCGGGCGGCTGGCCGCCGCGCTGCGCGACCTGGGCGTTCAGCAGGGGTTGGGCGTGGACGAGAACACCGGCGTGCTGGTGGACACCGCCGCGCAGACCGCCACTGTCTATGGCAGCAACAAGCTGTTGATCGTCGACACCGCGGCGGCCAGCGTGCAGGTCGGCACCTACTACAAGGTCAACGGCCTGCGCGTGAGCCTGCTGACGCCGGGCGACCGCTACAACTACGCGAGCAAGGCCGTCACCAGCAGCAAGAGCGCGATCGGCACGGCCTACTACTACAGCAGCGCCTACAACTCGGCGGACGTGTTCGCGGCGCTGGAGACGTCCAAGTCGCTGACCCGCGTCGTCGACCAGACGCCCACCGTCAACACCGGCGCTGCGCCCGTGCCCGCCTACGGCAGCGGCCCGGCGTACCCGTCCGGCGCGCCTGTCATCCGGCTGCGCTTCACGCGCGACGTGACGAGCAAGGGCTACTACGGCAGCGGCCGCTACACGGTGGACAAGGTCAAGGTGGACATCTACTGACGCGCCGGCGAGGCATTACCGGGCGATGTCAGGCCAGACCTACGTGACGATGAGGCGTCCATGACCTGCCCCCGCCGGCGCGGCCTGCCTACATTCGACTCATCGCGAGCCCGCATTGCTGCACTGACCTGCAGCTCGATGGGCAGACCGATGGAAGGCCTGGCGCCGGCGCGCCAGGCCTTCGCCTTTGCGTGCGATCAGTCCGGCGAGCGCGCGTCGCGCAGCTGCGCGGCGATGCCGAACCACAGCGCCGCCCAGCCGGCGCCGAACGCCCAGCCGGCCAGCACGTCGCTGGCCCAGTGCACGCCCAGCATCACGCGCGTGACGCCGATCAGCCCGGCCATGAACACGGCCGCCGTCATCAGGAAGGCGCGCTCGCGCAAGCGCGCATGGCGCTGCGCGACGAGCACGCCCACCGTGAGGTAGAACACCGCCGACATGCTCGCGTGACCGCTGGGGAAGCTCAGCCCCTCTTGCACCAGCGCGGCGAACTCGGGGTCGGGGCGCGCGCGGCCGAAGGCGGTCTTCAGCGCCGTGACGGCCAGCGCCCCGGTGATCATCGCCACGCTGACCGCCGCCGCCCGCGCCGGCCGGCCCACGCAGCACAGGTAGCCGGCTGCGAGCACCGTGAACAGCGTCATCACGGGGGTGCTGCCCAGTGCGCTGAACTCGCGCATCACCATCTCCACAAGCGGGTGCGTCGCACGCCATTGCTGCGCCAGGTGCAGCGCGGCCTCGTCCCAGTGCGCGGTGGCGGAGTCGCGCATCTGCCCGGCCAGTGCGATGAAGCCGCTCACGGCCAGCAGCACCACGGCCAGGGTCAGGCGGCGCTGCAGCCGTGTCGGGGAGGCCGGGGTGCGGGTGTGCATGGCGTTGTCAATCACGGGCCAGCAGCGCCTTGGCGGCCTCGACGCGCAGCGCCAGCGGCGCGGACTCGTCGTTCAGCACGCGCTGCAGAAAGCGCCGGGGGTCCAGGTCCGCCGTCGCCGGCTGCTGTGGTGGCGGCGCTGCCGCCGCGACAGCCGCTGCGGCCACCGGCACGGCGGGCGCCAGGGCCTGCAGCGCGGTCTCGAAGTCCTCCGGGGTGATCGGCTGCAGACGCGCCAGCAGGTCGGCCTGCCCCTCGGCGCCGGGCTGGATGTCCAGCCAGGGCGCGTCGACGAAGACGGGCGCGAGGTCGGGCGCGACGAAGGCCGACCAATTGCCCGATGCCGGGTCCTGCGCCGGCACGGGCGGTGGCTGGTCGCTTGCCAGCAGGCGCAGCCGCGCGGGCGCGATGCCGGGCAGGTAGCGCGCCTGCAGCCGTGCCAGGAAGTCCGCCGCGCGGGCGGTGTCGACCGGCTGCCTCAGCGAGAACCACAGCTGCAGCCCGTCGGTGCCCGACACGGCGATGCCGGGCGCCGGTAGCCCCAGATCGGCCTGCACGCCGCGCCACAGCGCGCCCAGTGCGTCCCAGTCGGCCGGGCGGGCCAGTTCCAGCAGCAGCGCCCGCACCTCGGCCGCCGAAGGCCCCTGATACAGGCGATGCAATTCAGATGCGAGTCGATTCATGGCCTCAAGCCTGCCACACGCCGTAGCCATGCTCGCGCAGCGCGATGGCCAGCTCCACCTCCATGTCGCGGGCGGCGTCGTAGGGCATGGGGTTGTAGACCTCGTACAGCTCCGGTAGCAGCCGCTCTCCGTACTTGAGCACGAAGCGGTTGGCCTGCACGCCGGCCATGTGGCGGTCGAAGCGCAGGTCGGGGTCCAGCCCCGTCATGCCGACGTAGACGCAGGGCTTGCGCACGTCGTGGCCGGGGTTGGCCTGGCGGAACGCGGGCTCGTTCCACACCTGCGGCGACAGCAGCACGACGTAGACGTGGTGATGGTGCGGGCGCGCGCGGCGCGGCATGGTCAGGGGCGGCGGTCCACGCGCAGCACCGGGTAGAGGTTCAGACGTTCGTCCCAGCTGGGGGTGCGGCGGTAGAAGAAGTCCAGCCGCGCCTTCGCGTCGGCCGCGAACGCCGGGTCGTCGCGCAACTTGGCGGCGAACTCGTCCCGCAACGCCGGGCTGGCCGCCAGCTGCTCGCGGGCGACCTGCTCGGCCACGTAGGCCTCCATGTATTCCTTGGGCTCGAAGGCCGCAGCGAAGCGGCCCCAGGCGGCCAGCGAGTCCGGCGCGTCGGGCTCCAGCAGGTGCATGGCCAGCGCCGCCAGCGGCTGCGCGATGGGCACAAACAGGCTGCCAGCCGGCACGTCGCGCGCCTCGGCAGCCCAGCGGCCGGTGAGCGTCATGCGCTGGCGGCCCTCGGTGGTGGTGGCGTCGCGCGTCACGCGCTCGGCGCGCCACGCCTCGGCGGGCAACGCGTTGCGGCCCTGCGCCAGCCGCTCGAAGCGCACGCCGTGCTGGGCCAGCTTGTCGGCCACCCAGCCGGCGTGCTCGGCCGGCACCAGGTAGCCGGCGCCGGGGGCGGGGCGCACGAGGCCGGGCACGAGCCGGTCGCGCAGCGGCACGCGCCAGACCTCGGGACGGGTCTCGTCGTAGCGCGTCATCAGCGCGCCGGAGATGTCGCTGGGCGTGCGCGTGTAGGCGTAGCCGCGGAAGTCGATCTCGCGCACCTCGTCGGTGGCGCGCCAGGTCAGCGCCAGCTCGGTCAACCGGCGAGCGTCGGCGGCCTGCGCCGCATGCAGCCAGTCGCGGCCGTGAGTCGCCACCTCGGCCAGCACGGCGTTCACCGTCTGCCGAGTGACGCGCACGCGGTGCGGGTAGGGGCGCCAGCTGTGCGTCTCCACCAGCATGCCGAAGCGGTTGCGCAGCGGGTAGTAGCCCAGCGAGTAGCGCGGCGAGGACACGCTGTCCTTGAAGCCGCTGGCCGGGTTGTCCTCCTCGACGAAGGACGGGTAGAACGGCAGGGGCAGCGCGCCCTGGGCGGCCAGCGTGGCGATGACGCCGTCGCGCCAGGCGCGGCCGGCCGCGCGCAGCGACGCGTCGCCGGCGTGCAGCGGCTCCACCATGACGGCAATGTCATGCTCGAACTGCGCGCCGTCCGTGGTGTGCAGGTCCACCAACACCAGCGGGTCCCACACGCGCAGCAGGCCCAGCATGGCCTGCATCTCGGGCGCGTCGGCCTTGGCGTAGTCGCGGTTCAGGTTGAGGTTCTGCGCCGTCACGCGCCAGCCCATCTGCTCGGGGCCGCGCTGGTTGGGCCGGTTCCAGGCGCCGAAGCGCTCGTGGCCGTCGACGTTGAAGACCGGTACGAAGACCAGCACCTGTTTCTGCAGCGCACCGGGCTTGGCGAGCTGCTCGCGCAGCGCGAGGAAGCCGGCGTCCTTGCCCTCGATCTCGCCGGCGTGGATGCCGCCCTGGATCAGCGTGACCGGCAGCCCGGCGCGGCGCGCGGCCTCGGGCGTCAGCGCGCCGGACTGGCTGGCCACCAGCGCCCACATCGGCCGGCCCTGCGGCGTCGTGCCGAAGCGGGCGCAGCGCACCTGGCGCGGGTGGGCGCGGGCGAAGTCACGGCACAGCTGCGTGACCTCGTCATAGCGTCCGGTCTGCGTGAAGCCGCTGCGTTCGGCATGCGTTGTCAGCGGCGCGGCAGGGCTGGCGGCCGCGGTGACCAGCGCCAGCGTGGCGAGCAGGCGCTGCATCAACGGGGCTCGCTGGTGTTCTCGCGCAGCATGCGCTGCATCAGCGTGAAGAAGCGGTCGTAGAACTCGCCGGCGGGGATGGTCTCGGAGGCGACCTTGACCAGCGAGTCCTGCGTGGACGACAGCGGCACCGAGATGGAGCCCAGCGCGCTGACGCCCAGGCTGGCGGCCTGCGGGTTGCGCTTGAGCGCGTAGCGGTCCTGCTGCGCGCTGACGTAGGCGGTGGCGATCTGCTGCCTGGGGCCGTCGCCCACGCAGACGACGTTGAACGCGATCTCCACATGCACCTCGCCCTCGGGCTGGAAATGCTTGGCGCCGCGCACCAGTCCGCTGTCGGCCTTGCTGATGACGTAGCCCTGGCTCAGCAGCGCGCGGCGGGCGGCCTCGCAGGTGGCGTCCACATTGGCGTCGAACAGCCGCGAGAAGGTCTCCTCCGCGGCGAAGCTCTCGCGCTGGTAGACCTTGCCGACCTTCTCGGACGACGACGAGGGCAGGCCGCCGCAGCCGGCCAGCAGGGCGCCCAGCAGCAGGGGCAGGAGCAGGTAGCGAACACGATGCATGGGGGGATTATTCCGTTGTCGACGCACAGGGGTCGGTGGCAGCGCCAACGCGCCCGGCGCACCGGCCGATGACAGGGGCAACCCCGGCCCGGCAAGCCAGCGCGGCTCGCTCCAGAATGCCGGCATGACCCTTCGCAGACGCTCCCTTCTCGCGCTGGCCGCCGGCGTGCCCGCGCTGGCCGGCGCGGAGACCGCCGTCGGCGGCCACGGCATGGCCGTGTTCGGCGGGCGCGAGGGGCTTTATGCGTCGCACCTGCCGATGTTCCACGCGCCGCACGACAGCCAGGTCGTGCTGCGCTTGCACCTGGCCGACGCCGCCGCCGACCGCGCGCTGCGCGAGCAGCTCGCCGCCCAGCCGCGGCTGTGGACGCTGGACCCGGAGACCTTCGACCTGCTGCGCCTGAACCCCGCGAATCCCCAGCCGCTTCGCGAGTTCACCGCGCGCTTCTTCCGCGGTCATTTCGAGCGCGGCGGCCAGCCGCAGGCCGGCGAGCGGCGGGTCGTCGTCGACGAGGTGCTGCTGTTTCGCCGGCTCGACCCTGCACCGCGCGCCGGGTCGGCCGGGCGCTACCGGCTCATCGGCAAGGGCAGCGAGTGGTTCGCGTTCAAGGTGATCGATCGGCGGCCGGACTTCGACCACATCGTGCGGGTGGAGTCGCCGGGCGAGATGCGCGACGTCACCGTGCCGCTGCAGGGGCTGGGCCAGCCCACGGTCGCGCTGCTGCAGGCTTTCCGCGCGCGGCGGGTGACGGCGCTGTATTTCGAGACGGGCGACCTGCGCTGAGCGTGCGCCCTGCGCCTTGAGCGGTTCTTGCCGCGTCCGCTGCGAATCCTGATGAGATCTTGATGCGGCGCGGCCTAGATTGGCCGCTCCTCCACAGATGGCGCACCCGGCGTGCGCCGGGTTCATGAGACCGGTCCTCATCCTCCAGCACGACCACACCCAGCGCCCCGGCCAGTTGCTGGCTCACCTGACCGAGGTGGGCCTGGACACGCGCATCGTGATGCCCGACCACGGCGATGCGGTGCCGCGCGATGCGAAGGACTTCAGCGGCATCGTGCTGCTGGGCAGCAACCGCAGCGTCAACGAGCCGCTGGGCTGGATCGACAACGAGCTTTCGCTGGTGCGCCGCGCGCTGGCGGCCGACGTGCCCCTGCTGGGCCACTGCTTCGGTGGCCAGATGCTCGCCCGCGCGCTGGACGCCCGCGTCGGCCGCAACGGCTTCGCCAACATCGGCTGGAGCCGCCTGCACGTGACCCCGGCCGGGCGGCCGCTGCTGCAGGCCCGCGAGGTGATGGCCTTCAACTGGCACTACGAGACCTTCCAGATCCCGGCGCGGGCGCGCCGGCTGCTGTACGGCCAGCACTGCCTGAACAAGGGGTTCGAGATCGGGCCGCACCTGGCTTTCCAGTGCCACTTCGAGGTCGACGAGGGCATCGTCCGCGACTGGTGTGAACAAGGCGCCGACGAACTGACACGCGCCCGCGGCCCGGCCGTGCAGGCGCCCGCCGCCATCCTGCAAGACCTGCCGCAGCACGTGGCCGCGCTGCACCGCGTCGCCCGGCGCGTGTACAGCCAGTGGACCGCCCGGCTGCCCGGGCCGGCTGCGGGGCAGACGTGGGTGATGAACTGGCGCTGAGGTGGGCGGGGGCGTTGGCCGCCCAACCCGGGCCTGGGCCGTTTGCGCGACACCGCCTCAGTCGCCAGACCGCAAGGTCTCAGCCGAGGGGATGGCTGACCGCCACCTTCAAGGGCAGCAGCGCGTCGGCGTCCTGTGTCTGGTCGTGTCCCACCACCTTGGTTCCCAGGGGAATCCGCCGTGCACCCCGCTGCTCGATGGCGTCCTGAACCACACGCACGCTGGCAAGGTCGCCGGCAGGCACCATGAAGGACGAATGCGTGGAGAAGATGATCTGGTGATGCGGAGCCAGCTTCTCTCGGAAAAACCTCAGAAGGTCCAGCTGCGCCTTGCCGTGCAAAGTGAGCCCAGGTTCGTCGAGCAACAGGATGACAGGCGCCGATTCGTTCCGCACCTGGGCAAATCTCACCAGGAAGGAGAAGAACCACACAAAGCCCGAACTCCGATCCGAGAACGGAGTATCTACCCGGTGCAGGGCATTATAAATTCTCGCTCGAGCGACATTTCCTGCCTGTAACGGTGGAGGATCACCGGCCATGCCGGCGGATACCCTGACCTCGACGCTCAGATCACTGCTTTGTGTCCAATACTCAAGGATTTGATCCGTGATTTTGTTCGAGGCGGCCTGGAGCAGCGCGTTATGAGTTTCAAAGGTCGTCTCGCGCAGCAGGTCCGCGGGCGAAATTCCTGCGTATCGAAGGAACTCCACAAACAGTTTCTTGCCGCGGTGCTCGTCGCGATCCAGGGCGCCTTGATCCTGAAGTTCCTGAAGCTGCTGGAACTGCACCGTCCCCTCCATGCGGTCATACGATGAAACGTACATGAAGCGTGGCAGTCGCTGCGCAACAAACTTGTGCACCTGGACGATCGCGGTGCCTTCGCTCAGCAGATGAGCGCGCAGGTTGATCTGCGATTCACTGGGGTTGGGCAGCGCATTCAGCTCTTCGATGAGCTGAGCCGTGGTGGCGGCCCCGGCCAGGGCCTTGGCTTCCTCGCCAGTGACTCCAAACTTCGCGAACAGGTGCTTGATGATCTTCTTGGTATCGATGGTGGCATCGATCGTCAAGTTTTCACCGTATCGGCGCTGCACGCGCAGCCGTCGGTCAACGGATGCCTTGCCCAGCATCTCTTCGAGTGTGGCGAGCTCGGCGTCGTCGAATTCCCACTCCGTCAAAACGACGGCTGCGGGCTCCTTGGGATGCAACTCGGCATAGGACGCCAGATGGCGGCGCGGATAGTCGCGCTCCTTGTCCAGTTCCAGGAGGGTCGAAGGATGCGGATTCAATGCCGCGAGTGCCTGCAGCAACGCGCTCTTGCCGGCCTCGTTCTTGCCAATGAGGCAAACAATCTGAGTAATGTCGAACTCGCCGCTATCCTCCACCGACCGAAAATTCTTGATCTGCGCCTTAACTAATCTCACTGCTATCCCGGCATCAATTTCAAAATCCAATTTTACCGAAGCCGCGACATCTTCTCGGGCCGCCGCCACGGACGGCTTCCAACGTGCAACCTGCCCTCTCGCCAAGCCCCTTCGCGCGCCCTGCTGCAAATCGGGAAAGAAGCGTGACACGACGCCGCCGGCAGCTTGAACAGCGCCCCGGGGCGTAATCACTTGATGCAAAAAGCTGAGCCGCTAGCCTTGCCCGGATGAAATCAACATCACCCACGCTCAGCATCACCGGCATGGGCTTTGCCGGCCTCTATGCCATTGCGAGCGCGACCTGTGTGGGGCTGGCGCTCAGCACCAACGACTTCAAAGGGCGCTTCGTGTTGCTGCAGGCGCCTATCGTCTTGCAATCGGCACTGTTGCCTGAGCCGGTACTGAGAATGCTGGAAGGCGTGTCCTGGCCGCTGGCGTATCTGCTGCTTGGATCGCCCGTCCTGGCGGCTCTCACCGGTGACTGGCGTGCGTGAAGCCTGAAGCGGTGAAGGCTTAGCAGGCGCGGTCAGGTGGCCGCTGATGTCGCGTATACGGTCTGTGGCCCAACACGCGAGCCAGGCTTGGGTCTTTTGGAGCGCCTGCCCAGGTACTGCACCACCATGCGCTTCAACACTTTGACATTCACCGGATGCCGAACGCGGTCGGGTGGTTCGATACATTGACCTCCAGTTCGATACTTTGTTATCAACCACCTCTCCCCCAACGGACAACCCCATGGATCACCCCAGCGTCACCCTGACCCAGCGTCAGGGCTACCAGTTCGAACACCGCTATGGCCCGGACATCCCGGTGCTGCTGTCCGACGAGCCCGCGCCGCTGGGCACGGGCAGCGGGCCTGACCCCGTCGAGCTGCTGGCCTCGGCCGTGGGTAATTGCCTCAGCGCGTCGCTGTGGTTTGCCTGCCAGAAGTACAAGGACGATCCGTCGCCGCTGCGCACCGAGGTGAAGGCGACCGTCGGCAAGAACGAGCGCGGCCGCGTGCGCGTGCTGGGCCTGGCCGTGGACCTGCACCTGGGCAAGCCCGCCGCCGAGCTGGGCCACCTGCAGCGCGTGAGGGACACGTTCGAGGACTACTGCACCGTCACGCAGAGCGTGGCTGGCGCCATTCCCGTGACGCTGCGGGTGCTGGACAGCACCGGCGCCGTCATCACGCCGACGGCAGCGGCCTGACGTCCGCCGGCGGCCGGGCCGGGAACACCGCCGGGTACTCGCGGCGGTACCAGTCGGCCACGTCGCCGTGGCCCAGCGTCAGGAACTCCCGGAAGCGCGGCACGAGCAGGAAGCCCAGCACGCTGGCCGCCATCAGCAGGCCCCAGGCCGTGTAGACGGCCGCGATGCCGTGGCGCGCCAGCGCCATGCCCACAAGCGCCGGCCCCAGCGCACCGGCGACCTGCGTCGTCATGCTGCCGGCGGCGCTCAGGCGCACCCGGTAGTCGCGCGGCAGCGCCAGCGCGCGGTGCGTGGCGCCCACCAGGCTCATGGCCGCGTTGCAGAAGCCTGCCAGCGCCAGCCCGGCCAGCAGCAGCCCCGGCGACGCGGTCCAGCCGACGCCGGCCAGCGCCACACCCTCCAGCACGCCCAGGCCCACCCGCACGCGAAAACGCCCCAGCCGCCGCACCAGCCGCTCGGCGCCGAAGGCGCTGCCGACGAGTACGCCTGCCGACAGCGCGCCCAGCGCCAGCCCCAGCCACGGCCCCGACAGCCCCAACGCCTGCACCTTGAGTGGGATCAGCAGGCCCACGGCCGGGCCCTGGAAAACCCAGACGACGAAGTTCACCGCCGTCCAGCCGCGCTCCATCGGCACCTGCCACTTGGCAGCCAGCCCGGCACGCAGCTCGCCCCACCAGCGCGCCAGCCCGCCCTGGCGCAGCACCGGGTCTGCTGCCCGAGGCAGGCGCGTCGCGGCGAGCGCGGCCGCGGCCAGCAGAACGCCGTAGCCACACAGTGCCGCCGTGATGCCGGCCGCGCCAAGCACGGCCCCCGCCAGCAGCGGCCCGGCGATGCCGCCGGCGGCCAGCGTCGTCTTGCGCAGCCGCAGCGCTGCGGGCAGCTGCGCCGGGGCAACGAGCTCAGCCAGCAAGGCCTCGCGCGGCGGCCCGACAAAGGACAGGGCGGCGACCTGCACGACGGCCAGCGCGGCCAGCAGCGCCACGTGGAAGACGCCGGCGAACGACAGCGCCGCCAGCAGGGCCGCCACGGCCACCAGCGCGGCCAGGCCCCGCGTGATCTGCCGCGACTTGCACACCCGGTCGCCCAACGGCGACAGCGCCGGCGCGATGAAGAAGGCCGACACGGCCACCGTCACGCTGAACGCGGCAATGGCCGCCGCGCCGCCGCGGCTGGCGATCCACCACGGCAGGATGACCGCCGCGCCCAGCTCGGCCAGCAGCGCCAGCACGTCGGTCAGCAGCAGCGCGCGCAGCGCTGGGTGGTCGTTCAGCGCCTCGCGGGCGTCGGCGGGCAGCAGGTGGCGCGCGAGGTGGCTCATGGGGGCGCGCAGCGTAGCAGCCGCGGCGCCATGCAAAACGGCGGCCCGCAGGCCGCCGTGGTTGTTTCGGGCCGAGCGCCGGGCTGCCCCCAAGCCGGCCCGTCAGGCGATGTGCTCGCGGCTCGATGCCGCGAGCATCGCCATCCCCTCGGGGGATCGGCCAGGCGCGCCCGCGTGCAGCGGGGCGCGACTGGACGATGGGGTTACGGATACAGGCCGCGCTCCTCGCGCGCCTGCAGCACCCGCGTGCAGGCCACCGTGAAGGCGGCAGTGCGCAGCGGGATCTTGTGCTGCTCGCCCGTCTCCCAGATGTGCTTGAACGCGCCGATCATGATCTTGTCCAGGCGCACGTTGATCTCGTCCTCGGTCCAGAAGAAGGACGAGAAGTCCTGCACCCATTCGAAGTACGACACCGTCACGCCGCCTGCGTTGGCGATCACGTCGGGCACGACGACGATCCCGCGGTCGGCCAGCACGGCCTCGCCGTCGGGCGTCGTCGGGCCATTCGCGCCTTCCAGCACCAGGCGGGTGGTGATGCGCTTGGCGCGCTCGGCGGTGATCTGGCCTTCCAGCGCGGCCGGGATCAGCACGTCGCTCTTGACGTCCCAGAAGTCCTCGTTGGCGATCATGTCGCCGCCCTTGAAGCCGGCGACGCCGCGCGTCTTGGCGACGTGGTCCAGCAGGTTGGCCATGTCGAAGCCGTTGCTGTTGACCAGCGTGCCGGTGTGGTCCTGCACGGCGACGATCTTGGCGCCGTTGGCCGCGAACAGCTTGGCGGCGATGGAGCCGACGTTGCCGAAGCCCTGCACGGCGACGCGTGCGCCTTCCATGTCGATGTTCAGGCGGCGCATCGCCTCACGGCCCACGACGAACACGCCGCGGCCGGTGGCGGCCACGCGGCCCAGCGAGCCACCCAGCTCGATGGGCTTGCCCGTGACGACGCCGGTCGCCGTGGCGCCGGTGTTCATCGAATAGGTGTCCATCATCCAGGCCATGATCTGGCCGTTGGTGTTCACGTCCGGCGCCGGAATGTCCTGCTGCGGGCCGATGATGATGCCGATCTCGCTGGTGTACCGGCGCGTAACTTTCTCCAGTTCCTTCAGCGACAGCTGCTTCGGGTCGAGGCGGATGCCGCCCTTGGCGCCGCCGTAGGGCAGGTTCACCGCGGCGTTCTTGACCGTCATCCAGGCCGACAGGGCCATCACTTCTTCCAGCGTGACGTCCGGGTGGTAGCGCACGCCGCCCTTGCCGGGGCCGCGCGTCAGGCTGTGCTGCACGCGGTAGCCCTCGTAGTGGGCGATGGTGCCGTTGTCCAGCTCGATGGGAATGTCCACGATCAGCGCGCGCTTGGGGCGGCGCAGCGTCTCGACCCAGCGGCCCAGGTGGCCCAGGTAGGGCTCCACGGCGTCGATCTGGGACAGATAAGTCCCCCACGGGCTGTTGCGCGTGGGCGAGACGAAGGACAGGTTGGGCATGAAACGCTCCGTAATTTTTGGTGGGGCGAACGGTAGCGCGAAGCCTGCCTTCGTGGGGCTGGCTTGTCTAGCCAAGTGGTCATGCGCTTATGCAAGGCGTGCATGGCTTGGCGGGACCGTGAGGGATTTCACTTCCCGGTGCTGCCGGGGCAGGGGCTCGCGGCGCCCGCATACCATGCGGCGGTGACCTCCCTGGACCTCGCCCTTCTCTATCTCGTCGCCGCGGTGTTCGGCGTGGTTGTCTGCCGGTCGCTGAAGCTGCCGCCCATGCTGGGTTATCTGGCGGTGGGGGTCGTCATCGGTCCCAATGCGCTCGCGTTCGCGCAGGATTCGGCCGGCATCCAGTACCTGGCCGAGTTCGGCGTCGTGTTCCTGATGTTCGCCATCGGGCTGGAGTTCAACCTGCCCAAGCTGCGCGCGCTGAAGACGGCCGTGTTCGGGCTGGGCATGTCGCAGGTGGTGTTGACGATCGCCGGCGCCATGGTTGGCAACGTGCTGCTGATGACCGGGCTGACGCTGCTGGGGCGGGCCTGGGAACTGCAGTGGGAGGGCGCGCTCGTGCTGGGCGCGGCGATGGCCATGAGCTCCACCGCCATCGTCGTGAAGCTGATGGCCGAGCGGCTGGAACTGGAGAGCCCGCACGGCAGGCTGGTGATGGGCGTGCTGCTGTTCCAGGACCTGGCCGTGGTGCCGCTGCTGGTGCTGATCCCGGCGCTGAACAGCAGCGGCGGCGAGATGGCCAGCGCGCTGGCGTGGGCGGCGCTGAAGGCCATCGTGCTGCTGGGCCTGCTGCTGTTCGGCGGCCAGAAGCTGATGCGCTGGTGGCTGACGCTGGTGGCCCGCCGCAAGAGCGACGAGCTGTTCATGCTGAACCTGCTGCTCGTCACGCTGGGCTTGGCCTGGCTGACCGAGCATGCCGGCCTGAGCCTGGCGCTGGGCGCGTTCGTGGCCGGCATGCTGATCTCGGAGACCGAGTACCGCCACCAGGTGGAAACCGACATCCGGCCCTTCCACGACGTTCTGCTGGGCCTGTTCTTCATCACCATCGGCATGAAGCTGGACTGGCGGCCGCTGGTGGACAGCTGGTGGCTGGTCATCGCGCTGACGGCGCTGCCGGTGGTGGCCAAGTTCGCGCTCATCGCCGGGCTGGCGCGGCTGTTCCGCTCGCCGCCGGGCGTGGCGCTGCGCACGGGCCTGTACCTGGCCCAGGCCGGCGAATTCGGCTTCGTGCTGCTGACGCTGGGCGCGCAGCAGCAGCTCATCGCGGCGCAGTGGGTCAGCCCGGTGCTGGCCAGCATGGTGCTGTCCATGCTCATCACGCCCATCCTCGTGATGTACAGCAACCGCATCGTCATGAAGCTGTCCAGCAGCGACTGGCTGATGCAGTCGGTGCAGCTGACGACCATCGCCAAGAAGTCCATCAAGCAGGAAGCCCACGTCATCATCTGCGGCTATGGCCGCTCGGGGCAGAACCTGGCACGGCTGCTGGAAGGCGAGCACATCCCGTACATGGCGCTGGACCTGGACCCCGATCGCGTGCGCCAGGCCGCCGCGGCGGGCCAGAGCGTCGTGTTCGGTGACGCGGCCAAGGTGCAGAGCCTGATGGCCGCGGGCCTGGCGCGGGCCAGCGCCGTCGTCGTGAGCTATCACGACACGCCGTCGGCGCTGAAGATCCTGGACCTGGTGCGGGCCCACGCGCCGCGCGTACCGGTGGTCGTGCGCACCATCGACGACGCCGACCTGGAGCGGCTCAAGGCGGCCGGCGCCACGGAGGTGGTGCCGGAAGCCATCGAGGGCTCGCTGATGCTGGCGTCGCATGCGCTGGCGCTGGTGGGCGTGCCGATGCGCCGCGTCATCCGCATCACGCGCGATGCGCGCGACCGGCGCTACGGCCTGCTGCGCGGCTACTTCCATGGTGCCGACGACGACACCGCGGAGGAGATCGATCAGGCCCGGCTGACCTCCGTCACGCTGCCGACCGCGTCGGCGCACGCCGGCCGGCCGCTGGACGACCTGGCGCTGCACGCGGTGGGCGTGGCCGTCGTGTCGCTGCGCCGCGCCGACGGCAAGGGCCAGTTCGTCGACGGTGCCAAGCTCGCGGGTGGCGACACGCTGGTGCTGAGCGGCACACCCACGGCGCTGGCGCTCGCGGAGCAGAAGCTACTGGGCGGCTGAGGCCAGCCCGCGCTGCTCGATCAGCTGGATCAGCACGTCCGGGTTGCGCACCTTGCCCAGCGCCACGTTGTCCCAGGCCAGCAGCTTGCCTTTGCGCTTGATCTTCAGCTTGCCGTCGGCGAAGTTGGCGCTGTCGATGTCGGCCCAGGGCAGCAACTCGCCGGTCTCCAGCCGGCCCTTGACGAGGCCGTCGCGGTGCGCGCCCAGCGCGCCGAACGCCACGCGGGAGCCGCTGGCGAGCTTGGCGAACAGCGGCGGCGCGACGCGGTGGTTCACCTCGTTGCGCAGCAGGGCGCCCAGCTCCTTGTAGCGGTCCACGCCGCCGGCGAACAGGCTGTTGCCGACCTTGGCCTTGCGCTCGCCGGCGTGCAGCGTGTAGGTGACCGACACGCTGCCGCGGAAGTTGCGCTGCGCGATGCTCAGCGCATCCACCTCGTCCCAGCGCAGCAGCGACTGCGTGCCGCTGCGGGATGCACGGTCCAAGCCCTGCGGCGTGACGACGAACGCCACGCGGTGGCGCCACAGCGCGAAGCCGGCCAGTGCCAGCAGCGCCAGCGCCCAGGCGAGCAGCGCGGCGTCCAGCTGCCGGGTGTCCACCCAGGCGCCGGCGACGAAGAACACCAGCAACGGCGCCCCCAGCAGCGCGACACCGTAAGCCAGCAGCCAGCGGGACGCGCCCTGGAAGGGTGTGACGCCACTCGTGGCCAGGTCGCGCAGCCAGCCCTGGTTGGCGTAGTCGGTGGCCAGCCACGCGGCCACCAGCGCCAGTGCCAGCACGCCGGCCGCGAGGAAGCCCACGCCGTCGCCCTCGCTGTTGGGCGTGGCGCCCTCTTCCAGGCGCATGGTGGCCGTGGACGTCAGCGGGCCGCCGCTCTTGATGTTCTCGCGCACGCTGTCGGGCAGCGCGTTGATGACGCCCTCGCGCGGCTGTTGGCGCAGGTACAGCGCGTCGTCGTTCATCGCGGCGCTCGCGCCCTCGCGGGTCTTGAAATCCTGCGGCAGGCGCAGCCACAGCTTCACCTCGGCCGGCTGGCCCTGCGCGGCGCGCTCGAAGGTCTCGCGCGAGCCCAGGCCCACGGTCACGTGGGCGTGGTCGCCGCGCTTGCGGCTGTGCGAGTACTCCACCACCCACGTCGGCAGCAGCCAGGCGTCGGTGATGCGCACCTTCTGGCCGTCGGCGGGCATCTTGCCGGCCTCGATGTCGGCCATGCTCACGTCCTGCTGCAAGCGCAGCGTGGGGTCGGCGTCCATGATGCTGATGCCGAACAGCAGCGCCGCCAGCGCCAGGCCGGCGGCAATCACTTTCATCCAGATGTATTGCTTCATCGGTTCTCCCTCGCCGTCCCCGCGACGGCGGGCGCGAGTGTGCATCAGCCGTGGATGCGCCTCAGGCGACACCCTGCCGCCTGCGTGACAAGCGCGCGCCAGCGGCTGCGCCACACTGGCAGCCGAAACAAGGAGGCCGCGCCATGAACTTCGACTACTCCCCCAAGGTCGCGCAGATGCGCGAGCGTCTGCTGGCGTTCTTCGACGAGCACATCTATCCGAACGAGCGCCGCTACCTGGAGGAAGTCGAGGCCAACCGGCGTGCCGGCAACCCGTGGGTGCCCACCCGGGTCATCGAGGAGCTCAAGCCCAAGGCGCGCGCCGCCGGGCTGTGGAACCTGTTCCTGCCCAAGAGCACCCGGGCGCCGGAGGGGCTGTCCAACCTGGAATACGCACCGCTGTGCGAGATCATGGGCCGCGTGTTCTGGGCGCCCGAGGTCTTCAACTGCTCCGCGCCCGACACCGGCAACATGGAGACGCTGGAGCGCTACGCCAGCGAGTCGCTGAAGGACCGCTGGCTGGAGCCGCTGCTCAAGGGCGAGATCCGTTCGGCCTTCCTGATGACGGAGCCGGCCGTCGCGTCCAGCGACGCCACCAACATCGAGTGCCGCATCGAGCGGGACGGTGACGAGGTCGTCATCAACGGCCGCAAGTGGTGGAGCTCCGGCGCCGGCGATCCGCGCTGCGCCGTCTACATCGTCATGGGCAAGACCAACCCCGAGGCTGGCCGCCACGAGCAGCAGTCCATGATCGTCGTGCCGGCCAATGCGCCGGGCATCACCGTCATCCGCCCCCTGAGCGTGTTCGGCTACGACGACGCGCCGCACGGGCACATGGAGGTGGAGCTGAAGAACGTGCGCGTGCCCGCCAGCAACATCCTGCTGGGCGAGGGCCGCGGCTTCGAGATCGCTCAAGGCCGCCTGGGCCCGGGCCGCATCCACCACTGCATGCGCTCCATCGGCGCCGCCGAGCGCGCGCTGCAGCTGATGTGCGAGCGCGCCATCGCGCGCACCGCCTTCGGCAAGACGCTGGCGCAGCAGACCGTCACGCAGGAGCGCATCGCCGAGGCGCGCTGCATGATCGAGCAGGCCCGGCTGCTGACGCTGAAGGCCGCCTACATGATGGACACGGTGGGCAACAAGGTCGCCAAGGCCGAGATCGCGATGATCAAGATCGTCGCGCCCAACATGGCGCTGCAGGTCATCGACTGGGCCATCCAGCTGTTCGGCGGCGCCGGCGTGTCGCAGGACACGCCGCTGGCGACGATGTGGGCGCACCAGCGCACGCTGCGGCTGGCCGACGGTCCGGACGAGGTGCACCGCAACTCGCTGGCCAAGCTGGAGCTGGCCAGCCACATGAAGCTGCCGACGGACCGGATGTTGATGCCCGTCACGCGTGGCAGCTGAGGCCTATTCGTAGATCAGCCCGCCGCCGACGGCCGTGCCGTCCGGCGCATCGCCGCCGAGGATGAGGACGCGGCCGTCGGGCAGCGGGTTCACGGTGTGCCAGGTGCGGCTCGTGGGCATGGGCGCGAGCGGCCGTGCCGTGCCGGCGCGATAGCCGCTTGCCGACGCCGTGGGGGCATCGTCCAGGCCTTCGCCGCCGAACATCAACACCTGGCCGTCCGGCCGCATCAGGCTGCGCACAACGGAGCGTGGGCAGTCCAGCGAACCCGCCTCGACCAGCGCCTGTGTGGCCGGGTCGAAGCGCATCACGCTGGCCAGCGCCGTGCGCGAGCCCTCGTCCCGGCGCTCGCCGCCCACGATCAGCACCGAGCCGTCTGGCCTGGCGTGTGCTTCGTGGAGGCAGCGGATCGGCGTGTCGGCCGGCGCGCCCACGGTGTCGAAGCGTTCGGTGCGGGGATCGAAGATCTCGGCCGGCACGTTGATGTCCGCATGGTCGCCGCCCACGATCAGCACCCGCCCGTCGGGCAGCAGCGTCGCGGTGGCGAACTCGCGGCTGTGGCGCATCGGCGCGGCCACCAGCCGGAAGCTCAGCGAGGCGGGGTCCCACAGCTCCACGCGCGCGCGCCACATGCCGCCGACCACCATCACGCGGCCATCCGCCAGCACGACGCCGGTGTGGCGATTGCGCGTCTGCACGGGCCGCCCGGCAGGGATCACCGTGCCGCGCGCGGTATCGATCAGCTCCGCCTGGCCGCCACTGGCCAGCCCGACCTGACCGCCCAGCACGAGGATGCGGCCGTCCGGCAGCGCGTGCGCCGTGTGTCCGCTGCGCCCGGTCGACAGCGTGGCGATCCGCGTCCACTGGCGTGTGGCGGGGTCGAAACGGTCCACCGCCTCCGACATCGTGGGCAGGCCGCGCGAGCCGCCGATGACGACGACGCTGCCGTCCGGGGCATTCACCGCGGCGTGGTACTGCAGCGGCGCCGGCGTGGCCACGGGCACGTAGCGGTCGCGGTAGCCGGGCTGCACGTCGATCTCGCGGCGGGCGGCCGGCATGCCGGGCGCCTCCACGATCAGCGTGTAGCGGCGCGGGCCGGCCAGCGGCGGCGTGGCGACCGGCATGCCGCTCTGCACGGCGCCGATGTCGGGCTCGATGCGGCCGGCGCCGCCGCTGAAGCTGGCGCGCAGCCGGGCGCTGTCGCCCACCGCCACCGGGTCGGCCAGCAGGCTCTCGATGCTCGGCCCGGCGGCCGGCCCGCTGCCGCCGCCGGCCAGGAAGCGGCGCCGGGACGGGGCCGGAAGGGGAACGCTCGGCTGGGACATCACGGGACTCCGTGTCGACGAAACGGCGCGCATGCTCGCGGGCCGGGCCGGCGCTGTGAATTCCAGAATTGGTGATACCTTTTCGGCATGAGCACGCCCGGCCATCGCAGCATCGACATCCGCCAGCTGCGCTACTTCCTGGTGCTGGCCGAGGAGCTGAACTTCCGCCGTGCTGCCGAGCGCCTGCACCTGACGCAGCCGCCGCTGTCGCGCCAGATCGCCGCGCTGGAGGCGGCGCTGGGCGTCGCGTTGCTGGACCGCACCGGCACCGGCACGCGCCTGACGCCGGCCGGCGAGCAGGCCCGGCACGAGTTCACGCAAGCCGTGCAGGCTTTCGACGCGGCGCTGGTGAACCTGGGCGAAGCCTGGGCGCCGACGCGCCACAGCCTGCGGCTGGGCCTGCCGTGGTGGATGGACATGAGCCGCTTCGGCGCGCTGGACCGCGGCTGGCGCCGGGCCACCGGGCTGGCGCCGCTGGAGCCGACCGTCGAGACCGGTCCCGAGCTGCTGGCCGGGCTGTTGCGCGGCCGGCTCGATGCCGCCCTCATCGCCATGCCCCACGACCTGCAGGGCCTGCGGCATGTGGAGATCGCGCGGTTGCGCCATGTGGCCCTCGTGCCGGCGGACAGCCCGCTGGCCCGCAAGCGTGCGCTTTGCCTGGCAGACCTGCAGGACGGGCCGGCCTTCCTGCGTTTCCCCAAGCGGCTCAACCCGGCGCTGTGGAGCCACTACCAGCGCCAGTACGACGCGCACGGCTTCCGCCCGGTGCGCGAGGTGGCCGCACCGGGCACGCAGGCCACCCTCTCGCAGATCGCCGCCGGACGCGGCTGCACGCTGGTGCCGGCCGCGATGGTGCGCCAGCGCCATCCCGGGGTGGCTTGCCGGCGACTGCTGGACGAGGTGAGCGTGGAGCTGCACCTGGTCTACAGCGAGACGCTGGAGCCGGCGCTCGTGCAGGCACTGGGCGAGCAGCGCGTGTTGTTCGGCGCGGCGGCCGGCTGAATACCGCGATAACTGTCACGTGCCTGCGCCACCACGGGCGGTTCCGACGCCTTGGCGCAAGGCCGCGCGGCTAGAGTCCGGGCTCCCAACGAAGGAGCACGGCCCCGGCCATGGAAGCCCACCCGCAGTTCGACCGCCACGTCAGGGGCCTGGAGGCCCAGGCCCTGCCGTTCGCCACCGCCTGGGTGGAGGCGATGCTGCAGGCCATGCGCGACCCCGTCGAGGCCGGCCTGGGGGGCGTGGAGCGCAAGCACCTGTCCGGCCTGCTGCTGGCCACCGAGCCGCTGCGGATGCACATCGCGGAATGCCTGTCCGGCCACCTGCTCCACGGCTTCCAGGGGGGCGAGGCGCGGGCACTGGGGCGGGGCGCGCAGGCGTCGGCGCTGAGCGGCTTCGACATCGAGGAACTGACCCTCGTCGACGAGGCGCAGGCCGAGAAGGACATCGAGATCTCCCGCGTCGTGCAGCTGGCCGACCTCAAGCTGGAATGGGAGCTGCGCGAGCTGCAGGGCCTGGCCGGGCTGATGCTGCCCGATGTGCGTGGCGGCGAAGACCCGACCGCCTGCGGGCCGGCCGTGTTTGCGCGCGCCGTCAGCCACACGGTCTACGAGCAGGTGCTGGAGCCGGAGCAGCAGGCGCTGTGGATGCGCGTGGCCGCGCGGACGCTGGTGGGGCAGCTGCGGCCCCTGCTGCTGCAGGTCACCGACGAGCTCAAGGCCGCCGGCCTGCAGTCGCCACGCTACCGCGCGATCCGCACGCCCGACGCCGGCGCCGCGGCCCGCGCGGCATCCGCCACGCCGGCGGGCGCGCCTGCGGTCTCCCTGCCGGCCGAGCAGCTGCAGGCGCTGCTGCGCAGCATGCCGCTGCTGCAGCGCGGCCTGCCCGGCGCCGGCCGCGCGGCGGCGCCGGCGCTGCCGCAGGCCGACGACGAACCGGCATTCCGGCTGCAGCCCATGGAGGCCGCCGGCGCGCCCGAGAGCGCCGTCAGCCACGCGTTGCTGCACCGGCTGTTCGAACGGCTGCTGGCGGATCCGCAGGTGGCGCCCGCGTTGCGCGGCTCGCTGGCGCGGCTGGAGGCGCCGGTGCGCGAGCTGGCCGCGCATGACCCGGGCGTGCTGGGGTCGGAGCAGCACCCGGCCTGGGCCCTCATCAACAAGATCGCCGGCCATGCCAGCGCACTGCCCGCGCACGACACCGAGCGTGGCGAGGCCTTCCAGCGTTTTGTGGACCCGCTGGTCACGCAGCTGGCGCAGACCGCGCCCGATGCGCCCGCGGCCTACGCGCAGGCGCTGTTGCAGGTGCAGGGGTTCATCGACGACGAGCGCGAGCAACAGGTCGAGCGCACGCGGCCGGCGATGGGGGCGCTCGGGCAGATGGAGGCCGAACGCCGGCTGCTGCCGCTGCTGCGCGACCAGGTGGAGACGCAGCTGGGCCGCGCGCAGGAGGTCAGCCCCACGGTGCAGACCTTCCTGCGCGGGCCGTGGATCGAGGTGCTGGCCAAGGTGATGGCGGCCGAGGGCGAGGATTCACCGGAGGCCCAGGCGCTGGTGGGCACGGTGGACGAGCTGCTGGCCAGCCTGCAGCGGCCCGAGACGGCGGCCGAGCGGGCCGACCTGCGCCGGCGCCTGCCCACGCTGATCGGCCGCGTGCAGCAGGGCATGGCGCTCATCGACCTGCCACAGCAGCATCGCACCCGCGTGCTGGCGGAGCTGATGCAGACGCACCGCCGCCACCTGGCCGAGCGCACCGAGGCGTCCGCGGAGCCGCCGGCGGAGCCGCGCGCCGAGCCGGTGCCGCTGCCGGCCGTTGCGACGCTGCCGGCCCCGGCGCCGGAACTGCTCGCCGACCCGGCCTCCTGGCAGGGGCATGACACCCACATCGGCGCGCTGCCCACCGTGCCGCTGCCGCTGGATGGCCTCGACGACGGCGACCCGGTGGGCGACTGGCTGGACGCGCTGCGGCCCGGCCAGCGCTGCAAGCTCAACCTGCAGGGCGTCTGGGCGACCGCCCAGCTGGCGTGGGTCAGCGACAACGGCGCGTTCTTCATGTTCACCAGCAACCTGGCCGGGGGCATGCATTCGATGACGCGCCGCGCGCTCAAGCGGCTGCGCAGCGAGGGCCTGGCGACCGACGTCGTCGAGGCCAGCCCGGTGCAGCGCGCGCTGGGCGGGCTGCTGCAGGAGCTGGGCGCGGTGGTGCGTTAGGCAGGGCGGGCGCCTCAGCCGCGCGCGGTCGCCACGACGAAGTCGGGATGGATGCTGCGCTGGCCGTGGCGCGCGAACAGGATGGTGACGGCCTCGGTGCTGCAGTCCTGCACCTCGCCCCAGCCGAAGCGGCGCACGCGCACGCGCTGGCCGGGCTCGAAGGCACGCACCTGCGTCGGCGGCGCGGCGCGGTCGACCTCGGTGACCGGCGAGGCGGCGAGCAGGCGCGTGAAGCGCTCGCAGCTGTCGCAGTGGCCGCAGCGGGTCGCGCCGTCGTCCAGCGTCTCGCCGAAGTGCGCCAGCACGCCGGCCCATCGGCAGCTGCCCGCCTTCGCGTACAGCACCATGGCCGCCAGGCCGTCGCGGTCGCTCTGCTGGCGCTGCTGCACGGCGGCCTCGGCCGCGTCGATGACGGCGCCGGCCTCGCGCCGCGTGGCCGGGCGCAGCGCGTCGGCGTCGCCGACCGAGCGCACCGCGCGCACGGAGCGCAGCGCGGCCAGCACCTGGTCCAGTCGGCGCTGCGGCAGCCGCGCCATCTCGGCCAGCGCGGCCGGCAGCCAGCCGCCCTGCGGCGTGTGGCTGGCCAGCGCCTGCCAGACGGCCGACAGCTCCTCGCGCGAGGGCACGTGCCCGCCGGCGAAGAACTGCTGCAGCGCGCGGTCGCCCTCGCGGAACAGCAGCACGCAGTCGGCGGGCTCGCCATCGCGTCCCGCGCGGCCGCATTCCTGCACATAGGCCTCGATGCTGGCGGGCATCTGCGCGTGCATGACGAGCCGGATGTCGGGCTTGTCGATGCCCATGCCGAACGCGTTGGTGGCCACCATGACGCGGGACTCGTCGCGCATGAAGGCCTCCTGCGCGGCCTCGCGCGCGGCCTTGGGGAGCTTGCCGTGGTAGAGGCCCGCGCCGATGCCGGCGTCCTGCAACTGGCGGTGCAGTGCGGTGGCCTCGCGCACGGTGGCGCAGTAGACGATGGCGCTGCCCGTGGTGACCTGCTGCAGCCGGCGCAGCATGAACTCGCGCCGCTGCGCCTCGGTCTGCGGCAGCTCCACGGCCAGGCGCAGGTTGGGGCGGTACACGCCGTGGCTGATGACGCCGTCGCGCGGGATGTCCAGCGCCTCGCGGATCTCGCGCTGCACGGGGCCCGACGCGGTGGCCGTCAGCGCCAGCACCGGCGGGCGGCCCAGCGCGCGGCGTGCGTCGCGCAGTGCGCTGAAGGCCGGGCGGAAGTCGTGGCCCCACTGCGAGATGCAGTGCGCCTCGTCCACCACCAGCAGGCCCACGCGCTGCTCCTGCAGCAGGCCCAGCGTGCGGGCGTCGGCCAGCCGCTCGGGCGTCGTGAACACGACGCGCACGGCGCCGCGTGTCAGCAGCGCCTCGGCCTCCAGGCGGCGGTTGGCGTCCAGCGCCGAATGCAGCTGCACGGCGGCCACGCCGCGCGCGGTCAGTGCGTCGCACTGGTCCTTCATCAGCGCGATGAGCGGCGAGATGACGACCGTCAGCGCCTCGCTGATCACGGCGGGCAGCTGGTAGCACAGCGACTTGCCGGCACCCGTGGGCATGACGGCCAGCGTGTTCAGCCCCGCCAGCACGCGGGTGATGACTTCCTGCTGCCCGGGCCGCAGCTCGCGCAGGCCGAACACGCCGCGCAGCGCCCGGCGCAGCTTGACCGGCGTGACGGGCTCCCGTGGCGGCAGCTTCTCGGGCACGGGCTTGGGGCTGGGGCCGGGGGCGTCCTCGCGCGGGCCGTTCAGCCGGGCCACGCGGGCCGGGGCGGTCATGACGGCGGTGCTCACCGTTCGCTCCGCCGGGGGGCGAGCAGCTGGGTGACCTGCGTCAGCACCTGCGGGTTCCAGCCCATGCCCAGGTGGCTGGCCTGCACCTCCACGTCCCGCGCCTGCGGCCAGGCGTCGGCATGCGTGCAGGCCTGCCACGACACGACGCCGTCCGCGCGGCTGTAGAGGGACGTGGTGGGCACCGGCGGCGGCTCGGCCAGCCGCTCGCGCAGCGCCTGGTGGTCGTGTGCGCGCCGGCCGTTGAGCAGCCGGTACAGCCAGCCGACATGGGTGTCGTCCGGCCCGCCGCTGAACGGCGTGCCGATGGTGATGACGTGCGGCACCCGCTCGGGCAGGCGCTTGGCCAGCTCGCGCGCGTAGAAGCCGCCCAGGCTCCAGCCGACGAGGCTGGCGTGGCGGGCCGGCGCGATGCGCTTGCTGACGGCGTCCGCGAGGCGGTCCAGCCAGGCGTCGACGTCGCCCTGCGGCCCGCGGTTCACGCCCTGCCCCCAGTCCAGCGCGCGAAAGCCCGCGCGCTCCAGGTGGCGGCGCAGCGGCCACAGCGACAGGCTGTCGGTGCCCAGGCCCGGGAACAGCACCACGGTGCGGCCCTGGCCCACCGGCTCGGGCGCCTGGCGCCACAGCTGCAGCGCGTGCCAGGCCTCCAGCGCGGCGCGCGCGGGTTCGGTCGCCAGCAGGGACAGGGCCGGCCGCCGGTTCGTGGCGGCGGAGGAGGCAGGCAGGGGCAGCGAGGGGGTGGTCATGGCCGGCATGGCTTTGCGTGATCGATGGCTGGATGCTGCGGGGGGGCGGTTGCCGGCGGTGCCGGCGTGGCGCCACAGCCGCTGTAGGACGAGCGGCGTCCGCGCCACTCGCGGCGCCTTCCTACACGGCCTGCGTCGGCGGGCGTCGAGCATGCACACTCCACGCACCGCACCGCCATGCCCCACGCCTTCAAGCCCTATCTCGCCGCCCTGCTCGTCATGGGCCTGCTCGACGCACTGTGGCTGGGCGTGCTGGCCCGCGACTTCTATCGCCAGGAGATGGGCGAGCAGATGGTGGCGCAGGTGCGCTGGGTCCCGGCGCTGCTCTTTTACTTCGGGTATCCGGCAGCGCTGGTGGCGCTGGCGCTGTACCCGACCGGGCAGCCGTTCGCCCAGCAGGTGGCGCGCGCGGCGCTGGTGGGGCTGGTGGCCTACGGCGTGTACGACCTGACCAACCTGGCCACGCTGCGCCACTGGCCCGTCAGGCTGGCGCTGGTGGACGTGGCCTGGGGCACGTTCGCGAGCACGCTGGCGGGCGCCGCGGCGGCATGGACGACCCAGCGCTTCGGCTGACACCGACAATGCGGTCATGGCCAAGACCGCACCCCGACTCAGCCCCGACGAAATCAAGCGCGTCATTGCGACGGCGTTCGAGGATGTGCCGCCGTACAACCGCGTCATGCTGGAGCATGGCATCGGCCACGGCGAGCTGGTGGCGTTGCTCAAGCGCGAGCTGACGCCGTCGGCCTACAAGCTGTGGGCCGCGCGCGGCAAGACGGCCAAGGCGCCCACCAAGCGCAACACCTGGCCCCATGGGCGCTGACGTGCTGGGCCGCCGCGCCGTGCTGGCGCTGCTGGCCACGCTGGCCGCCTGCGGCGACCCGGCGTCGCGGGCGCGAAGCCGGATCGACGCTGCCTGGCACCGCGCAGACCTGGATCGGCTGCTGCAGCGCTGGCTGGCCCATGCGCCCAGGCCGGGTAGCGGCTTCCAGACGCAGTTCAACCGGGCGTGGCAGCCCTGGCCACCCGGCGATCTGGAACTGACCGCGCAGGCGCGCCTGGTCTACGCCTTCGCGGCCGGGCATGAGATCACGCGGGATGTCCGTTACCTGGATGCCGCCCGGCGCGGCGCGGACTTCCTCGTCGATCGCTTCGTCGACCCGGTGCATGGCGGCTTCTTCCACACGGTGGCGCCCGACGGCCGCCCGCGCGCCGACATCAAGCGTGCCTACGGCCATGCATTCGCGCTGCTGGCGCTGGGTCAGGCCTGGCGGGTGGGCCGGGACGCGCGCCACCGCGACGCGGCGCTGACCGCCTGGGACGCCGTGCGCACGGGCTTCTTCGATGCGCGCGGCGGCCTGGTGCACGAATGCGGCCGCGACTTCAAGCCCATGGCCGGCGCGCGCACGCAGAACCCCGTCATGCACATGTTCGAGGCACTGCTGCTGCTGGGCGAGGCCACCGGTGAGGCCGGCGTGCGGGCCGGCGCGCGCCGGCTGGGCGATTTCGTCTGCTACGAGCTGCTGCAGGGCCAGGCCGACGGCGGCGCGCGCATCCCCGAGTGGTACGACGAGGGCTGGCAGCCGCTGCCCACCCAGGCCGCCGGCGGCTACATCGACCTGGGACACCAGTTCGAATGGGCCCACCTGTTGACGTCGGGCGCGGCGGTGTCGCCCGTCTACGCCCAGGTGGCCGAGCGCCTGATCGCCTATGCGGTGGCCGCCGGCTACGACGACAACGACGGCGGCTGCGGCCGGCGGGCGTTTCCCGACGGCGCGCGCACGGACGCGGCCAAGGGCTGGTGGCAGCAGGCCGAGTGCCTGCATGGCCTGCTGGTGGTGGCCGGCGCCAGCGGGCGCAGCGATCTGTGGCGGCGCTACGAGCAGACGCTGGGCCTGGTGCGAGAGCAGCTGGCGGACGCCGAGCAGGGCGGCTGGCGCGCCGCCGAGGCGCTGCCGTGCAAGAGCGGCGGCTGCAAGGATGAGCAGCCCGACCCGTATCACATGGTGTCACTGCATCACGCGGCGTTGCGACTGGCCGGCGCCAGCGATCCGGCCGCCTGACGGCGCCGGCGCTGTTGCGCAGGCTCCACATCGAGGCCTGCCGGCCGCGGCAGGCGCGCGGCAACCCTCGCGGCAGCAAGGGCTTGTTTCCTGGGAAAACCGCGGGCTAACCCGGAACGGCGATGCACGAAACAGCATCGTGTTTTCTAAAAATGTGATTAGTGCGGGATCGGTCAGGCCCCTAGCATGAATTCAGACCCCAGCCCCACCGGCGCCCTCTGAGGCCCGGACGGCTGCCGAGGTTGGCCGCTCCTCCCAAAACGATCCCGGAGACAAGATGAACAAACCAGCTCTGGTGCCCGCCCGCGCGGCCGCCACCACCTCCCGCTTTGCCCTGCGCCTGACAGCCGCTGCCGCGCTGGCCGCACTGTCCGCCGCCGCCCTGGCCCAGGATGCCGCCAAGCCCGAATCGCTGGAGACGGTGACGGTCACCGGCGTGCGCGCGTCGTTGACCAAGAGCCTGGCGAACAAGCGCACCAGCGACCAGGTCGTGGAGTCGGTCGTCGCCGAGGACATCGGCAAGCTGCCCGACAACAACGTCGTCGAGGCGCTGCAGCGCGTGACGGGCATCCAGGTCACCAACCGCGCCGGCGGTGAAGTGGGCACGCTGTCCATCCGCGGCCTGCCCGACGTCGCCACCACCTGGAACGGCCGCAACATCTTCACGGCGTCCGGCACGCAAGTGGCGCTGCAGGACATCCCGTCGACGCTGGTGCGCCAGATCGACGTCTACAAGACGCGCGATGCCAGCCAGCTGGAGAACGGCATCGCCGGCCAGATCGACGTCAAGTCGCTGCGGCCGTTCGACTTCAAAGGTTCGCAGTTCTCGCTGCTGGCCCGTGAAACCTATCTCGACCCGGCCAAGAAGTGGAACCCGCAGCTGAGCGCGATGGCCAGCAACCGCTGGAAGACCGGCGCCGGTGAGATCGGCGCGCTGGTCAACCTGTCGCTGGTCAAGACGGACTACCGCAACGAGAGCGTGACCCCGGGCGCGATGGTGCCGTTCACCAGCCCGAATGCCGCCGAGGTGCCGGCCGGCTACACGCCGCTGCAGCGCATCTTCGACAACAACGTCTGGGCGCCGGGCACCTACACCGGCCTGCCGCAGAAGGCCGGCTCGACGCTGAACTTCAACGGCACCGCGCGCCCCTTCTACCTGGCGCGCGACGCGGTGTTCCAGAGCGACGTGGCGGGCCAGCGCGAGCGCCCGGCCGCCAACGTGGCGCTGCAGTGGCAGCCCAACGAGGACTCGGTGTACACGCTGGAGGCGATGTACAACGGCTACCGCGACAAGGTGTTCAACCGCCTGCTGTTCAGCTTCGTCGACTGGTGGGGCAACCTCGGCAGCAACCCGGCCAGCACGATCACGACCTTCCCCGGCACCAACGTCATCAAGACGCGCACGGTCAATGACGTCTACGGCTTCAACAGCGGCGACTACACCACCTCGGCCACCGACTCGCGCATCGTCGCGCTGAACGGCAAATGGAACCTGGGCGACCGGCTGCGTCTGGAAGGCGACCTGTCCTACCAGACCAGCAGCTTCCACTCGGAATTCACCGCCAGCCGCATCGACCGCGTGGCGCCGTCCATCACCGTCGACTTCAATTCCGGCGGCGGCAACATGGCGTTCAAGTTCAACAACAACGCCGACCTGGTGGACCCCACCAAGTGGAACGTGGCGCAGTTCTACGACAACGCCAACCGCAACGAGGGCAGTGCCGGCACGGCCAGCCTGAACGGCTCGTATGACGCCGACTGGGGCGCGGTGAAGACGCTGCACTTCGGCGCGCGCTTCGACAGCCGCAAGGCCTCGGAAGCCAAGCGGGAGCAGTCGGGTTTCCTGGGCAAGAAGCTGTCCGACCTGGGCCCCAACTACTACCACGTCAACTCGAACTTCGGCGCGGACATCTCCGACGTGCCGCGCACCTGGATCGAGCCGAACGCCTACTACATCCGCGACAACCTCGACGCCTGGCGCCAGATGTACAAGGCGGCCGACGCGAACTTCCAGACCAGCGACAAGCTGTTCCTGCAGAAGACCTTCGACGTCAAGGAAGACACCACCAACCTGTTCCTGATGGCGGACACCGACAACCTGCTGTTCGGCCAACGCCTGCGCGGCAACTTCGGTGTGCGCTTCGTGCAGGTCAAGACCAGCATGACGGCCTACCAGGTCGATGCCACCACCAAGGTCGTGACGCCCACCAACGGCGAGAAGACGGCCCGCAAATTCCTGCCCAGCCTGACGCTGCGCTACGAGCCGGTGCGGGACGTGCTGCTGCGCTTCAACTACGGTGAAACGCTGCGTCGCCCGGGCTTTGGCGACCTGAACCCGGTGCTGCAGCTCAGCGACGACGTGTCCAAGGTGGGCTACGGCGGCGGCAGCGGCGGCAACCCGGGCCTGGAGCCGACCCGCTCCAAGAACCTCGACCTGACGGGCGAGTGGTACTTCCAGAAGGACAGTGCGCTGTACGGCACGGTGTTCCAGCGCAAGATCGACGGCCTGGTCGTGCCGCTGCGCCGCCGCATCCACGTCGACCCGGCCAACGATCCGTTCCGCAACTCCACGTCGGGCCTCAGCCACGCCAACGGCTACGACTACGTCATCAGCTCGCCGGTCAATGCCTCCAACGGCAAGATCAGCGGCCTGGAGCTGGGCGCGATCTACTTCCCCAAGGGCCTGCCGTGGTACCTGGACGGCCTGGGCTTCCAGGGCAGCGTGACGCGCCTGACCTCGTCGCAGAACGTGCCGACCGCCGACAGCGCCGGCAACATCGTCTCGCAGCTGGAGACGCCGTTCTTCGGCGTGTCCAAGCTGTCGTGGAACGCCACGCTGGCCTACGAGAAGGGCCCGGCCAGCGCGCGGCTGTCGTACGTGCGCCGCTCCGCCTTCCTGGCGGGCAACGAGGCCGCGCTGTTCGCCAACCCGATCGGCATCTGGCGCCAGCCCGAGAAGAGCGTGGACCTGCAGCTCAGCTACAAGATCAACGACAGCATGTCGGTGGACTTCAGCGGCGTGAACCTGACCAACGAGATGCAGCAGCAGTACTACCACTTCGGCGACGCGGGCAGCCCCGAGCTGACCAACTTCGGCACGGTGCAGATCGGCCGTGCGGTGTCGGTGGGCTTGCGCTGGAAGATCTGAGTTGAACGAAGCCGTTCCGAGAGGCTGATTCCCCTCCTCGTTCGGGCGTTGCGCGGGCCTGCCGTGCGACGCCCTTTTTTCTTGATGCCATGTCCGACCTGCTTGAGCCGCTGATCCGCCAGCGCGCCGACCCTCATGTTTCCCGCCACGGCGAGATGTACTACTTCACTGCCTCGGTGCCGCAGTACGACCGCATCGAGCTGCGCCGTGCGCCGACCATCTCTGGCCTGGTGGATGCACCGGCCTACGTGGCGTGGACCAAGCCCGACACCGGACCATACTCGGAGCTGATCTGGGCGCCCGAACTGCACTTCAACCAGGGCGCCTGGTACGTCTACTTCGCCGCGGCGCACACGCGCGCGCTCGATCACCTCGGCATGTTCCAGCACCGCATGTATGTGATCAGGAACACGGCGGCCGACCCGTTCACCGGCGACTGGGAATTCCTGGGCCAGGTGGACTCTGGCCTGGACAGCTTCTGCCTGGATGCGACGACGTTCACGCATCGCGGCTGGCTGTATTCCCTGTGGGCGCAGAAGGATCCAGCCATCGCCGGCAACTCCAATCTCTACATCGCGGCCATGAAGACGCCCTGGCAGCTGGACAGCGCGCCGGTCATGCTCAGCCGCCCGGAGTTCGACTGGGAATGCCGCGGCTTCCTCGTCAACGAAGGGCCGTCGGTGCTGCAGCGCCACGGCAAGGTCTTCCTCAGCTACTCGGCCAGCGCGACGGACGAGAACTACGCGATGGGCCTGCTGTGGGCGGACGAGGGCGCCGACCTGCTCAACCCCGCCAGCTGGCGCAAGTCGGCCGAGCCGGTGATGCGCAGCTGCGCCGAGGACAGCGTTTTCGGCCCCGGCCACAACAGCTTCACCGTGACCGACCACCCCGACGAGGTGCTGCTGGTCTACCACGCCCGCACCTACACCGAGATCGAGGGCGACCCGCTGTGGAACCCGGACCGCCATACCTTCGTCAAGCCGCTGCGTTGGTCTGCGGACGGCATGCCGGTCTTTGGCAAGCCGTCCCGGCGCGATTGATATCGAAAACGAGATCGCTACACCGCAGGAATTGATTGGATTGCAATTCCCCCGGCCCCTAGCATCGTTGACACACGGTCAACCCCTGCGTGCCGGCAGAACGCATCACCCGAGACAAAGACATGACGACTGAAGACAAGAAGAGCAAGGTCAAGCTGCGTTCCGCCGAGTGGTTTGGCACGCAGGACAAGAACGGGTTCATGTACCGCTCCTGGATGAAGAACCAGGGCATCCCCGACCATGAGTTCCAGGGCAAGCCCATCATCGGCATCTGCAACACCTGGAGCGAGCTGACCCCCTGCAACGCGCACTTCCGCAAGCTCGCCGAGCATGTGAAGAAGGGCATCCTGGAAGCCGGCGGCTACCCCGTCGAGTTTCCGGTGTTCTCCAACGGCGAGAGCAACCTGCGCCCCACCGCGATGCTGACGCGCAACCTCGCCAGCATGGACGTGGAGGAAAGCATCCGCGGCAATCCCGTCGACGCCGTGGTGCTGCTGGTGGGCTGCGACAAGACCACGCCCGCGCTGCTGATGGGCGCCGCCAGCGTGGACGTGCCGGCCATCGTCGTCACCGGCGGACCGATGCTCAACGGCAAGCTCAATGGCAAGAACATCGGTTCGGGCACGGCCGTGTGGCAGCTGCACGAGCAGGTCAAGGCCGGCGAGATCAAGATGCACGACTTCCTGGCCGCCGAGGCCGGCCACTCGCGCTCGGCCGGCACCTGCAACACCATGGGCACGGCCAGCACGATGGCCTGCATCGCCGAGTCGCTGGGCACCTCGCTGCCGCACAACGCCGCGATTCCCGCCGTGGATGCGCGCCGCTACGTGCTGGCCCACCTGTCCGGCATGCGCATCGTCGACATGGTGTGGGAAGACCTGCGCCTGTCCAAGGTGCTCACCAAGCAGGCCTTCGAGAACGCCATCCGCGTGAACGCGGCCATCGGCGGCTCCACCAACGCCGTCATCCACCTGAAGGCCATCGCCGGCCGTGTCGGTGTGGACCTGGAACTGGAGGACTGGACCCGCATCGGCCGCGGCACGCCCACGCTGGTGGACCTGCTGCCCTCGGGCCGCTTCCTGATGGAAGAGTTCTATTACGCCGGCGGCCTCCCGGGCGTGATCCGCCGCCTGGGCGAAGCGGGCAGGCTGCCCCACCCGGACGCGCTGACCGTCAACGGCAAGAGCCTGTGGGACAACTGCAGTGACGCGCCGATCTACGACGACGAGGTCATCCGCCCGCTGGACAAGCCGCTCATCGAGGACGGCGGTATCTGCATCCTGCGCGGCAACCTCGCGCCGCGCGGCGCCGTGCTGAAGCCGTCGGCCGCCACGCCCGAGCTGATGAAGCACCGCGGCCGCGCCGTCGTGTTCGAGAACTTCGACGACTACAAGGCCCGCATCGGCGACCCCGACCTGGACGTCGACGCCAGCTGCATCCTCGTCATGAAGAACTGCGGCCCCAAGGGCTACCCCGGCATGGCCGAGGTCGGCAACATGGGCCTGCCGCCCAAGCTGCTGGCGCAGGGCATCAAGGACATGGTGCGCATCTCCGACGCGCGCATGAGCGGCACCGCGTACGGCACCGTCGTGCTGCATGTGTCGCCCGAGGCGCGTGCCGGGGGGCCGCTGGCCGTCGTGCAGGAAGGCGACTTCATCGAGCTGGACTGCGCCGCGGGCCGCCTGCACCTGGACGTGCCGGAAGCCGAGCTGGCGAAACGCCTCGAAGCCTGGGCCGCGGCGCAGACCGTGGACCCGGCGGACGCCACCGGCTACCGCCACCTCTACGTGAAGCACGTGCTGCAGGCCGACGAGGGCTGCGACTTCGACTTCCTGCGTGGCTGCCGCGGTTCGGCCGTGCCGCGCCACTCCCATTGACATGAAGCCCCTCGCCCGCCCTCGCGTCGCTGAACGCGAGCGAGTCCGGCCGGTCCCCCGAGGGGACGGCGATGCTCGCGGCATCGAGCCGCGAGCACATCGCCAGCGCGGGCCGGCTTGGGGCGGCCCGGCGCTCGGCCCGCAAACACAAAGAGGTAACGAACGATGAGCAACACCATCCAAGGCCTGGCGCTGATCGGCGGCGCGGCCGTGCGCGGCCACGGCGCGGCCTTCCAGGCTTTCGACCCAAGCAAGAACGAAGCGCTGGGCCCCGAATTCCATTCCGTGGACGTGGCGCAGGTGGCGCAAGCCTGTGAGCTGGCCAATGCGGCGTTCGATGCCTTCCGCGCGACGAGCGATCACGAGCGTGCCGACTTCCTGGACCTGATCGCGGCGCAGATCCTGGCGATCGGCGATGACCTCATCGTCCGCGCGATGGCCGAGAGCGGCCTGCCGCGTGCCCGCCTGGAAGGCGAGCGTGGCCGCACGATGAACCAGCTCAAGCTGTTCGCCGAACTGCTGCGCGAGGGATCCTGGCAAGACGCCCGCATCGACACCGCGCTGCCCACGCGCACGCCGCCACGGCCCGACCTGCGCCTGCGCTTCATCGGCGTGGGCCCGGTAGCCGTGTTCGGCGCCAGCAACTTCCCGCTGGCCTTCTCGGTCGCCGGTGGCGACACCGCCGCGGCGCTGGCCGCCGGCTGCCCCGTCGTCGTCAAGGGCCACCCGGCCCACCCGGGCACGTCCGAGCTCGTCGGCCGCGCGGTCGCCGAGGCGGTCAAGCTGTCGGGCCTGCCCGCCGGCGTGTTCGCGCTGCTGCCGGGCCATGGCAACGACATCGGCACGGCGCTGGTGCGCCACCCTGCCATCCAGGCGGTGGGCTTCACCGGCTCGCGTGCCGGCGGCCTGGCGCTGATGGCCGTGGCCGCGGCTCGCCCGCAGCCCATCCCCGTCTACGCCGAGATGAGCAGCATCAACCCGACCATCCTGCTGCCCGGCGCGCTCAAGGCGCGCGGCGCCGAGATCGCGACCGGCTTCGCCGCGTCGCTGACGATGGGTGTGGGCCAGTTCTGCACCAACCCCGGCCTCGTGCTGGGCATTGCAGGCCCCGATTTCGACCGCTTCGCCGCGGCCGCCGCCGAGGCGCTCAAGCCCGTGCCCGCCGCCACCATGCTGACCCCCGGCATCGCCAGCGCCTACCAGCGCGGCGAGGCCGCCCTGGCATCGCAGGCCGCGGTGGACGCGCTGCTGCGCGGCGAATCCAGCGCCTGCCGTGGCGCGCCCAGCCTGTTCCGCACCACCGGCGCGGCCTTCATCGCCAACCACGCGATGTCCGCCGAGATCTTCGGCCCCACGTCGCTGCTGGTCGCCTGCGAGAGCCCCGCCGAGCTGCTGGCCGTCATCGAGGGCCTGGAAGGCCAGCTGACCGCGACGCTGCAGCTGCAGGATGACGACGAGGCCGACATTGCCGCCGCGCGCGCGTTGCTGCCGGCGCTGGAGCGCAAGGTGGGCCGCATCCTGGCCAACGGCTACCCCACCGGTGTGGAGGTGTCGACGGCCATGGTGCACGGCGGCCCGTTCCCGGCCACGAGCGATGGCCGCAGCAGCTCGGTCGGCACGGCCGCCATCCAGCGCTTCCTGCGCCCCGTGAGCTACCAGAACCTGCCGCGCGCGCTGCTGCCCGCCGTGCTGCGCGAGCCCAACGAGCGCGGCGTCTGGCGCCGCCGCGACGGCGCCCTCACCCGGAACTGATGACGGCTCGTGCGCCGCATCGCACGAGCGCCAGAGACAGCAAGGCCCGGCACAGGGCCTGTCGGAAATCACCGAACCGCAGACAGGAGACAAGACAGATGAAGAAGCAACTGCTGGCCCTCGTGGCCACGCTGGCCCTGGCGGCGCAGGCCGCCGACGTGAAGGTCGTCGTCAGCGCCGACCAACCCGGCCCGGTCATCCACCGCAACATCTACGGCCAGTTCGCCGAGCACCTCGGCACCGGCATCTACGAAGGCATGTGGGTGGGCCCCGAGTCCAAGATCCCCAACGTGCGCGGCTGGCGCAAGGACGTCATCGGCGCGCTGAAGGACCTGCACGTGCCGCTGGTGCGCTGGCCCGGCGGCTGCTTCGCCGACGAATACCACTGGCGCGAGGGCATCGGCCCGCGCGCCAAGCGCCCCGTCAAGGTCAACTACAACTGGGGCGGCGTGCCGGAGAACAACGCGGTCGGCACGCACGAGTTCTTCGACCTGGCCGAGCAGCTGGGCGCCGAGACCTACGTCAACGGCAACCTCGGCACCGGCAGCCCGCAGGAGATGGCCGAGTGGCTGGAGTACATGACCTCCGAGGGCAACTCCACGCTGGCCCAGCTGCGCCGCAAGAACGGCCGCGACAAGCCCTTCCGCGTGCACTACTTCGCCATCGGCAACGAGAACTGGGGCTGCGGCGGCAACATGCGTCCCGAGTACTACGTGGACCTGTACCGCCACTGGGCCAGCTTCCTGCGCACGCCGGCGAACAACCGCCCCATCTTCATCGCCAGCGGCGGCCATGACGCCCGCACCGACTGGACCGAGACGCTCGCCAAGGGCCTGAAGGGCGTGCCCTTCGATGCCATCTCCCACCATGGCTACACGCTGCCCACCGGCAAGTGGGAGAAGAAGGGCTCGGCCGTCGGCTTCCCCGAGGCCGAGTGGATCTCGACGCTGGCCCACACGCAGAAGGTCGACGAATGGGTGCGCAAGAACACCGCCATCCTCGACCAGCATGACCCGGCCAAGAAGGTCGGGTTCTACTTCGACGAGTGGGGCAGCTGGTACGACCCCGAGCCCGGCACCAACCCCGGCTTCCTGGTCCAGCGCAACACGCTGCGCGACGCGCTGCTGGCGGCCCTGCACTTCCACGTCTTCCACGCCAACGCCGAGCGCGTGAAGATGAGCAACGTGGCCCAGATGGTCAACGTGCTGCAGGCCATGATCCTCACCAGCAAGGACAGCTTCGTCCTGACGCCGACCTACCACGCGTTCAAGCTCTACGTGCCCTTCCAGGACGCGACGTCGCTGCCCGCCACGGTCGAGAACAACCCGGTCTACACGGTCGACAAGCTGTCCATGCCCGGCATCAGCGTGACGGCCGGCCGTGGCAAGGACGGCAAGGTCTACGTGGGTCTGGTGAACGCCAACGCGACGCAGGCCACCGAGCTGGAGCTGCAGGTCAGCGCCGGTGTGCCCAAGGCCGTCAAGGGCCAGGTCCTGACCGCCGGCGCGATGGACGCGCAGAACGAGCTGGGCAAGCCCGCGCAGGTCGTGCCGCAGGCCTTCGAGGCGCAGGCGGTGAACGGCAAGCTGACGCTCAAGCTGCCGGCCAAGTCCGTCGTCGTCGTCGCCGTCGAGGGCTGAGGCCCGGCCGGCACGCGACTTTCGCTGACCGAACGCGCCTGGGCCCGACATGTTGCTGGCCCAGGCGTTGCGCTGCGTGCGTGCCCCGCATGCGGCATACCAAAACCGGGATCGACCGCGTCTGCAATGTCATTGGTGTGCGGCCGCGCAGGCTCATAGGCTGCGCCGGCCACAAACCACAGACATGGAGACATTCGCATCATGGCCCCCCAGAACCGACGCCACTTCCTCGCCGGCTCTGCCGCCTTCGCCCTGACCGCCTGCGGCGGCGGCGGCGGGGGCGGCAGCACCGGCACGGTCACGCCGGCGCCCACGCCCGCAGAGCCCGCGCCGACGAATCCCAACGCCGTCCAGACGGCGCTGAGCTTCGGCAATGCGTCGGTGCACGACCCGTCCATCGTCAGGGACGGCAGCACGTACTACGTCTTCGGCTCGCACCTCGCGGCGGCCAAGACGACGGACCTGATGAACTGGACCAAGATCGCCGACACGGTGAACGACGCGAACCCGCTGTTCACCAAGGTCACGACCGACCTGTCCGCCGCGCTGACCTGGGCGCAGACCAACACGCTGTGGGCGCCCGACGTCATCAAGCTGGGAGACGGCAAGTTCTACATGTACTACTGCGCCTGCAAGGGCGACTCGCCGCTGTCGGCGCTGGGCATCGCGGTGGCCGACAAGATCGACGGCCCCTATGCGAACAAGCAGCTGCTGCTGAAGTCGGGCATGGTGGGCACGTCGGAGGACGGCACCAACTACGACGCCACGAGACACCCCAACGTCGTCGACCCCTCGGTGTTCTTCGACACGACGGGCAAGTTGTGGATGGTCTACGGTTCGTACTCGGGCGGCATCTTCATCCTGCAGCTCAACGCCACGACGGGCCTGCCGCTGGCGGGCCAGGGCTACGGCAAACGCCTGATGGGCGGCAACCACGCCCGAATCGAGGGCGCCTACATCCTCTACAGCCCGGCCAGCAAGTACTACTACCTGTTCGTGTCCTACGGCGGCCTGGCGGCGGATGGCGGCTACAACGTGCGCGTCGCGCGCTCGCTGCAGCCGGACGGCCCCTACGTCGACGGCGCCGGCACCGACATGGCCACGGTCAAGGGCGCCAATGGCACGTTCTTCGACGACGTGAGCATCGCGCCCCACGGCATGAAGCTCATGGGCGGGCACGTGTTCGCCAACGCGGCCTTCGAGACGGGCACGGCGACGGGCTACGTGTCACCGGGCCACAACTCGGCCTACTACGACGCGACGACGGGCAAGTACTTCATCGTCTTTCACACGCGCTTCCCCGGCACCGGCGAGGCGCACGAGATCCGCGTGCACGAGATGCACCTGAACGACGACGGCTGGCTGGTCATCGCACCGCTGCGCTACGCGCCGCTGAGCCTGGCTGCGCCGGTACAGGCAGCGGACATCACCGCCGCACAGGCGGCGGGCACCTACAAGCTGGTCAACCACGGCAAGGACATCACGGCCGTCAGCAAGGCGTCGATCAGCGTGACGCTGAACGCCGACGGCACGGTGGGCGGCACCGGCGGCATGACCGGCACCTGGACGCACAGCGGTAGCAACAAACTCACCGTGGTGAGCGGTGGCGTGACCTACAAGGGCGTACTGTCCCGTCAGTGGAACCCCAACTCCAGTGCCTTCGTCGTGAGCTTCAGCGGGCTGTCCTACGGCGGTGTCGCGTTGTGGGCCATCCGCCTCACGAGCTGACCATGAAGAAGCTGTTCGCCGCCCTGACCTTCGCGCTGTGTGCCCACGGCGCGTGGGCGGCAACGCAGCTGTTCCCGCTGGATCGGGTCCGTCTGCAGGACGGGCCCTTCCTCGAAGCGCAGACCACCGACCTGCGCTACCTGATGGCGCTGGACCCCGACCGTCTGCTCGCGCCGTTCGTGCGTGAGGCCGGCCTGCCGGCGAAGTCGCCCAGCTACGGCAACTGGGAATCCTCGGGCCTGGATGGCCACATGGGCGGCCACTACGTGTCGGCGCTCGCGCTGATGTGGGCCTCCACCGGCGACGCCGAGGTGAAGCGGCGGCTGGATGACGTCATTGCCGAACTCAAGCGCTGCCAGGACGCGCTGGGCACCGGCTACCTCGGCGGCGTCCCCGACGGTGCCACCGCCTGGGGCCAGGTGGCCGCGGGCCAGCTCAAGGTCGACAGCTTCTCCGTCAACGGCCGCTGGGTGCCCTGGTACAACCTCCACAAGATGTTCGCGGGCCTGCGTGACGCGGCAGTCCACGCCGGCCATGCCGACGCCAAGGCGATGTTGATCAAGCTGTCCGACTGGGCGCTGCGCCTGACGACGCCGCTGACCGATGCGCAGATGCAGGACATGCTGCGCGCCGAGCACGGCGGCATGGCCGAGGTGCTGGCCGACGTGGCGCAGATGACCGGCGACCTGCGCTACCTGGCGCTGGCGCGGCGCTTCAGCCACCAGGCCGTGCTGCAGCCGCTGGCCCAAGGGCAGGACAAGCTCACCGGCCTGCACGCCAACACGCAGATCCCCAAGGTCATCGGCTTTGCGCGCATCGCGCAGCTGGCCGGCGAGGACGAAGGCCAGCGCGCGGCCGAGTTCTTCTGGCGCACCGTGGTGGGCAAGCGCACGGTCGCCATCGGCGGCAACAGCGTGAAGGAGCACTTCCACCCCGATACCGACTTCAAGCCCATGCTGAACGAGGTGGAAGGCCCGGAGACCTGCAACAGCTACAACATGCTGAAGCTGACGGCGCTGCTGTCGCAGGCCTCACCCGAGCAGGGCGCGTACACGGACTACTACGAGCGCACGCTCTACAACCACATCCTCGCGTCGCAGCATCCGGGCGAGGGCGGCTTCGTCTACTTCACGCCGATGCGGCCGCAGCACTACCGCGTCTACTCCCAGGTTCATGAGGGCATGTGGTGCTGCGTGGGCTCCGGCATCGAGAGCCACGCGCGCCATGGCGAGTTCATCTACGCGCATGACGGCGACGCGCTCTACGTCAACCTCTTCATCGCTTCCACGCTGGACTGGCGCGAGCGCGGCGTCAAGATCACGCAGAGCACGCGCTTCCCCGACGAGTCGCGCACGCGGCTGACGGTGGACGGCAGCGGCAGCTTCGCGCTGAAGATCCGCTACCCCGGCTGGGTCGCGCCCGGCGCGCTGAAGGTCAGGCTCAACGGCAAGCCGGTCAAGGTGACCGCCAGGCCGGGCAGCCATGTCGAACTGCGCCGCACGTGGACGGCGGGCGATGTCGTCGACGTCGAGATGACGATGCGCACGACGCTGGAGCCCCTGCCCGGCCTGAAGAACTATGTCGCCGTGCTGCACGGCCCCATCGTGCTGGCCGCCAAGACGCCGCAGCCGGGCGAGAAGCTCAGTTTCACGGCCGACGGCTCGCGCATGGGCCACATCGCCCACGGTGCCGTCTGCCCGCAGGACGCGGCGCCGGTGTTCGTCACTGACCAGGCCGACTTCATCCGCCGTTTCAAGCCCGTGCCCGGCCAGCCGCTGACCTTCACGGCCCCCGGCCTCATCCAGGGCCGCAAGGATGCCGACCGCCTGCAGCTGATGCCCTTCTTCCGCCTGCACGATTCGCGCTACATGCTGTATTGGCCGCGCAGCACGACGGCCCAGCAGAGCCTGCTGCGCGTGGAGCTGGCCAAGGCCGAGGAGGCCCGCCTGGCGCTGGATGCCATCACCATCGACCAGGTCGCACCCGGCGAGCAGCAGCCCGAGAGCGACCACGGATTCAAGGGCGAGGGCGCCGAGAACGGCATCGCGCCGGCCGGCCGCTGGCGGCATGCGAAGCAGTGGTTCAGCTACGACCTGAACGACGCCAAGGGCGAGGCCAAGGCGCTGCGCCTCACCTTCGCCAAGGGCGACGCCGGCCGCCGCTTCGACCTCCTCGTCAACGGCCAGCTCATCGCCGAGATCACGCTGGCCACGCCCGACACGCCGGAAGACGTCTACACGCGCGACTTCCCGCTGCCCGCCGACCTGGTGCGCGCCGCCGGCGGCAAGCTCAACGTGAAGTTCGTCGCCAAGCCCGGCAGCATTGCCGGCGGGCTCTACGGACTGCGCCTGCTGAGGTGACCGAATGAAGAGAAGGCAAGCCCTGCAGCACCTGTCCGCGCTGGCCTCGGCCAGCGCGCGGCCGGTGGCGCAA
>JAYSCT010000012.1:0-28478 GCA_041914785.1 Roseateles sp.
GCCCGCGCCGGCGAGCAGGGCCGCGGCTTCGCCGTCGTGGCCGGCGAGGTGCGCACGCTGGCGCAGCGCTCGGCCGAGGCGGCCAAGGAGATCAAGAGCCTCATCACCGGCAGCGTCGAGCAGGTGGAGCGCGGCACCCAGCAGGTCGACACCGCGGGGCAGTCCATGGAGTCGCTGGTGCAGGCCATCCAGCGCGTCACCGACATCGTCGGCGAGATCAGCACCGCCAGCATCGAGCAGGCCGACGGCGTGGGCCAGGTGGAGCAGGCCGTGTCGCAGATGGACCAGGTCACGCAGCAGAACGCCGCGCTGGTGGAAGAGTCCGCCGCGGCCGCCGAAAGCCTGCGCCAGCAGGCCACGCAGATGGTGGAGATCGTGTCGGTGTTCCGCATCGGTGACGATGCCGCGCGCAAAGCGCCACCGATCGTGCCGGCGAGTCGGCCGGCCGCGCAGAAGCCCGCGCCATCACGCCCACCCGCGGTGGCCCACAAGCCGCGCACAGCACCCGCCAGCGCGCCCAAGCCCATCCCGGCGCCCGCGCCCGCGACGACCGCCGCCGGCGGCGCCGATGACGACTGGACCAGCTTCTAGCCAGCGCCCCCCACCGCACCGGCGGGGCAAGATGCCGCCATAGCACCCCGCCGGCTCCTTCTCCAAAACCGGGCAGCCGGTGCGGCAGTTGCGGCCGAGCAACTATTGCACTGACGCCCCGCCACGATATGGATGCCATGCAGACCGCCAGCGCCCCAAGGCGGGCGCTCGGGACTATCAGATTGCGCCATCAAGCCGTCGCGCGCAGCCAGGCGAGATCACACGGCGTCAAGGCGGGATTGATCTCCACGACACGCAACGCGCCGTCACCCAAACAAGCGAGGTCGATGACATGGCTTCGTCTCGGTAGCAGCGCGCCAATGTCTTTTGCCACACGCTGCATTGTGATGATCGACTGACCTAAGACGGACGCTGACCGGCCGCGCAAGCAGGTACTGACCAGCCGCACTTCACGAGAATTCACCAGGTATCTGGCCTCGCTGATTTCTGAGAAGTCGACGTAGGGCAGGAGGTGCAAATGCAGTGGATTGCCGGTCTGCAACCAAGCGCGCGCCACGGTCCGCTGCGGAGGCGTCGGCCGTGACAGCAGCAACCGCGCGACCTTCAGCATCGTCACGCCCTCGTAAATCAAGCCGAGGGTGCCCGCGTCTCTCCAACCTTTGATGGCCAGCTTTGGCATGAGGGTCACTGGCGCCGGTCTTTCGAGCTCGGCAGTCAACAAGAGCTCGAAGCCTGCCCCTGCCGTGTGCACAGGCAGCGACATCAAAGGCTTCACCAGATGAGCCGCCTGCACGGGCGCGGGCAGGTTGCCGAACTCGACGGCGAGCAGCTTGTCAAAGACTTCGTTCATGCGGCAAAGACTCGCATCAGGCTACGGCCGCAGCGAGTTGATGAACGAATAGAAGTCGTTGGCCACTCGCCCCAGAACGGTGTTGTCGTGCTTTCCCCACGCCCATTCGCGTTCGGGCCAGTACCAGATGCGGCCACTCTCGGGTGAGAGCTCCAACAGGATCTGGCCTTGTCCGGAATCGTTGCCGATCGGCAGGTAGTTGGCGGGAAACGCCGGCAAGGTTTCGTCGCTGGGGTCGGCTGCTCCCGTGAGCGTGCGCCAGGCACGAATGAGCCTATCCGGTTGGTTCATGAAAGCGATGTCGGACTGCCGCTGTTCCACCCGCCCCTCGTACACGAGGGTGTAGCTGAACATGCACCGCGCTTCGTCGTCGTCCCCGAAAAGAACAAATCCGAACTGAGTGACGAACTCCACGTAGGGGGACGCCAGACGAGCGCCCGTGGCTGTCTCGATTGCCTGGATGTCCGCTGCCGTGGCCTTGGGCTTGCCCTTGGCGGCCCATGCAGCCTGCATCGACGCCGTCACTTGAAACATGTAAGACTCCTCAGAACAGCTGGTTGTTGGTCATGGAGTTGCCGCCAGTGTGGGCAACTCCACCGTCCACCTTGTCGTGCAATACGCGAGGGACATAACCGACCTTGCCGTCTTCAAAGTGATGGAGAACGAACTCATCCTTGTCCGGTGGTCGCCACTTTGGATTGACCTCACGCATCTGCTCCGTCAGGCGCTTGCCGTCGATTGCAGCGTCGCCGCTGACCTCCCACAAGTCGTGCTTGGCACCCTCGACATACTTGTCGAAATCTGGCGCGCCTTGCTTGAACTCGATCTCACGAACCTTTGTGCCGTTCGGTAGTTCCTTCGGCGTGTCGAATACGAAAGTGCCATTGCCATCCACAGGTTGCTTGCCACCTGGAGTGCTCCAGTGGCCGCCCTTCTCCTTGCTGATCGGCATATGCAGCTGACGCTTCTCGCCTGTTTCACCAACAAGCTTGCAACTCACGCAGTTGGGCACCCGGTTTTTGGCGTCGAGCATGGCCTGCTGCACGACCTTCATCGCCTTTGCACGAGCCACTGCAACCTGTTCGAGGGACAAACCGGCTTCCTTCAGCGCCGCCTTGCTGGCTCCCGCCAACTTGTCACTCGCCTTCAGCAAGGCCTCAACGGCCCTCGCCGTCCCCGGTGCATGCTTTGCGATCTTCAGGGGTTTGGCCAGGGCGTCCCCCGCGTAGGGAATCATGCTCCCCAGGGAAAGCAGCGCCCCAAGACCATCGCCCTTTGAGATTGCGAGTATCACGCCGACCCCGTCGCTAACGGGGGTGGGATCGAATATCCCCGCGACATCAGCCACGACCTCGGCGTACTCGCTGGGCGTCATCTTCGTTGCCTCCTGCTTGAGGGACATGGGCCTTGCCGGGTACAAGTCGGCCAGCTGAAACGCCGCCTGCGGCCTACGCTGAACAACAGCGGCGGGGCAAGATGCCGCCATGGATACCCCCGCCCGCCGCCACAGCCCCGCCGCCGAACGCAACGGCCCGCCCATCCTCGTGCAGCTGCAGCGGCTGCTGCCGCCCGCTGGCCTGATGCTGGAGATCGCCAGCGGCACCGGCCAGCACGCCGCCTTCCTCAGCGAAGGCCTGCCCGGCTGGCAGTGGCAGCCCAGCGACTTCGACGCCGCCGCCCTGCCCTCCATCGTCGCGTGGTGCCAGGGCTTGCCCCGCGTGCGCCCGCCGATCACGCTGGACGTGCTGGCCGCCGACTGGGCCGGCGCGCCGGCGCCGGTGGACGCGGTGTTCTGCGCCAACATGATCCACATCGCCCCATGGGCCTGCACGGCGGGGCTGATGCGCGGCGCCGCGCGCCACCTGGCGCCGGGCGGCATGCTGCTCACGTACGGGCCTTACGTCGTCGACGGCGAGCCCACGGCGCCCAGCAACCTCGCGTTCGATGCCGACCTGCGCGCGCGCAACCCGGCCTGGGGGCTGCGCCGGCTGGCCGACGTTGCGGCGGAGGCCACCGCCGCGGGCCTGGCGTTGCACGAGCGCATCGACATGCCGGCCAACAACCTGCTGCTGGCCTGGCGGCGCGCGGGCTGAACGTCAGCCGCCGGCCAGCCCGGCGGCCAGGTGGTCGCCAAAGGCCTTGACCTTGCCCGACAGCCGGCGCTGCGGCGGGCTGACCAGCTGCATGGGCAAGGCCTGGCCCCGCCAGTGCGGCAGGGCCAGCACCACGTCGCCGCGGGCCAGCTCCTTCTCCATCAGCCAATCGGGCGCGTACGCCAGCCCCATGCCCGCCAGCACCGCCTCGCGCACGGCCTCGCCGCTGTTGGTGCGCAGGCTGCCGGCCACGCGCACGCTGGCGAGCGTGCCCGGCGGCGCGTCGGCCCCCGGGCCGGCCTCGAAGGTCCAGGTGGGCCCGGCGCGCAGCTCGCTGTAGACGATGCAGTCATGCTGCTGCAGCGCCAGCGGGTTCGCGGGCGGCGGCTTGCCGATCTGCTCGAAATAGCCGCGCCGTGCCACGACGGCCCGGCGCACGATGCCGATGCGGCGCGCCACGAGGCTGGAGTCCGGCTGCTCGCCGATGCGCACGGCGATGTCGATGCCCTGCTCGACCAGGTCGACGAAACCGTCGTTGAGCCGCAGGTCGATCTTCACGCCCGGGTGCGCGGCCAGGAAGCTCTGCACCAACGGCATCAGCTTCAGCCGCCCGAAGCTGCCCGACGCCGCCACGCGCAGCCAGCCCTGCAGCCGGTGCTCGCCGGCGCGCAGCTGGCTCTCGGCCTCGGCGATCTCGGCCACCAGCCGGCGCGCCTCGTCCACGTAGCGCTCACCTGCCTCGGTCAGCCGCAGCGCCCGCGTGCTGCGCGCCAGCAGCTGCGCGCCCAGTTGCTTCTCCAGCGCAGCCACCTGCTTGCTGACGGCGCTTTGCGTGCTGCCCAGCTCGCGCGCCGCGGCCGAGAAGCTGCCCAGCTCCACCACCCGCACCAGCGTCTGCATTGCCTGCAACCGGTCCGCCATGTCCGCCTTTCAGTCTTGAATGGAATAAATCTTAGGCAAACACGCGGGCTACCGGAGCGGCGGGGCAGCAATCACAGTCAGGTCACTCCACCACTTCTCCTTCAGGAGCTTCGACATGACTGCATCTCCCATCGTCCTCGTCACCGGCGCGCTGACCGGCATCGGCCGCGCCACCGCCCTCGCCTTCGCCCGGGAAGGCGCCACCGTCGTCGTCAGCGGCCGCCGCGACACCGAGGGGCACGCGCTGGCCGCCGAGCTGCAGGCCGAAGGCGCCCCGGCCGCCGCCTTCATCCGCGCCGACGTGCTACACGAGGCCGAGGTGCGCTCGCTGGTCGAGCAGACGGTCGAGCGCTTCGGCCGCCTGGACGTGGCCGTCAACAACGCCGGCGTCGAAGGCGCCACCGGCCCGCTCACCGAGCAGACCGCCGAGAACTACGACGCCATCTTCGACACCAACGTGCGCGGCATGCTGTTCGCGCTGAAGCACCAGATGCGCGTCATGCTGGCCCAGCGCGGCGGCGCCATCGTCAACCTGTCATCGGTGGCGGGGCTGATCGGCTTTGCCGGGGCCTCGGTCTACGTGGCCAGCAAGCACGCGGTGGAAGGCCTGACGAAGAGCGCCGCGCTGGAGGGCGCTGCGGCCGGCGTGCGCGTCAACGCGGTTGCGCCGGGGCCCATCCAGACCGACATGCTGGAGCGCTTTGTCGGCCGCAACGAGGACGCCAAGGCCGGCATGCTGGCTGCCAACCCGTCCGGCCGCGCCGGCACCGTGGACGAGATCGCACAGACCATCGTGTTCCTGGCCAGCGACAAGGCGCGCTATCTGACGGGGCAGTCGGTGGCGGTGGACGGGGGGCTCACGGCGCAGTGAGCGCAGAGGTTCACGGTCGACGCCCGAGAATGGACCGGCCCGGTCAATCCTTGCGCCCGGCGCCGAGATAGGTCTCGATGACCCTCGGATCCGCCGCGAGCTGATCCGCCGGCCCGCTCAACCCGAACTCGCCGGTCTCCAGCACGTACCCATGGTCCGCCACACGCAGCGCGGCGCGGGCGTTCTGCTCGACGAGCAGGATGCCGACGCCGCCGGCGCGCAGGTCGTCGACGATGGCGAAGATCTCGCGCACGATCAGCGGCGCCAGGCCCAGGCTGGGTTCGTCCAGCATCAGCAGCTTGGGTTGCCCCATCAGCGCACGGCCCAGCGCCAGCATCTGGCGTTCGCCGCCGGACAGCGTGCCGGCCTGCTGCACGCGGCGCTCCTTCAGCCGCGGGAAGCGCGCGTAGACGCTGTCCAGCCCGTCGCGCCAGCGCCGGTCGCCCAGCGTCCTGGGCCGCCAGCCGCCCAGCAGCAGGTTGTCTTCCACCGTCATCGTGCCGAACAGCTCGCGCTTCTCGGGCACCAGCGCCAGGCCGGCCATGACGCGCTCTTCGAGCGTCAGCCGGGCGATGTCCTCGCCGGCAAACTTAAGCGCCGCACTGCGCGACGGGATCAGGCCCATCAGCGCGCCCAGCAGCGTGGACTTGCCCGCGCCGTTGGGGCCGATGACGGTGACGACGCTCTTCTCGGCGGCCGAGAAGCTCAGGCCCTGCAGCACCTCGGCGCGGCCGTAACCGGCGTGCAGGTCTCGAACCTCAAGCAACGCGCTCATGTCCGCCCCTCGTCCGACGAGTACGTCGACCGATCCCCCGAGGGGATGCCGGCCGGCTTGGGAGCGGCCCGGCGCTCGTCCGGCAAGTCGTCCGCTCCCAGGTAAGCCGCGCGCACGGCCGGGCTGGCCTGCACCTCGGCGGGCGTGCCCTCCATCAGCCAGCGGCCGAACTCCATGACGACGATGCGGTCGGTGAGCTTCATGACGAAGTCCATGTCGTGCTCCACGAGCAGCAGCGACAGGCCCTCGGCCTTCAGCTGCTTCAGCACCTCGGCGAGCGCTTCCTTTTCCTTGTGGCGCAGGCCGGCGGCGGGCTCGTCCAGCAGCAGCAGCGACGGGTCGCTGGCCAGTGCGCGGGCGATCTCCACCAGCCGCTGCGGGCCGAGTGCCAGGTTGCCGGCCAGCTCGAAGGCCTGGTCGGCCAGGCCGATACGGCGCAGCTGGCGCATCGCTTCGGCGCGGGCCTGGGCTTCCTCGGCGCGGTCCAGGCCCAGCATGGCGGCCAGCGCGCCGCTCCTGGTGCGCAGGTAGCAGCCCAGCGCGACGTTCTCCAGCACCGTCATGTCGGGCACCAGCTTGACGTGCTGGAAGGTGCGGGACAGGCCGGCGCGGGCGATGTCGCGGCTGTCGCGGCCGTCCACGCGCTGCCCCAGCAGCTCGACCTCGCCCGAGGTCAGCGGCAGCACGCCGGAGACGAGGTTGAACGTGGTGCTCTTGCCGGCGCCGTTGGGGCCGATGAGGCCCACGATGTCGCCGGCGCTGATGCTGAAGCTGATGTCGTTGACGGCCACCAGCCCGCCGAACTGCTTGCGGATGGCCCGCACGTCCAGCAGCGCCGCGCCGCGCGGCGGATGGCGGCGCGAGCTCAGCGGCGGCGCGCTCTCGTCCACCGCGCTCGCGCCGCGCGCCGGCAGCACGCGGGCCAGCAGGCGGCGCACCAGCGGCCACAGGCCGTCCGGCGCGAAGCGCAGCACCAGCACCAGCACGATGCCGAACACGATGATCTCGTAGTTGCCCGAGCCGCCGAACACCAGCGGCAGCCAGACCTTGAGCTGGTCTTCGGCCAGCTTCACGAGCGCCGCGCCGGTGAACGCGCCGCCCACCGTCGCGATGCCGCCGATGACGGCCATGAACAGGTACTCGATGCCGAACTTGATGCCGAACGGCGACGGGTTCACGCTGCGCTGCATGTGGGCATACAGCCAGCCCGACACGCAGGCCAGCAGCGCGGCGATGACGAACATGACGAGCTTGTAGCGGAAGGTGCTGGCGCCCATCGCCTCGGGCATCGTCGCGCCGCCGCCTCGGTGCGTGTTGAGCGCGCGCATGATGCGGCCCGGCCGCGAGTCCAGCAGCCGCGTGACGCCCAGCGCCGCCAGCAGCGCCGCCAGCCAGATCAGCCAGTACATGCGCCGCTCGCTCTGGAAGCTGAAGTCGCCCAGCGTCACGGCCGGCAGGCCCAGCAGGCCGTCGTACTTGCCCAGCGCCTCCAGGTTGCCGACCAGGTAGTACAGCGCCAGGCACCAACAGATGGTGGCCAGCGGCAGGTAGTGGCCCGACATGCGCAGCGTCAGCGCGCCGATGACCAGCGCCAGCACGGCCGTGACGGCCAGCCCGGCCGCAAGGCCCAGCCACGGCGACAGGCCCAGCACCGTCGTCAGGTAGCCCGTGGCGTAGGCGCCCACGCCGGCGAACGCGGCCTGGCCGAACGACGTGAGCCCGCCCACGCCCGTCAGCAGCACCAGGCCCAGCACCACCAGCGAGAACAGGCCGATGTAGTTGAGCTGCGTGATCCAGAAGTCCGGCACGGGCAGCAGCGGCAGGCCCAGCAGCAGCACGGCGGCCACGGCCGCGGGAACCGGGAAGGGGGAGCGCGTCATCGTCGTCATCAATGTTCTTCGTGATGCGGGTCGACGAAGGACCGCCACAGCAGGATGGGCAGGATCACCGTGAACACGATGACCTCCTTGAATGCGCTGGCCCAGAACGAGCCGAAGCTCTCGATCAGCCCCACGCCGATGGCGCCGGCCAGCGCCATCGGGAAGCTGGCCAGGCCGCCGAACACCGCGGCGACGAAGCCCTTCAGGCCGATCAGGAAGCCGGTGTCGTAATAAATCGTCGTGGACGGCGCGATCAGCAGCCCCGACAGCGCGCCGATGAAGGCGGCCATCGTGAAGCTCATGGCCCCCGCCGCATCGCCAGAGATGCCCATCAGCCGCGCGCCGGTGCGGTTCACGGACGTGGCGCGCAAGGCCTTGCCGGTCAGCGTGCGCTCGAAGAACAGGAACATCGCCAGCAGCAGCACGACGGAGGCGCCGAAGATGATGAGCGTCTGGCCCGTCAGGCTCAGCGGGCCGGCATCGAAGCGCGCCTCCCAGAACGCCGGCGTGCGGTAGCCCTCGGCACCGAAGAACACGAGGCCCAGGCCCGTCAGCGCGAAATGCACGCCGACGGAGACGATGAGCAGCGTCAGCACCGTGGCGCCGGACAGCGCGCGGTAGGCCACGCGGTACAGCAGCGGGCCCATGGCGGTGACAACGGCCAGCGTCAGCAACACCTGGACGAAAAGCGGCAGTTCCTGCGCGGCCCACTGCCTCGTGACCCCAGCGATCATCAATGGCGGAACGACGCTGCTCGAGACCCGCCTGGCGATGCGTTCCCATGACCACCGCTCACGCACGGCCTGCACTGCGTCCAGCACGGCTGCGGCCACAGCCAGCATCACCAGCAGCCACACCGTGCCCGGCACCTTGCCCGCCTGCAGCGACGCCAGCGTCAGCGCGCCGAACGCGACGAACTCGCCCTGCGGGATGAAGATGACGCGGGTGACCGAGAAGACCAGCACCAGCGCCAGCGCGACGAGGGCGTAGATGGCGCCGTTGGTCAGCCCGTCCAGGCCCAGGATGGCGGCAATCGTGAGGTCCATGGCGCGTAGCGGGGTGAAGTCGCCGCCGATGGTATCGGCGATACGCCGACCGAGCGGTCGGGATTACCCAAAAGAAAGGCGCCCGCGAGGGCGCCCTTGCCATCCGGCGAAGCCGGCGGGGATCAGCCGTTCTTGGGCGTGACCACCAGCTGGTTGTTGACGTGCTTCACGCCGTCCACGGCGGAAGCCAGCGTCGTCGCGCGGTCACGCGACTGCGCGTCGGGCGCCACGCCGGTCAGCGTGACCTGGCCTTCCTTGGTGTCGACGTTGATCTGCGTGGCCTTGAGCTTGTCGTCGGCCACCAGCGCGGCGTTGACCTTGGCGGTGATCGCCATGTCGCCCGTGGCCTGGGCGGTCTTGTCGGCGGCGCGGGCGGCGGAATTCTCGGCGTCGTTGATCGCCTCCTTGGCCTCGCGGCGGGTTTCCTGTGCGGTCTGCTTGGCTTCGGCAATGGCGCCGTCCAGGCGCTGGCCGGCGGTGCGGTCGTCTTCCTGCTTGCTGCAGGCGGTCAGCGCGGCGGCAATGGCCAGGGCGGCCAGCAGCGGCAGTCGTGCGGTGGGCTGTGTCATGGGTCGTCCTTTCGGGGGGGCTGAGGCCTTGCAGGCCGGGGTCAGGCAACTGTGGCCGCCCGCCGCGGCGGGCGGTTTCGGCCCGCGCGCCGATCGCGTGTCGGACCGCACTGACAGTCCCGCCCCGCCCGGCAGCGTCCTACAGCCGCCGCCGCCGCCGTCCCACGGCGCCGGATCGGGGCGCCTCTGAGCATGCGTGCATGAAGAAGAAGACCGTCACCGTCCTCGTCGTGGTGCTGCTGGCTGCCACGGTCGCCGTCGTCGCGCTGGACCGCGCCGGCTGGCCCGGCCTCGCACCGCGCCTGGCCGAGCGGGCCGGCCCGGGCGTCAGCCTGGATACCGACGCCCGGCTGCACCTGCTGTGGCGGCCACGCCTGGAGGCCACGCAGCTGCGCGTCGTCGGCGCGCAGGGCGAGACGCTGGCCGATGCGCAGCAGGTGATGGTGGCCTGGCGCTGGGGCGACCTGTGGCACTGGCACCGCGGCGCGCCGCTGCGGCTGCGCGCGGTGCAGGCCGAGCGCCTGGCCGTCAGCTGGCAGCGCGACCTGCAGGGCCGCACGCCCTGGCCGCTGCCACCGAAGGCCGACGGGCAGCCCCGCGCGGCGCCGCCGCAGCTCGACGAGCTGGTCATCCGCAACGGCAGCGCGACGCTGGACGACGCGCTGCTGCAGCTGGCCGGCGACGCGCGCTTCTCCACCGCCGCCGATGGCGTCTGGAAGGCCGATGTGAAGGGCCGGCTGCGCGGTCAGCAGCTGGCGCTGACGGCCGAGGCCGGCGCCGGCATGGCGCTGCTGTCGCCGGCCGACCGCCACACGCCGCCCGTGCAGCTGCGTGTCGCGCTGAGCCAGGGGCCGGAGCGCCTGAACTTCGAGGGCACCGCCGCCTCGCTGCTGGACGCGCGGGCGCTGGACGGCCGGCTGCAGGTGCGCGGCCGCTCGCTGGCAGCGGCGGGCCGGCCCTTCGGCATCACGCTGCCCAGCACGCCGGCCTTCGACCTCGCCGGCCGGCTGCGCCATGCGTCGGGGCTGTGGCAGCTGGACGACGTCAAGGCCAAGATCGGCGGCAGCCGCCTCGGCGGCCACTACGCGTTCGACACCCGGCCGGCGCGCCCGCTGCTGACCGGCACGCTCAGCGGCGGGCCGCTGCGACTGGCCGACCTGGGCCCCGCGGTGGGTGCCGACACGCCGCCCAGCCGCTCTGGCCGCGTGCTGCCCGACCGGCCGCTGGACCTGCCTGCGCTGCACCAGATGAACGCGCGCGTGAACGTGGCGCTGAGCCAGCTCGACCTGGGCACGCAGAACCTGGAGCCGCTGGCGCCCGTGAAGACCAGCCTGGTGCTGCAGGACGGCGTGCTGACGCTGAGCCAGCTGGACGCCGGCGTGGCCGGCGGGCAGCTCACCGGCTCGGCCGGGCTGGACACGCGGCCGGTGCCGCCGGTGTGGCAGGCCAGCCTGGACGTCAACAACCTGGCCATCGAACGCTGGCTGACGCCCGACGCGAAGCCGCTGACGCGCCACGCCATCACCGGCAAGCTCAAGGCGCAGCTGGACGTGAAGGGCAGCGGCCACAGCACGGCCGAGCTGCTGGCCAGCCTGGATGGGCCGCTGCAGATGCGGCTGGAGAACGGCAGCGTGTCGCACCTGCTGACCGAGGCGGCGGGGCTGGACGTCGCCCAGGGCCTGGGCCTGCTCATCAAGGGCGACAGCAACCTGCCGCTGAACTGCGCGCGGCTGGACGGCCGCTTTGCCGCCGGCGTGCTGCGCCCGCGCACCGCCATCGTCGACAACCGCGACAGCCGGCTGGACGTGGACGGCCGGCTCAGCCTGAAGGACGAGACGCTGGACCTGCGCGTGGTGGCCCGGCCCAAGGACTTCTCGCCGCTGACGCTGCGCGCGCCGGTGCGCGTGCAGGGCACGCTGGCGGACCCACGCATCGCGCTGGAGGGCCGCCAGCTGGGCGGCCGGGCCGTCGCCGCGCTGGCACTCGGCGCCCTGGCGCCGCCGGCGGCGCTGCTGGCCTTCGTCGACCCGGGCGAGAAGCTGCCGCCGGTGGATTGCAGCTTGGCACCGCGTGAAGCAGCACAAGCTCCTCAGGCCAATAAGTCGGCACCACCTGTGCCAGGCAAGGACAACAGCCGCGGTTGATCCCCGTATTTCGGGCCGAGCGCCGGGCCGCTCCCAAGCCGGCCGGTCGTGGCGATGTGCTTGCGGCTCAATGCCGCAAGCATCGCCGTCCCCTCGGGGGCTGAGGCCGGACACGGGGCGTCCAGTGGACGGCCTGTGCCTGCCGAAGCGTTGCGGCCCGGGCCGCAGCGTGGTCCCAGGCCAGGCCGGCCCGCGTTCAGCGCGGCGAGATGGGCGAGGGGCTCACAGTTCAACGGCGCTTGTGCGGCTGTTCGTGCACCGCGTCCAGGAACTCCGCCAGCGTCTCGCGGCAGGGCCCCTGCGGGCACAGGAACAGGCCTTCGGCCTCGGCCGGCACGTCGGACGGGAAGCCCAGCACGCTCAGCGAGTTCACCGCCTCGCCGCACAGCGCGACGGTGCGGCCGCAGCGCCAGGCCATCTTCAGCAGCGCCTGCAGCCGCGCGCAGCCGGTGGGCGCGGCCCACACGTCGGAGTTCAGCACGATGAGGCCGTCGGCCCAGTCGACCGTGGCGGGCGGCTGCCCGAAGTCGTCATCCAGCCGCCAGTCCACGCGGCTCACCTCGGCGCGTGCCAGCGGCACGAGGTCGGCCTCGTAGCGCCGCAACGCGTCGGCGGTGCCGATGACGCAGACCAGCAACTCCGGCTTGGCGGCCGGCCCGGCGGCCGAACGGGGCAGGCAATCGGTGGTGGACATGGCAGGGCTCCGCACGAGGAAGATGCCGCCACTGTGCGCGCGCGACGCCGGCCGGCCTGTGAGCCCCGGGCGCACCGCGGGGTAGGACGCGACGCCAGCCCGTCAGCCCGCGCGGCGCTGCTGCGCCTCCTCGCGCAGGCAGTTCAGCATCAGCTCGGCGCCGGGCGACAGCTGGTGGCCGCGGCGCGTGACGATGCCGTAGGCGTCCATGCGCAGCCCCACGTCGATGTCCAGCACCGTCAGCAGGCCGGCATCGAGGTAGGGCTTCACCAGCTCCTCGGGCAGCGCCACCACCATGTCCGACTGCACCAGCAGGCTGGTGACGACGGGCAGCGACAGCGTCTCCACGGCCTGCTGCGGCTGGTCCAGCCCGGCGCTGAGGAACAGCGCGGTGAGCCGGTCGCGCAGGATGCTGCCGGTGGGCGGCAGGATCCAGCTCTGGCGGGCCAGCTCCTGCAGGCTGAGGTCGCCGCGGCCGGTCAGCGGATGCCCGGCGCGCACGATGAGCGCATGCGGCTCGTCGGTCAGCGGCTCGAAGCTCAGCTGCGCGGCGGACTCGCTGTCCAGCACGCGGCCGATCACCAGGTCCAGCTCGCCGCCCTGCAGCTGCTGCGTGAGGATCTTGCTGGTGTCCACCGTGATGGCCACGTGCACGCGCGGCTGGCGCGCCTTGAGCGCCACGACGGCGCGCGGCAGCAGCGTGGCCGACGGCGTCAGCACCGAGCCCACGGCCACGCGGCCGCTCAGGCCCGACAGCAGCTCCATGACCTCCTGGTGCCCGGCGTCCAGCTCGGCCAGCGCCGCGCCGGCGCGGCGGATCATGACCTCGCCGTACCAAGTGGGCGCCACGCCGCGCGGCAGCCGCTCGAACAGCTTCACGCCCAAAGCGTGCTCCAGGTCGGCCAGCAGCTTGGACGCGGCCGGCTGCGTCAGGTTGGCCGCCTGCGCCGCATGCAGGATGGACCCGTGCCGCCCCAGCTCCACCAGCAGCACCAGCTGGCGCGTCTTCAGGTGGGAGCGGACGAAGCGGTCGGAGCGCGGGTCGGTCATGCCCGAATGATGCCGCCTACTCGTGGTACAGCTGGGAGCGGCCGCCGTCGATGAGGATGTCGGTGGCGTTGATGAAGCGCGCCTCGTCGGTGGCGAGGAACAGCGCCGTGTAGGCCACCTCGATGGGCTCGCCGATGCGCTTCGGGGGCAGCAGGTCCACCTGGCGCTGGCGCTCCTCGGGCGTGACGCTGTCCAGCCATTCGACGACACGCTCCGACAGGATCAGCCCCGGCGAGATCGAGTTCACGCGCACGTTCTGCGCCGCGTACTGGATGCCCAGCGCCTTGGTCATGCCGATCAGCGCATGCTTGGCGACCGGGTACGGGAAGGCGTCGGGAATGATGCGGTGGCCGTGCACGGACGCCACGTTGACGATGCTGCCGCCCCCCGCCGCCAGCATGCCGGGCAGCACGGCGCGGCTGCAGTGCAGCGCGCCTTCCAGGTCCACCGCGAAGCAGCGCTGCCATTGCTCGCGGGTCATCGCCAGCGGCTCGGCGAACACGTTCATGCCGGCGTTGTTGATGAGCACCGTGATGGGCCCGAAGCGCTCGGCGCCGCGCGCGGCCATGGCCTGCACGGCGGCCTCGTCGGCGATGTCGGCGGCAATGAACAGCGCGCGGTCCTCGCCCAGCTCCTGCACGAGTTCAACGCCCAGGCGCTCGTCGGCGGCCAGGCCGTTCAGGATGACCTGGGCACCCTCGGCGACGAACAGCCGCGCGATGGCCTTGCCGATGCCCTGGGTGGCGCCGGTGACCAGCGCGACCTTGCCCTTGAGCCTTGATCCGGCGGTTGACCGCTCGCTACTCATCGGCAACCTCTTGCGCTGAACACCTTTTCCCAAATGCCAGTTTCACCGCGCTCGCGACGAGCGCTGCACGCCCGCTGGTGCGGCGCTGCGGCCCGCTGGCGGCGTTGCTCCTCCTGGTGGGCACGAGCCCACTGCGTCGTCGCGCCTTGCCAGCAGCCCGCCTCGCCGCCCCCTCGGGCGCGCCCAACCGTCGGATCAAGGCTGCTCATTGCGTGTACTGCTTCCAGATGCCCAGCACGGGCAGCGCCCGGCCCTGGAAGTCGAACAGCGTGGTGTTGGAGACGACGTTGGGGCCCGGCTCGCCGGAGCCTTCCTTCAGCGCCCAGCCGACGTTGCGGTTGGCGATCATGATCGGGTCCCAGTACAGCACGCCCAGCACGCGCGGGTGCGCCTTGCAGGCGGCCAACAGCTCGGCCATGAAGTCGCGCTGGCCCTCGGGGCTGCTCATGCTGGCCGGGTAAGGGCCGTTGTTCTCCAGCTGGCCGGGCCAGCCGTCGGCGCGGTTGGGCGCGAAGTTGAAGCCGGCCTCCATGACGAGGAGGTCGCTGTCGTAGCGGGCCGAGATGGTGTCGCAGAAGCTCATCAGCTGTGCGACGTTCTTCTGCGTCCAGAACGGGTAGTACGACGGGCCGATGACGTCCCACGGCACGCCCTGCGCCCGTGCGTTGTCGAACCAGTCGCGGTACTTGGGCACGTCGCCGCCACCGTCCAGGTGCAGCACGACCTTGGAAGCCGGGCTGACGGCCTTGACCGCCGCATGCCCCGCCTTCAGCAGCGCACCCAGGCGCGGCCAGTCGCTGGTGCGGCCCCAGGGGTAGAGCATCCCCATCTCGATCTCGTTGCCCAGCGACACGAACTCGGGCGCCGTGCCCTGGTTCACCAGCGCCTGCATCACTTCCTTCGTGCGCTGCTCGACGAGCACCAGCAGACGCTCGAAGCGCGCCGCGTCGTCGGGCAGGCGGGCCAGCTCGCGGCGCCACGCGTGCGGCGGGTCCTGCGTCTTGGAGTTGGTCCAGAAGTCGCTGTAGTGGAAGCTGAACTGGATCTGCAGGCCCTGCGCCTTGGCGCGGCGCGCGAGCGCCAGCACATCGGGCAGGTCCATGGAGCCCTCGGGCCAGTACCAACCGTCGGCGCCCGTGCCGGAGCCGGTGCGGTCGTACAGCCGGATGCGCACGATGTTGTGGCCGTAGCGTTTCAGGATGGCCAGGCAGTCGCCGGGCTTGCCGTCACGGTCTTTGTAGACCGCACCGGCGCGCTCCATCCACGTCAGCGCCGAGATGTCGCCACCGGCCAGCAGTGGCGCCTTGGCGGCTTGTGCGGGCAGCGCGCTGGCCAGCGCGGCGGCCAGCAGCGTGCGGCGATCAATGGCGACGTTCACCGCGGGTCTTCAGTTGGTCAAGCAACACGGCGGCCAGCAGGATCAGGCCGCGCACGAGGTACTGGTAGAACGCGTCGACGTTCAACAGATTCATGACGTTCTCGACCGTGCCCATGATGAGCACGCCGATGACGACGCCGAAGATGCGCGCCTTGCCGCCGGCCAGCGACACGCCGCCCAGCACACAGGCGGAGATGACGTCCAGCTCGAAGCCGGTGGCCGCGTTGGGCTGGCCGCTGGTGATGCGGGCCGACAGGATCAGGCCGGCCAGCGCGGCGACGACGCCCTGCAGCAGGAAGATCCACACCCGCAGCCGCTCCACGCGCACGCCCGCCAGCCGCGCGGCCTCGGGGTTGCCGCCGATGGCCAGCGTGTTGCGGCCGAACACCGTGTGGTTGAGCAGCACGCCGAAGATGACGAAGCACACGCCCGTCATCCAGATCGGCAGCGGCAGGCCCAACACGACGGTGTCGCCGAAGGCGAAGAAGCGCTCGTCGGCAATGCCGACCGCCTGGCCCTGCGACGCGATGAACGCGAGGCCGCGCACCATCAACATCGTCGCCAGCGTGGCGATCAGCGCGTTGACGCGCAGGTAGGCGATCAGCACGCCGTTGCCCGCGCCGATCAGCGCGCCGGCCAGCAGCCCGCCGCCGATGGCCAGGCCCACGCTGCCGGTGCGCTCCAGCACCATCGCGCCCAGCACGCCGGCGAAGGCGATGGTGGAGCCGACGGACAGGTCGAAGTCCCGCGAGGCCAGGCACAGCATCATGGTGCAGGCCACCATGCCGATCTGCGCGACCGACAGCAGCAGGCCGACAATGTTGGCGCCGGAGAAGAAGTTCTCGACCGTCAGCGCCAGCACGACGAACAGCAGGGCGTAGCCCAGCGTCATGCTGTGTTCCTTGAGCAGGGCGCGGGACTTGTTGTTCATGGCGGGGCTGGGCGACGCGGCGGTCGTGGAAGTGGTCGTGTTCATGTTCAATGGACGGCAGCTGAGGCGCCGTCAGGCAATGCCAGGGCGAGCGCGGCGGTCTCGCTGGCCTGTTCGCGGGCCAGCTCGCCGCTGATGCGGCCGTCGCGCATGACGATGAGGCGGTCGGAGATGCCCAGCACCTCGGGCAGCTCGCTGGAGATGACGATGACGCAGCAGCCCGCAGCCGCGACGTCGTGGATGATCTTGTAGATCTCGTTCTTGGCGCCCACGTCGATGCCGCGCGTCGGCTCGTCGAGGATGAGCACCTTCAGGCCCGGCTCGGCCAGCCAGCGCGCCAGGATGACCTTCTGCTGGTTGCCGCCCGACAGCAGCCGGATCTCCTGCTCGCGGTTCGGCGTCTTGATGCGCAGCTTCTTGATGAAGTCGTCGGCGCGCTGCGCCTCCTGGCCGTGGCGCAGGAACACGCCGCCGGCCAGGCCGTGGCGGCGGCAGCTGATGTTGATGTTCTCGGCCACCGACGCGTGCGCCAGGATGCCCTGCTCCTTGCGGTCCTCGGGGCACAGCACGATGCCGGCGGCGATGGCGTCGGCCGGCGCGCGCGCGTGCACGGGCTGGCCGTCCAGCCACACCTCGCCGCCGCGGCGCGCGTCGGCGCCGTACAGCAGCCGCATCAGCTCGCTGCGGCCGGCGCCGACGAGGCCGAAGAAGCCCAGCACCTCGCCGCCGCGCACCGCGAAGCTCAGCGGCTCGGGCAGGCGGTCGCTGCGCAGCCCACGGGCCTCCAGGCGCACGGGGCCTTGCTGTCGGCTGCGGTAGTCGTAGATGTCCTTCACCTCGCGGCCCACCATGTCGCTGATGAGGCGGTCCCGCGGCACGTCGGCCATGACCTCGTGCGTCACGATCTTGCGGCCGTCGCGGAAGATGGTGCAGGCATCGCACAGCTCGTACAGCTCTTCGAGGCGGTGCGAGATGTAGATCAGCGTGCGGCCCTCCGCGCGCAGGCGCTTGACGAGCTTGAACAGGATCTCCGTCTCGCGGTGCGACAGGCTGCTGGTGGGCTCGTCGAAGGCGATGACCTTGGCGTCCTGCATGACGGCCTTGCAGATCTCCACCATCTGGCGCTGCGCGATCGACAGGTCGGAGAGGCGCGCTGCCGGGTCCAGGTCCACGCCGATGTTGGCCAGCCGCTCGGCCACCCTCTTGCGGGCGGCCTGGTGGTCGACGAGACCGAAGCGCGTGGGCAGGCGGCCCAGCAGCACGTTCTCGGCCACGGTCAGCTCGGCCACGTACTGCAGCTCCTGGTGGATGATGGCCACGCCGGCCGCGATGGCATCGCCGGCTGAACCGAAGTGGCGCTCCTGGCCGTCCACCACGAGGCGACCGCCGTCGGGCTTGTACTGGCCGCCGAGGATCTTCAGCAGCGTGCTCTTGCCGGCGCCGTTCTCGCCGAGCAGGCCCATGACCTGGCCGGCATGCGCCTCGAAGCTCACCCCGTTCAACGCCTTGACGCCGGGGAAGACCTTGCTGATGTTGTCGAACTGCAGGGACGCCATCACAAGCCCATCTGGCGGCGGATCTCGGCCTGGTTGGCACGCGTCATCAGCACGCCGCTCGTCAGCGTGACCGGCGGCGGCGTCTTGCCCTTGGTGGCCCACTCGAACACGGCAACGGCGGTCTCGTAGCCATGGCGCCTCGGGCTGATCAGCACCGTGCCGTAGAAGGCCGTCGGCGTGGGCTTGGTGAACTCGTTGAGCGCCGTCTGGCTGCCGCCGATGCCGATGGCCAGCATCGCGTCGGCCTTGATGCCGCGGCCCTCGCCGGCGCGCACGGCGCCCAGGGCGGCTTCGTCGTTCAGGCCGAAGGCGACCCACTTCTTGAACTTGCCGTTCTTCGTGAACGCGATGTTGGCCGCGTTGAAGGCGCTCTCGGTGTCGGTCTTGGCCTGCGGCGCGTCGATCAGGTTGGCCACCGGCACACCGGCGGCCTTCAGCGCATCGACCGCGCCCATGGTGCGGTCACGGGCGGTGGGCAGCTGGTCGAAGGCCACGCGCAGCACGCCGACTTCGTCGAGCTTCCAGCCGCGGGCCTTGATTTCGGCCAGCAGCCCGGCGCCGACCTGCTTGCCGATCTCGTAGCCCGAGATGCCCATGTGCGGGATGTCGGCAATGGGTTTGCCGGTGCTGTCGACGAGCTGGTCGTCCACCGACATGACCTTGAGGTTGTGGCGCTTGGCGGCGCGGTTGATGCCCGGGCCCAGCTTCACGTCGGGCGCGCAGATGACGAAGCCCACGGCCTTCTGCGCAGCCAGGTTGTCGATGGCGGCCAGCGTCTTCTCGCCGTTGGGGATGCCGATCTTCACGAGCGTGAAGCCCTTGTCCTTGGCGGCCTGTTCAGCGAACTTCCATTCGTCCTGGAACCAGGGCTCCTCGGCCTGCTTGACGAGGAAGCCGACCTTGACCGGCTCGGCGGCTTGCAGCGCAAAAGGGGTGGCCAGCAGGGCCAGGGTGAGCGCGCGTCGTTGCATGTTCATGGTCGTCTCCTTGTCTCGGTTCAATCTTCAAACAGGGGTTCCGGCACACCCAGCGCCTTCGGCAGGCGCAGCCCGAACAGGCTGCCGGACAGCGGCTGCGCGGCCAGCGCGTCGCGGCCCAGCTCGGCGCGGGCCGTGGTGAGCATCAGCTGGTCTGCCTCCTCGCCGCCGAGGGCGGGGCAGGTGGTGTGGGCGGCCGGGGCGCGCCAGGCGCCCAACAGCCGACCGGCGGGGTCGTAGCGTGCCACACGGCCGGCGCCCCACTGCGCGTTCCACAGGCAGCCTTCGGCGTCGATGACCGAGCCGTCGGGCGAGGCCCCGGCCTCGACCTGCGTGAACGGGCGTACGTTGTCGACCTGGGCGGTCTCGGCGTCGTAGTCGCACTGCTGGATGCGCTGGCTCAGCGAGTCGCAGAAGTACATCGTGCGGCCGTCCAGGCTGAAGCAGATGCTGTTGGCGATGGCCACCGCCGGCAGCGCCAGCCGGCGCAGGCCATGCTGCAGCGAGAACTGGTAGAAGCTGGCGATGGGCCGCTTCTCCTTCGCCTCGTTCAGCGTGCCGAACACGAAGTAGCCGCGCCGGTCGGTGCGGCCGTCGTTGATGCGGGTGCGCGGCTCGGCGGCGTCCACCGGCACCAGCGTCTGCAGCTGCATCAGCGCGAGGTTGTCCCCCAGCGTGGCGATGCACAGGCGCTTGGCCAGCCCCAGCAGCACGCGGCCGGAACGGGTGTGGGCAAAGCTGCCCAGCCGGTCCGGCAGGCGGCAGGACTCGGGCGCCGCCGCACCGGGCCGCCACGCATGCAGCGTGGCCGCCTCGATGTCGGTCCACCACCAGCGCCCGGCCTGCCATTGCAGGCCTTCGCCGAGGGTGGCGCCGAACGGCAGCGCCAGGTCGAGTTCGCCGCCTGGCTGCATCACAGGTCCAGGTGCAGGCTGACGGCGTAGCGGCGGTCGTCCGCGTAGGCACCGCGGGCCAGGTCGCCCACGCCGTAGGTGCTGCGGCGCACCGTGCGCGTCAGGTTGTTGGCCTCGACGGCGAGCTTCAACTGCGGCGTGATGGCCCAGCTGGCGTAGGCGTCCAGCATGCCGTAGCCCTTGATCGTGATCGGCGTCTGCGCGATGACGGTGCCGTTGCTCGGGTAGTAGTTGCTGGTGCCGGCCAGGTACTTGCTGCGGTAGTTGTAGGCCAGGCGCAGCGCGAACTGCTCGTAGTCGTACATGCCCACCAGGTTGTAGCTGTTGCGCGAGAGGCCTTCCAGCTGCGTCTTCTGGCCGTTGATGGGGCCGGGCGCCGAGCTGTCGACGTAGGTGTAGTTCGCCTGCAGGCCCAGCCCGCGCAGCGCGCCGGGCAGGCTGGTGAAGAAGGCCTGGTAGCCCACCTCGATGCCCTTGACGCTGCCGTCCTCGCCGTTGCCGGGCGTGGAGACGGTGTAGGTGGTGCCCTGGTAGACCAGGCTCTGCGTCTGGGTCTGCAGGAAGCCGTCCACGCGCTTGTGGAAGACGGCGCCGTAGACGTGGTCGCTCTTGTTCAGGTAGTACTCGAGCGACAGGTCCAGCTGGCGGGCATGCAGCGCGCCCAGCGTCGGGTTGCCGAGGTAGCCGGTGCGGTCGTTGGCGTTCAGACTCAGCGACGGCGTCAGCTGGTCGAAGTTGGGCTGCGTGACGACCTTGGACGCGCCGAAGCGGGCCACCAGCTTGTCCGTCAGGTCCAGCCGCGCGTTCAGGCTGGGCAGCCACTCGTTGTCGCTGGTCTTCAGCGTGGTGGGCGTGCCGGCGGCCGTGGTGTAGCGGCGCTCGCCCTGCGTGCGCACGTAGCGCAGGCCGACGTTGCCAGACAGCGGCAGGCCGGCCAGCTCGCTGTCGAAGTCGGCCACGCCGTAGGCGGCTTGCGTCTTCTCGCGGTAGTCGAAGGTCTGCGCGGCATCGAAGGCCGGCACGGTCAGGCCCATCGCGGCGCGGGCGGTGGCGGGGTCGCGCAGCCAGGCCAGGTCGGTGACGGACAGCCACTGGCGCGGCGTGTTGCCGGCGCCGGCGTTCTTCAGCAGGTCGTCGTAGCCGATGACGCCGATCTTGGCGGCCAGCGCCGGCGCAGCCCCGGCGACGGGGCCCGTGGCGGTGGCGCTCCACAGGTTGTCGATGGTGTTGATCTCGGCGCTGGTCGCCTTGCGGTCCGACAGGCGCAGGCCCGTGCGCACGCGCGCCAGCACGCCGTCCAGGCGGCGGTCACCGTCCAGGCGGACCGTGGTTTCCTTGCCGGTGTTTTCCTGCTTGAAGTACAGCGCCTTGTCGGCCCAGTACTGCGACGGCGTCGTCAGGTCGGCCGCGCCGGCCAGCACCGGGTAGGCCGACGGCAGCTCGGTCGTCAGGTCGAAGCCGAAGCCGGGGTTGTTGGTCCACACGCCCAGGCGGGCTTCCTGGTAGATGCGGCTGAAGTCGCTCTTCGTGTGGCCCAGCTCGGACTTGACGGTCCAGTCCTGCACCTTCCACTTGCCGCTGACGGCGGCCTGCGTGGTCTTGGTGTCGTTGTCGGCGACGAAGGCCGACGTGCTCATGCTGGCGCCCCAGAACTTGCCGCTGGCGAGGTTGCCGTTGGCGTCCTTCGTGACGGCACCGTTGGGCCACAGCGCGCCGAGGTTGGTCGTCGCGTTGAAGTTGGCCCAGAACGGCGAGCCGAAGAAGCCGTAGGTGTCGGTCTGCGTCTTCAGGCGCGTGTGGTGCAGGTCCAGCGCGTACTCGGTGTCGCGGTTGGGGCGGTACTGCAGCGCGGCGGTCACGCCGGTGCGGTCGCGTGTGCCCAGCTCGTAGGCGTTCCACACGCCGGTGGGCGCGAATGGGCCGGAGCCGTCGGCCAGCTGCGCCGGCGCACTCAGCTCCTGCGTGTCGGCGCGGTAGGCGCGCTTCTGCTTGGCGACGCTGACGAGGGCGCCGAACTGCTGGCCGCCACCCAGGTCCCAGCGGTTGCTGGCCAGCACGGAGCCTTCGAACTTGTTCTTGCCGGCCAGGTCGGCGTAGGTGCTCTTGACGGTGGCGGCGAGCTTCGCGCCGGTGAAGTCGAACGGCTTGCGGGTGCGCAGGTCGATGAGGCCGGCGATGCCGCCCTCCACCTGGTCGGCCGTGGGCGTCTTGTAGACGTCGGCACCAGCCAGCAGCTCGGCGGGCACGTCCTGGAAAGACAGGCCACGTTCCTTGCCGGCGGTGAAGATGGAGCGGCCGTTCAGCAACGTCTGCGTCTGCGACAGGCCGCGCACCTGCACGCGGTCGCCTTCGCCGCGGTTGCGCGAGATCTGCACGCCGGCGATGCGCTGCAGCGCCTCGGCGACGTTGGCATCGGGCAGCTTGCCGATGTCGTCGGCGACGATGGAGTCGACGATCTGGTCAGCGTTGCGCTTGAGGTCCTGCGCCTTGGACAGGCTGGCCTTGATGCCGGTGACGACGACGGTCTCCAGGGACTCGGCGGCAGGCGCGGCGGGCGCCGGCTGTTGCGCCCAGGCCGGCACGGTGAACAGCAGGCCGGCCGCCAGCGCGACGCGATGGCGGGACGGGTGGGAAAGGGGGCGGGACATGCGATCTCCGGGTGTTGTCGTTGTGATGGGCTCTGGTGGCCCTGCCGGCTCAGCGGCCGGCAGCCCGTAAGTTACGGATCTGTTTCATTCCGTACTAATCGAATATCGGGCCTTAACTATCTGAAATCCGTATAGCTCAGGGCGCGATGGCGACCCGGCGCACGGGCAGCAAGCGGGCGCCGCGCAACTCGGCCACCTGCGTCTGGCCGGCCGGGAACGCGGGGCGGTGGGCGACATCGATGTAGATGGGCGCGTCGGCGCGCAGCGGCAGCACGCTGAGTTTCAGCTCGGCGCCGGGCTTCAGGCCGAACTGCTTCAGGCCGATCTGCCAGCGCTGGCCGTTGTAGTACCAGTCATCCAGCATCGTCGGGCCGGCGAACACGCGGCCGATGTCGCCGACGAAGTCCAGCTCCAGCAGCACGTCCTCGGCGCCCTTGGGCAGCGCCGACGGCAGCTTGAGCGCCCAGGTGCCGGCCGCCGCGAAGGCCTCGGGGATGGGCTGCACGGCCGCGTTGGCATGGCCGCCGATGCGGATGGGCGGCGCGTTGCGGGCCGGGCGCGTCTGGCGCACCTGCAGCGGCGGTTCGGCGGCGTCGGCGTCCAGCACCAGGCGTTGCAGCAGCCCGTCCTGGCGCACCTGCAGCCCGGGCGCGGCCGGCTTGGGCAGCGCCGGGAAGACGGCCGCGCGCAGCGGCGCCGTGGCCAGGCCGCGCAGCTGCAGCTTGCCGTCGGCCACCCAGGCCTGCTGCTCGCTGAACACCAGGCGGCGCTGGCCGGCGATGTCCAGGATCTGCAGCTGGGCCAGCTGCTCGGGCGGCAGCAGCAGCACGCTGACCGCACGGCCGTCGCGCGTGCCGATGCGCTGCAGCCGGCCGGCGTCGGGCGCCAGCACCTTCAGGCCGTCGGGCAGCGCGAACTCGGCGTCCACCCCGGCCGTCGCCGCGAACACATGCACCAGGCCCTGCGTGCCCGCATCCAGGCGCGCCACCGGCTGGGCCGTCGCGTGGCGCAGCAGCACGCCGTCCAGGTCCAGGTTGATGGGCCAGACGAAGTAGGCGCCGTTCGGCAGGTCCACCGGCTTGCTCGGCAGCGTGACGGCGCCGCCCGGCAGCTGCACCTCGAAGCGCACACCCTGCTGCGCCGGCATGGCGTACTGGCGCACGTGGTTGTTGAAGAACAGGAAGCCGCTGTCGCCGTTGGCGCGCACGGACCAACGCGGCGTCTGCAGGTCGGCCGGGCTGGCGGGCGAGCGCTCGGGCTGGCGCACCGTCATCGTCGCGAGCGCAGCGCCGTGGTCGCGCAGGAAGTAGTGGTAGGGCCGCAGCTTGGTCAGCACGGGCCGCTGCTGGCCGTCCGGGCCCAGCGGCGCCTGGAAGTCGTAGTTGATGCGCGGCGTGTCGTTGTAGCCGCCGCTGAGCGTGCTTTCCTCCAGACCCGTGCCGCCCAGGCCCACCGGGTTGCGGCCGCCGTGGAACATGTAGTAGCCCAGCAGGTTCACGCCCGAACCGATCTGCACCGGCAGCATGGACGCGATGTCGTCCGGCGACACCAGCGTGCGGCGGCGGTACATGGCCGGCAGCCCGGGGCCGTACTCGGCGCCGAAGAACGGCACCTTGTCCTTGTCCGACTCGGCGGTGCCGAGGCCGTGCGCCTTGGTCTGCGCGCCCAGGTCGCCGCTGACGCGGGTGTTGAAGCGGAAGGCGTGCGTCTCCTTCGGGGGCAGCTCCTTGGCGCTGCGCGACCACGGCTCGTCGGGGTAGCCGCCGAACACCGGCGTCACCTCGCCCGACGGGTACACCGCGCCGTCCCAGCCGGTGACGGTGTAGAACGGCACATCCATGCCCGCCTTGAGCGCCAGGCGCTTGAGCTCGCTGATGTGGGCCTCGCCCTCGCCGGGGCCGCGCAGGTTGTATTCGTTCTCCAGCTGCACGCCGATGACGGGGCCGCCGTCCTTCCACAGCAGGCCCTGGATCTGCTTGCCGATCTGGCCGTAGAGCCGGTCCACCAGCGCCAGGTACTCGGGGTCGTTGCCGCGCGTGGGCATGGCGTCCACCACCCAGTCGGGGATGCCGCCGTAGCGCACCTCGCCGTGGCACCACGGGCCCAGGCGCACGACCACCTTCAGCCCGGCGGCCTGCGCCAGCTGCACGAAGCGGCGCAGGTCATGGTTGCCGCGCCAGTTGAACGCACCGGGCTGTTCCTCGTGGTGGTTCCAGAACACATAGGTCGCCACGACGTCCAGGCCGGCGGCCTTCATCAGGCGCAGCTGGTCGGCCCACTGCGAGGCCGGCGCGCGGCTGAAGTGGTACTCGCCCATGACCGGCAGCCACGGCTTGCCGTCCTTCAGCAGGTACTGGCTGTTGGCGGCCAGCGTCTCGCCCTTGGGCGACGTGGCCGCGCCCAGCTTCAGGTAGCCGGTCGTCGGCGCCGGCACGGCGGCGCGGGCGTCGAGCTTGAGCAGCGTGTCGGCGCCGGCCGCAGAGGCGAGCGCCCCCACCAGCAGCGCCGCGGTCAGCGGACGGATGCAGAACATGCGGTCTCCAGGTGTTGCTTTTTTCTTAGAGCGCGCGCCAGCCTTGGGCGAACGCTTTGGCGCGCTGGGCGACTTCAGCCGCCGTCAGGCCCGGGGCATACAGCGCCGAGCCCAGCCCGAAGCCGGCCGCGCCGGCCTTCACGTAAGGGCCCATGTTGTCCGGCGTGATGCCGCCCACGGGCAGCAGCTTCAAGGCCTTGGGCAGCACCGCGCGCATCGCCTTCACGATGGCCGGCGTGATGAGCTCGGCCGGGAACAGCTTGACCGCATCGGCGCCAGCGTTGACGGCGGCGAAGGCCTCCGTCGGCGTCGCCGCGCCGGGCACGCAGAACAGGCCACGCGCCTTGGCCGCGCGGATGACCTCCACGTCGGCATGCGGCATGACGATGACGCGGCCGCCCGCGGCCTGCACGTCGGCCACGGCCTGCACGCTCAGCACGGTGCCGGCGCCGACGACGGCGTCCGCCGGCATGCGGCGCGCCAGGCGGGCGATGGAGTCCAGCGCGTCGGGCGAGTTCAGCGGCACCTCGATGACGCGAAAGCCCTCGGCATAGACCGCGTCGGCGATGGCCTCGACCTCGTCAGGCTTGACGCCGCGCAGGATGGCGACGAGGGGCAGGTGTTGCAGGGCTTGGTCCAGCATGTCAGATCAGATTCATGGTTTGCGCCAGGGCCCACAGGCCGGCCGGCGCGGTGTTGTCCAGCAGCAGCGGCGCGGGCTGGCCCAGGTGCGTCAGCGCCTGCGCGTAGCGGGCGCACAGCGCGGGGTCGCCGATGAGCGCCACGCGCGGTGTGTCGCCCTTCAGCTCGCTCGCCAGCTCGTGGCCGATCAACAGGCCGGACAGGTAGTCGGGCAGCTGCTCGGCAGACAGCTGCTTGAACAGGCCCAGCGTGCGCACGGCGAACAGCTGATGGCCCAGGCCGCCCTGTTGCTTCGCGGCGTCCACGCCCTTCAGGAAGGCCTCGGGCGATGCCGGCGAGCTGCCGTCGGCCGGCATCAGGCGGTTCAGCACCGAGTGCTGGCGCAGCAGCGCGAACAGCTCGCCGGTCATGTGCGTGGCAAAGCCCGTCACGCGGCCGGCCTTCACGCGCGCCCACTTGGCATGCGTGCCGGGCAGCACCAGGCAGGCGTCGGCAACCAACTCGGGATGCAGCGCCAACGCACCCACGATCTGCGTCTCCTCGCCGCGCATCACGTCGGGCTGCGCCGCGTCGTCGACGAGGCCGGGCACGATGCCGAGCTGGTCATCCAGCGTCAGCAGTTGCGCCGCCAGCGCCGCCGCGTCGGCCGGGCAGCGCACATAGGGAGCCTCGCGCCAGCCGTACTGGCTGCCGACCATGCCGCAGGCCAGCAGCTTCAGCGCCGGGTGCTCGGCGCGCCAGTCGCCCACCAGCGCGGCCAGCGCCGCGGCGTAGGCATCGGCACCGCTCAGCGTGGCCGCCCCGTCGTTGGACTGGCGCGTCGCCAGCACCTCGCCGCCGTCGCCCAGCAGGAAGGCACGCAGCCGCGTACTGCCCCAGTCGAGCGCGATCAGCTTCGCCGGGCTCATCACCACTCCGCCACGGAGCCGTCGGCGTGGCGCCAGACCGGGTTGCGCCAGTCGGGCGGATTCTTGCTGGCCTCGATGACGCGTTCCTCGTCGATCTCGACACCCAGGCCCGGCTTGCGCAGCGGGTTGATGAAGCCGTCCTCGATGCGGAAGTCGTCCTTGTTCTTCACGAAGTCCAGCAGCTCGGCGCCCTTGTTGTAGTGGATGCCCATGCTCTGTTCCTGCAGCACGGCGTTGTGGGACACGAAGTCCACCGCCAGGCAGGACGCCAGCGCCACCGGGCCCAGCGGGCAGTGCGGCGCGAAGGCCACGTCGTGCGCCTCGGCCATCGCCGCGATCTTGAAGCACTCGGTGATGCCGCCGGCATGCGACAGGTCGGGCTGCACGATGGAGATGCCGCCGGCCTGGAACACGCGCTTGAAGTCGAAGCGCGAGAACATGCGTTCGCCGGCCGCCAGCGGAATGGCGGTCTGCTCGGCGAGCTTGGGGTAGTACTCGGCCTGTTCGGCCAGCACGGGCTCCTCGACGAACAGCGGGCGGTACGGTTCGAGGGCCTTCAGCAGCGGCTTGGCCATGGGCGCGGCCACGCGGCCGTGGAAGTCGATGCCGAACTCGATGTCGTGGCCGAAGGCCGCGCGGATCTCGGCGATGCGGGCCACCGCCTCGTCCACCTTGCGCGCGCTGTCGACGATGCCCAGCTCCTCGGTGCCGTTCATCTTGAAGGTGTCGAAGCCGCCTTCGCGCAGGCGCTTGATGTCGCGGATGATGTCCGCCGGGCGGTCACCGCCGACCCAGGAGTACACCTTCATCTTGTCGCGCACCAGGCCGCCCAGCAGCTCGTAGACGGGCTGGTTCATGACCTTGCCCTTGATGTCCCACAGCGCCTGGTCGATGCCGGCGATGGCACTCATCAGGATCGGGCCGCCGCGGTAGAAGCCCGCGCGGTACATGACCTGCCACAGGTCGTTGATGCGGGACGGGTCCTGGCCCACCAGGTAGTCGGACAGCTCGTGCACGGCCGCCTCGACGGTGCGCGCCCGGCCCTCGATGACCGGCTCCCCCCAACCGACGACGCCTTCGTCGGTCTCGATCTTCAGGAACATCCACCGCGGCGGAACGCGGTAGGTCGTCAGCTTGGTGATGCGCATGGGCTCAAGGGTCGTTTCAGGGACGCCAGGAGCTTAGGAGGGGCAGCTAGTTCTGAAATATTGATTCTTTCGCTGCTGCTATATGCAATCGATATAGCGAAGGCGCTCCAGATGTTGTGACAGCGTGATTGCAACCCCAGATTTCTAGGGTTAACCCTTGACTACCAGGTGTTAACCCTTATACTTCGGCTGCATCAACAAAGCACAAAGGGAAAGAAATGGAACTGCTCTACGTCACGCTGGCCTTCTCGGTGGTTGCCCTGGTGGCCCAATTCGGCGACTTCCTGGCGCGCCGCGCCGCCGCCAACGCCATCGGCGCCTGAAGACAGCCGGGCGCCCTGCAGGCGCCCATCGGCCCGTGGAACGGGCCTGGGACGGCTACGCCCCTCCTGAAAAAATTGAACGGCCTGGGCACGGAGTGCGCACATCGCGCTCCGTGCCCAGGCCGTTTTTGCACGTCGGCCCGGCTCAGCCCGGCTTGCGCCGGCGCAACGCCAGCGCGCCGGCGGCCAGCCCGGCCAGCCAGCCGACGGATGCCGCACCGCCACCTCCGCCTCCCGAAGGCGACGGCGACGGCGACGGCGACGGCG